>CAZJTL010000117.1:13079-16072 GCA_964548905.1 uncultured bacterium | reverse complement strand
AGGTCTTGAATTATTTTCTCTTATTTTGTTCTGACTTTTGCAAGAGGTCTAATCTATTACCCCTGGCATATTTTGTTGATATCTAAAACCTTAAAATAATAATCGAAGACATCAGTTAAAACGAGAAAAATGGAAGCGATCGCCATTCCTAAAGGATTTCGAGTAACTCCAGAACAATTTGAGCAACTGGCATATGCTGAACAATTAGCACGATTGGAGTTAACTAAAACTGGAGAATTAATTATAATGAGTCCTACTGGCGGAACAGCAGGAAGAAAAAATCGTCGTTTAACACAACAATTGGGAAATTGGGCAGATCGAGATGGTACTGGAGAAGTATTTGATTCTTCTACAGTGTTTGTTTTACCTAATGGAGCAAGAAGAAGTCCTGATGTTAGTTGGATTAGACTAGAGAGGTGGAATCAACTGACTCAAGCACAACAAGATGGATTTCCCCCGATCGTTCCTAATTTTGTTATCGAGTTAGTAAGTCCTAGCGATTTGAAAAATCAGCGATATGAAGACTTACAGGCAAAGATGCAAGAATATTTAGAGAATGGCACTCAACTTGGTTGGTTAATTGAGCCATCAGCTAAAACAGTCGAAATATATCGCTCTGGGCAGCAAGTAGAAATCTTAAATAATCCTCAAACTCTATCAGGAGAAGAGATACTACCTGGATTTAATTTAGATTTAAGGGAAATTTTTTAATTATTATCCGTTTTTGGGCAATCCTTTTTCTAAATATATTTTGCATCAGCATTTACCAAATTTCAGCTAAATCCAACTCAAATTCAGGCATCAACCAATTACAATTGACCGATCTAGGAAATTCTAACACTTCGACATCTTGCTTTAAGCTATAAATCTCAATCTGTTTGTCTTGAGGATTAATTAATAGTCCTAATTTTACTCCTAGCCTTTGATATTCTATCATTTTAGCTTGTAGTGTTTTCAAGTTATCAGTAGCAGAACGAAGCTCAATGACAAAATCAGGAACTACTGAAATAAAACCTTTGATATCAAATCCATTTAGCCGTGACTTTTCAATCCAAGACACATCTGGAGACATTTTGCCACCACCGATGGCGATAAAGTCATATCCAGTTGAGGAATCGAAAACTCTTCCCAGTTGAGTTTTTTTGTTCCAAGCAGTAACTTGAAAAGTTAGTTCTGAATTTTTTTCACCACTTTCACCGCCTGTTGGAGGCATAACAATTAATGTATGGTCTTTAGTTAATTCAAGTCTTAGATCGGGATTATTAATACATAGAGAATCAAATTCTTCAGGTGTAACGTGGAGAATGGTATTGCTAACATTTAGAAGTACTGGTTGAGTATTGTTAGCACGAGTAAAATTTGTCATTGTTTAAAAGCTCTAAACCATTGTGAGACTTGGATTACAGCTTCACAATTATAGCATTATATACGGGAGAGTTCTACAGCTATCAGCAATGAACCATAAACTATGAACTATGAATAACAAAAAAGTTTTAATACTGGGAGGAAAAGGCAGAATAGGTAATAGCGTAGCCAAGGATTTACTAACTTATACCGATGCTCAAGTAACGATAACGGGAAGACAAGGCGATCGCAGTTCAGTTGAATTATTACCTCAAGTATTTGCCGATTATTTACCTTTAGATTTAGAAGATATTGATACCTTAACAAGAGCGATCGCTGATGCTAATTTAGTCATTCATTGTGCGGGACCTTTTCACTATCGAGATGGCAGAGTTTTAAAAATTTGTATCGATAAAGGTGTTAATTATATCGATGTAAGCGATCATCGTTCTTTTTACGAACAGGCAGTTAACTATCGAGAATTAGCTACTAAAGCAGGAGTGACAGCAATTTTAAATACGGGAATTTTTCCTGGTATTTCTAATAGTATGGTCAGACAGGGAGTAGAGCAATTCGATCGAGCTGAAAAAATTCATTTAAGTTATGTTGTCGCTGGTTCTGGTGGTGCTGGTATTACAGTAATGCGTACCACTTTTTTAGGATTGAGAACAGCTTTTTCTGCTTGGATTGATGGTAAATGGCAACAAGTTTTACCTTATAGCGATCGCGAGACGATCGAATTTCCTAAGCCCTATGGTAAGACAGGAGTTTATTGGTTCGATGTTCCAGAAACTTATACTTTTGCTGAGTCTTTTCCCGTTAAAACTATTATTACTAAATTTGGTTCCGTTCCCGATTTATACAATCATTTAACCTGGATTACTGCTCATATTTTTCCTTCAGCTTGGATTGAGAGTCCTAAAGGAATTGAATTCTTTTCTCGTGTTAGTTATTTAATGACACAAGTGAGCGATCGCTTTAGTGGAATTGGAGTAGCTATGAGGGCAGAAATTACTGGTGAAAAAGATGGAGAAAAATACAAATACTGCTCGACCATGGTACATGAAAATACCGCGATCGCTGCTGGTTGTGGCACGGGAAGTATTGCTCAATTATTATTAGATGAAAAACTCTATCGACCAGGAGTTTGGGCAGTTGAACGAGCTTTACCCACTCATTTGTTTGAAGAAGCAATGTCAGCGCGAGGTATTCAAATCGAGGGAAAATTAGAAGCAGTTGTCAATTAGTTAGGTTGTATTAACAAAATGATAAGTACCTCTGTCAAGGTTTTCTTTTGACAAAACTGCTGTTACCAATTCCAACTGTTTCATCAGTTTTTTCCCCTTCATCTGGATAAAAATAGAACATTTTGCGAACAACTTTACCATCTCCATAGCGAAATTCGATAGTGTAATTGTTTAACTGGTAAGTACCATTTGCTGAATTTTGTGAACTGGTAGCAATATTACTAGTTGAAGCTCCTGCTCCTTTTTCTTGGCTAAATTGACCATTGGGTAAAAAGACAATATTATTAAAAGCGGCAGTCATCACATCGCCACCAATAGCTGTATTGCCTCCAATACTAAGAGACTTATAGTTTCCGTTCAAACTATCTCCCTTTTTAGCAGCAAAAGCTTTAAACCAATTAT
>CAZJTL010000117.1:0-13069 GCA_964548905.1 uncultured bacterium | reverse complement strand
TCATCCCAAGAATTACTCTTACCATCATTCCATTGAATACTTAAAGTTTTACCTTTAATTTTCCAAGTTCCCCACTCTTTTGATTCTGTTTGTTTTGATTTAGCAACATCTAGATCCATCGGTGATGAATTTAAGTTTTTATATACCGACCCGTCTTTTAATAGTAAATAAGGTTTGTATTCTATGGTGATTCCGTTACTGTAGCCATATTTAAGAATGAGATAAATACCTTGAATCTGAGCTTCCTTGAGTCCTTGGGCTTGTGCTAAAGTTGCAGGCTCATTAGTCTGGTGGCGATCGAAGTGAATAGATGAAGAATGTTTGTCAAACAGATATTCTGTATTTGCTTCCGATCTCAAAGTGATTGAAATTAAAGATAAAAAGAGTAGAATTGCTGATATTTTTCTCATTGAATCGAACCAATATTATTAATCTTGCTTTGTGCGAACTTTTACCTAAGTTAATCTTTATTTTCCTACTTTTTTCTGAAAAAATTTTCAAAAATATATTCTTATCTGTTAGAGCAGAACAAATTGCTATAACGATTATTTACCTAAGTTGCAATTGGAAGATTGGAGGATAGAAGAACAATAAAACAACAGCGATCACTTTATATTATTTTTATTTCGCTCAATTAAGCAGTCAACAAAAACGATTGATATGCTTTCTCTATTTTTTCTGATTCGGAATTAATATTTTTATCTAAGGTTTTCAGACGTTCTATTTCTGTACCTTGGTTAATTTCTACAGATTCTTTTTGCTTGACTAAATTATCTAATTCAGTTTTACGCGCCTTGATATCATCTTTCTTGTTGAAAATCGTCGCGAATTTCGGTGAGCAATTCAAATTCTGGCGCAACAGAATCGATTCTAGTTTTTACTTCTTGAATATCTTGTTCTAATAGGGGAATGCGTCTTTCTACTGCTTCTCGAACGCGATTATAGGTTTGTTTTGCTAAAGTTCTTGCTTGCCTGAGTTGTGCGATCGCTCGTTCTTTGACTAAAAAGTTATCTAGGGATCCCATTAATTCGGGAAATCCAGTTCCTTCTAGAGAAGCGTTAGCATTTTTAATGCGTTTGCGGAGTGCGGATAGAGATGATAGTTCAAAAACTCTTTCTTCGTAGATATCCTGTCCGTCTATTTGGCAATAATCGGCGAGGTTTGCTTTAAATACTCGTCTTCTATGGCTCGAAATCCCAAACCATTGACATACATTTTTAGACAATTTTCTTTCACCGCCAGAGAATATCCTACATGAGAATGCTTTGTGATCAATTGGCGACCACACTCCTTGCACTGGTAATTTTGTTTTCCTCTACGGTGACCATTTTTACGAATTTGATTAGACTGACAATTAGGACATTTCATTCTTTACTATTATCAGATCATCCCGCAGGGATGCAACGCCCAAATGGTAACATCGTCTGGTACTCAAGGACTGCCAATTTATATTTATCGACCGGGTATGGTAACTGGACATTCGCAAACGGGAATCTCTAACCCTGAAGACGTGATGTGTCGTTTCCTAACAAGTCTAATTGAACTCCAAATTGCTCCTAATCTAGATTTGATGCTCGATATGACTCCTGTAGACTATGTAAGTCAAGCGATCGTTCATCTTTCCCGTCAACCAGAATTAGTGGGGAAAGCCTTTCACCTACTCAATCCTCATCCTATTCCTCTCGATAAAATTGTCGATTTGCTTATTTCTTTTGGACATTCGATCGAGTTAGTTAGCTATGAGGAGTGGCAAACCACAGTGAGCGATCGCCAGAATTCTCTAAGCACTCTTGCTCCAGTAATCATCCCATCTATTGGGGAACATCAGTTAACCCGTTTAGAAATGTGGTTAGCTGGTAGCCAGATGTTTGATTGTCAAAATGCGATCGCCCTATTAAATGGAAGTGGTATTAGTTGTCCGCAAACTCTTAACTCACAGTTTATTGATTGGCTATTGCAATTTAAGACAGCAAAATATAGAAACTAAAACTAAACGCATCTTGGAAAAACACTAGGATAAAATTATGGGAAGATTGGGATAGAAAAGTTGACAATGCAAAATATAGCTAATATCCAACAAGCAGTTTTAATAGCTTTACAAGAATTACCTCTTGAAAAACAGCAAGAAGTGCTAAATTTTGTTGAATTTCTAAAAATGCGAATGCCATCAAAAACACATCATAGTCTGCGGGGATTATGGGCAGATCTTCAAGTCGATCTTACTGAAACTGAGATAACCGAAGCTAAACATGAAATATGGGCTAATTTTCCCAAAGACATCGATTTATGAGTTCTATTGTGCTTGATACCCATGCTGTCGTCTGGTATTTTTTTAATTCTCCCAAACTCTCTCAAACAGCTAATACTGCTATTGAAGCAGCTTTGAGTAATGGCGATCGCATCTATCTTTCAGCAATATCAATTGTAGAGATTACCTACTTAGTAGAAAAGGGAAAACTGGTCACAGAAACGCTAGAAAGGCTCAAGCGAGAATTGAACGATCGCAATTCAGCCCTTACCATTGCCTCTCTCGATTTTTCAGTTGCTTTTTGTCTAAGCCAAATTCCCCGCGAAACCGTACCAGAGATGGGGGATAGAATCATCGCTGCAACTGCCCTATCTCTCAATTTGTCTCTTATAACTTGCGATACTAAAATTAGAACTTTATCAGTTATTCAAACTATCTGGTAAGCCTTGCCTAAAAAAGTTTAACCGACTCCTGTGAGATTTAGAGGAAGTTTTGGGTACTCTAATTGTTGAGGAAAGCAACCAAAAAGCGATCGATTATTAGCTCTGGTAAGGCAAGGTTAAGCATAATGAAAACTACTGAAGTTCAATACTCAAAATATACTGATTGGAATCCCAAAAAATATCTCTCAGATTATTATTCAGAGATTATGTCTGACGAACGATTTTGCTTAGAATTTTTAATAGATTCCTTGCGTAGAGTTCCTTCTGTAGACGTTGCTTTAGATTTTGGTAGTGGACCAGTTGTTTCTCATCTTATGCCTTTAGCTGCTAAGGCTGAAGAAATTCACGTTTCAGAATATTTAGAATCTAACTTAAACGAAATAAAAAAGTGGCTGTCTCTGGATGCAGACGCTCATGATTGGCGTGCTTTTACCTCAGAAATTTTACGTCTTGAAGGTCGCCCGAAGCCAACAGAATTAGAAGTTAAACTGCGAGAGGATGCTGTTCGCCAAAGAGTCACTCAAGTATTACCTGGCGATGTAAGAAAGCCTAATCCCCTAGGAGAAGGAAAGCAGAATTTCTATCCACTAGTGACCGCTCATTTTTGTGCTGAAGGTATTAGCCTCAATAAAGAGGAATGGCGGACGTATATGACTAATATTATGAGCATGGTTCAATCTGAAGGGGTTCTGATTACTTCAGCTTGTGGTTCTGGTACGTTTTATCGAGTGGGAGATTTGTGTTTCCCTTCAACTCAGTTAGAACCTCACGATCTACTCAGTTGTTTTTGGGATAACGGCTTTGTCGATGTCGATCTTCGCGTCAGACAGTTACCTGATTTCTCGGAACAAGGCTTCTTTAACACCATCTTTGCTTGCGGGGTGAAATCTAGATAGAAAGATGGGAGCTACAAAGTAGGCACTTCGCAGGTTGCGTATACAAAGTGCGTCGAAGACTAACAGAACCCTTTGGGGTCACAATTATCTTAAATCCTGACATTTTTGAGAAGTTCCCATAATGGCTCTGAAAATAAAGAATAAAGACAATGGAAGATCGATCGGGACTAATATCAGCACTTATCACGGTGGGACAGATTTAAACAGCATTCCCACAGGGACGATCGAGCAGGTAGAACTATCTAGCGGTACAAGCGCAACTCTTTATGGTTCGGAAGCGATAGGCGGTGTCGTCAACATCAAAACTAAAAAAGGAAGTGGTGTTCCCAAACTCAATGGTTTAGCTCAATTTGGCTCTTTTGGTGCAACTAATTATCGTGGTAATTTTGCAGGCTCAAGTGGCGATCTAGACTATACCCTTAGCTACGAACGCTTTAAAACAGACAACGATTACAAAGTGCCTTTAGGGGCTGCTAATCGAGGGGATGATGGACGGCTTTTTAATGGAGATACCAAATTAAATAACTATTACGGTAATCTCAGCCTAGACCTGAATCCACGCAACAATTTAAGTCTAGATGTGGCTACTACAAATAGCCGTCGGGGATTACTTTATTTTGGTTTTCCACTTCAGCGCGATCGCCTAGACCACGACAAAGTTAATGCTGGACTAACTTGGAAAGCAATGCTAGGTAATAGCGATGATTCAACTCTAAATACAACAGTAGCTTTCAATCAAGATTATTTCAGTACCTATGGTCCAACTCAAGGAACTTTTTATCGTACAGGCAAACTTGATTCCCGCACTTTGAACTCCAGAATCGATCATGATTGGCAAACTAGTAAGACTAATAATCTGCGTTGGGGAGTAGATTTACAGAATTCATTTCTCACAGGCGAACCTTCTAGTACTTTACCTAGAGCGACAGAATTTAATGGGGAAGTTGACAAAGACCGCTTTCAGACTGCTTTATTTGCTCTCAATACTTGGCAACTTAGCAAAACTATACAGGCTGAATTTGGGCTGCGCCAGAATTTCACCAATGACTTTGGTAATTATTTAAACCCTAGTCTGGGTTTACAGTGGTTGATCGCTCCAGGTGTCTCTGTGCGAAGCAGTTTTGTATCTGTGCATCGCAACCCAGGACTAGACCAGCTTTATGTTTACGATACAGTTCACAATTGGTTGTCAAATCCAGATTTGAAGCCAGAAACAGGTTCGTCTCGGACGGCGGGAATAAGCGTTCAATTTTCTTCTGGGTTGACAGGGGAGTTTACCTATTTTGGCAGTCGTTTAAAAGACCGTTTATCGGTTCAGTCTGGACGTTGGACAAACATTGGACTAGTTAATACTAATGGTTTGGAAATGGCTTTAAAATGGCAAATTTCTAAGCATTGGTCAACTTTTTTGAACTATACCTATACCGATGCTAAGATTGCTAGCGGCATTGAGAAAGGATGGCAATTGAGTTTGATTCCTTTTTCTGTAGGACAATTGGGAGTTGGTTACGCAGCTAATGGTTGGGAAGTAAATTTATATGCAAATTACTTCAGTGGTGCGCGTCGAGCCTTATTCCTCAATCCTGGCGAAAATAGTCGTGAGTTTTCTCCATCTTGGCTTAGTTTCGATCTAGGCTTCCGCGTTCCTATCAACCGTGGATTGGGATTGACATTGTTTTTAGAAAACTTAACTAATGGAACTTATGAAAAAGCAAATCGCATTTATCAGCCTGAATTAACTTACCGAATTGGTTTGTCTTCTAATTTTTAAAAACCCGATCAACCAGAACATTTTCTAAAACCTGTTCGATGCGATCGCAGAAGATAAACTCTAAATCGGTACAAACATCATTTGGTAAATCTACCAAATCTTTTTCGTTTTCCCTCGGTAAGATAACTCGCTTAATTCCAGTCCGACAAGCGGCTAAGACTTTTTCGCGCACACCACCGATCGCTAAAACTTCTCCACTAAGATTGATTTCTCCTGTCATCGCCGTATCTGTTCTGACTGGTTGCTTGGTTAATAGCGAAGCGATCGCGACTGTCATCGTGATTCCAGCCGAAGGCCCATCTTTGGGAACTGCACCAGAGGGAACGTGAATGTGAATGCCGTTATCTTTAAAAACACTTGCATCTATGCCTAAATTGGAACTATTTGACCAGATATAGGAATAGGCAATCTGTGCTGACTCCTCCATTACCTCGCCTAATTGTCCCGTCAGGGTTAAATTTTCACCTTGGGGTAACAGAACCGCCTCAACAAATAATACTTCTCCTCCTGCACTCGTCCAAGCCAAACCTGTGGCGATACCAGGTCTAGGTGCTTTTCGCATCTCATCGCGCAGGAATTGTTTGGCACCGAGTAATTCTTCTAATTGTTCGGGATGAATGGTTACAAGGTTAGTGTCTCCATTGGCATAGCGTAGGGCAACTTTACGACAGAGAGTACCGATTTGTTGTTCTAGACGGCGCACTCCTGCCTCTCTAGTGTAAAACTCGATCGCGCGACGCAGAGTTTCTGCTGGTAGTTGAACGGCATCTTGAGGAAGTCCAGCTTTCTGCAACTGACGCGGTAAGAGATATTTAAGGGCGATCGCTAATTTTTCTTGGTCTGAGTAACCAGCTAGTTCGATAATTTCCAAGCGATCGATTAGGGGTGCGGGTACGTTGGCTAAGTTATTAGCAGTACCGATAAAGAAAATTTGTGATAAATCGAATTCTAAGTCTAGATATAAATCGCGGAAACAATAATTCTGTTGGGGATCGAGGATTTCGAGTAACACTGAAGCAGGATCGCCACGATAATCCATCCCTACCTTATCTAATTCGTCCAGCATAATCACTGGATTCTTGACACCAACTCGATGCAAAGCTTGCACGATACGACCAGGCATCGCACCGATATAGGTGCGGCGATGTCCTCTTAACTCTGCTTCATCGCGCAAACCACCAAGGCTGATCCTCTCAAAGGGACGACCTAAAGCACGGGCGATCGATCGACCCAAACTAGTTTTACCTACCCCTGGCGCACCGACAAAACAGAGAACTGTACCGACAGTATATTCTTCTAGTGGTTTGGATATATTTTCTAAAGGCAATAGAGTTGGTTGTTCTTGCCAAGCAGCTTGTTTTAACTTAAGAGTTGCCAAGTGTTCGATAATACGGTCTTTAACTTTAGCCAAACCGTAGTGGTCGTCATCGAGTACTTCTCTAGCATTATGCAAATCGAGATTATCTTGGACAGTTTTATGCCAAGGCATTTCTAACAACAAGTCAACATAGGTGCGAATTACGCCTCCCTCTGCTGAGTTGTTGCCAACTCTTTCCAAACGGTAAATCTCTCTTTCTGCTTGTTTGCGGGCAGTTTCGGGTAATTGAGCTTCACTCAGGCGCGATCGCAACTCTTCAATTTCTTGGGTTTCTGGTTCGATTTCTCCGAGTTCTTTGGAAATTTCAGCTAATTGTCGCCGCAAAAAGAATTCTCTTTGTTCCTTGTCAATTTCTTTTTTCGTCTCGCCGAGAATTTTTCCCCGCAAGCGTTGAACTTCTAATTCTTGACTAAAATCTGCTAATGTTTCTCGCAAAAGCTTTTCTAAATTTTCCTCTTCTAAGATCGCTTGAATTTTAGGAACGTCATGCTCAAGCAGCATATAGGTTTGATATGCTAACTCTGCTGGTTCAGTTGCTTGCAGTAAAACTGCTAATAACTCGTCAGGAAAATTAGGACTAATTGAGGCAAATTCTTGCCAAAGTGCTTTAATTGCGCCTGTTAGTGCATCTATGGTTGCTGCTGAAGTTTCTCTGGCAATAGCTGTTTCTAGTTTGAGTTTTGGCAGCCGATGAAATTTAGCTTCATAGGTATTGTTGACGATTTCTAACTGTTCGATTTGAACTCTCTCCAATCCTTGAACGATTAATTGGATCGTCCCTTTTGCCAGACGCATCATGCGCTGCACTACTGCCAGAGTAGCAATAGGATAAATTTCTTCTAGCTTTTCAACCTCAGCAGTAGCATCTTCAGTTAATCTTGAATTGGCTTCTGGACGAACGGTAGCAATAATTAATTGTTTGTTGGGATTGAGTAAAGCTGCCTCACTCACTGCGACCGAGCGCGGTCTACCTGCTACTAAAGGTAAGGTGATTCCTGGTAAAAGTACAACGTTACGTACTGGCAATACTAATAAGGTGCTTGGCTCAGATTTGATCATTCTGGGCAAAAAATCGGCAATAGGATTCATAATACCTCCCCCAGATCGAATAATCTCTAATCTTCCTCCCAATCCTCACGACCAAGAAGATCGATAATCGGATCTCTAAGCAAATATTCGTTTCTCTCTAGTTCGCACTCAATACAACACCATTCGCGAGGAGGAAGGTATTGACAGAGAGTATAAATCGGCGCATTACGCTTGACTAAACCTTGTTTGACTAGTTGAGATGCTTCTTCTCGGATCACTTCGATGGTGTATAAAATAGTCGGAACCATAACCCACCTCCTTTCGATCGCTACAAAGCTAGATCTCGGAAAATGTTTGGCAAGAAAAAAGGCTATTCTCCTACTTTTATTATCGCTTTTTCTGGACTAGGACAGCTTGGAATAGTTACGGCAGTTTACATAAAACGCTTCTATTGCAAGCAGGAAAGAGGGAAAGCGTTCCCTGAGTAAGGGAGATCGATCGGTTTGAAATATATTAAGTTTTTTTTATAAATAGAACCTAAAAAAACTTTTTTCTACATATAAACATGTTATATCTTTAAAGTAGCCATAAATTTTATAGTTTATTGGCAGTTTACTAGTTTAATTTGTGTAGAAAAAAACTATACTTTTTGCTCGCTGTTGTTAACAATTGCCGTGTAAATCAATAAATGTTTTTGGGCATTGGCAATTGCTTTGATACTTGGTTAAAGGCTTTGAGTTGCTTCTGGTTAAGATAAGTTGACCAGGTTTTGAGCTGCTAATTTATCATGCGATCGTGAAAATTTGCAATTAAAAATTATGACCATGAAAACTTGGAAACTATTAAAATTAATTTCACTTGCTGCTACTGTTAGTTTTGCCAGTTTGATGCCCTTAAAAAAGGTAGATGCTACTAATTTCGAGGAAGCACAGATACCGAGCAATAACGTTATTTTAATGGCTGTACCACTTCGAGCAGGTACACAGGGCTATAATTTAATGGTTGTCGAACAAATTCCAGGCCAACAACAATGTTGGAGTGAAAGCGGTCAAAATCCCGTTGTTGTAAATCCTTTATTGCTGAATTTTGATTTTTCCCAATCTTGTAAGCGCAGTAGTGATAGTAACGGCTATTCTCTTCGTGTAGACGGTCAAGATGTAGGATTAGATTACTTACTTAGAGTTGTTCCTCAAAATGGAGAATTGCATCTAGTTGGTACTCAAAATGGTCAACCAGTTGTGCATGTTGGTAGAACCTATGGAATGGCACAAGGAGCCTTAAAAATCTTCCTCGATCCAGGTTGGAATGTAGCTAGACGCTCCTATCAAGGTAATCTCACGGGACATGTATATATAAGTGGTAACTCTGGTGCGATCGCAGGAAAAATTCCCATTCAACCAACAGTAAAAAGTTCTCCTCAACCCATAGGGGTAGCTCCTCAGCAACCCGCAGGGTTAGCTCCTCAGCAACCCACAGGGTTAGCTCCTCAGCAACCCACAGCAGGAGTTCCTCAGCAACCAGCACCAGGAACTAACAGTTCACCGATTATGAATCTTCTTGCTCCCATCCAAAATATTTTACAAGGAATTCAGCAGTAAAAATTTTTTCAGCAATGCTGTTTGAATTTGAGCTTGTTTCGTTAGAAAAAGTCTATCCCTGGGGCAAAACTGACAATTTCAGTTTGTCTTGGTTTGGCTTTACTGAAGGATTTTATCGATTAAAGGTTGGACCTGATTATTTATTCAACTATTCCAGTGAATTTGTTAACTACCATGCTACTCTCTATCCTGGTGCTTACCATGGCTCGTTGGTTGACTACTACGTAGTTAGATTATGGGAAGATCTGCTCGATATCCTTCCCAATCTACTCAATCCCTTACCATCCGAATTGTGTCAAATTTTGGAGATGAGCTATCAAGAGCGTTCTGCTTGGTACGATCGAGCAGCAGATTGGATGGACAGGGAATCCGATCGCGATCCACTTCGAGAAGATGATATCTATGAAATATTTATGGCAGCTACTTCATGGATAGGCGATCGACAATTGGATGCAGCTTATCTCCAACATAGTCCTCGAATTTGGTTATGGTCTACAGAAGAGACAGTGACGATCGCTTGGAATAATCGAGATCTTCTACATGAAGGGATGCAAGTTTGGTCATCTCTTCAAGGACAATACTCTATACCTCGCCATCAATTTCTAGAAGAAGTTTACTCCTTTAATAACAAATTATTGGTGGAAATGGGCGAACGAGTTAAGAGAATTTGCCAGCGTTGGCATCGTCCCGAAATTTTGGTCGATTTTGAATTATTGCAAAAAGAACAAAGCGATCGCGCTACCTGGCTAGAAAATGCCCTCAAAAGACAACCATCTTCTCCCAATTGGGAGCAAGTTTTTCAGGCGATCGAGCAAATAGCTTCGTAATAAATCCTTGAAGATTTAAAAGCAACAGAGTGCAAGATAAAAATTAATCGCCATGACTGTAACGTTAGCCAAATGCACGATCGATGAATATCACTCCATGATAGAGGCAGGATTACTAGACAATCGCCAGGTGGAATTATTGCAAGGAGAAATTGTCGAAATGCCCCCTGAAGGCGAGGCTGATGCTTATTTTAGCAGCGAGGCAGAAGAACATTTAAGAACGCTACTGGGCGATCGATTTTCGCTAATTTTGTCTAGTTTGCAATTTTCTATGCCTACAATTTTAATTGTAGCAGCGCCACCAGCAAGCCCAAAATTGGAGAAATTTTCCATGAAATTTAAGCATCTCGGTGTTCTCTTTCGTTGGGGAATAATCCTTGCAACTTTAATTGTTGTTGGCAAAGCCTTCTCCGATAATTGGCAAGAAATCAAAAATCTACAAATACAGCAAGATGCTTGGGTTTATCTGGGAGTTGCTCTAGTAATATCCCTATTGTCTCACTGTTTGTCGGGAATTCTTTGGGGTGAAATTATCAAAAATTTCAACTATCCGGTGTCTTGGCGATGGGCAATGGCAACTTTTTTAACAACTGAACCTGCTAAATATTTACCAGGCGATGTCTGGCAAGTTTACGGTAGACTTAAATCGGCTCGAAAACTCGGTGTATCCTTAGAAGTAGGAATTGTCAGTGTCATTTTGCAATCAGTCTATATTTCCGCCGCAGGTTTGGGATTTGGATTATTGGCTAGCAAAGATCCTCTCTCGACAGTATTATGTTCGATTGGTTTAGTTGGTATCGCTGTCTGCGTTCATCCTTATGTATTTGCCAGGTTGGCTAACTTAATCGAGCAATTAATAGATTGGAAAATTTTACATTTGTTTAAGCTCAAACAATGGCAAAAACCACAAATGCAATCTTATCCTTTGCTGGCGATCGCGGGACAATTTCTATTTTTAGCATTGCGAAGTATCAGCTTTTTATTGGTTGTTCTCTCCTTTTCTCCCATTGCTACAGAAGCGATCGTACCTATAGCTGCTGGATTTGGTTTTGCTTGGGCGCTAGGCATCGTCTCACCTATTTCTGGTGGAGTTGGTGTGTTTGAAGCTACTGCAATTGTCTTAGTCGATAATGCGATCGGTTCTAGTTATAGTCTCGGAGCGATCGTCTTATATCGTTTAATTGCTCTAATGACCGAAGTATTCGGCGCAGGATTGGGATTTTTATTTAAAGTTAACACTTCCCATACTTAAGTCATCTATAACAGATAAAACTCGATCAATTAGAGCAAGATTGTCGCACACCTGCCAAAATTAGCGCGATCGCTTCTTGGGTATGCTCTTCTAGCATTGCTTTACTCAAAAGCTTTTTCCCTTGATGATGCTGTTGAATGTTACCTGCACCAATAAAATAAAACAAACAAGTTCCCATAATATTGATAGCGGATTGAAAGGGATCGAGATGACGAAATTCTCCTGTAACAACACCTTTTTCTAAGATTTCTATTAAGGTTGAGTCAATACTTAATGAACTACTGCGCTTATAGTATTTCCCTTGGTTTTGTAATGCTTCGTGAAACATAAGCGTTGGTAGTTGCGGATTGCGAGATACACAATCGAGTAATGCTCTCAAAAATTTTTCTAACGCAGCTTCAGCCGACAAATTCTCTAATTCTAAATCCCGAACCGTTGTTAAAAGATCGGCGTGCGATCGCTCCAAAACCGCTCGATACAAACCTTCTTTATCTTTGAAGTAATAATAGATCATTGACTTTGCCACGCCTGTTTTAGCGGCGATCGATTCTGTTCTCCCTGCTGTAAAGCCATGTTGGGCAAACTCTGATTCTGCTGCTGCCAAAATTATCGCTTGAGTTGCTTCTGCATCTCGCACTGACTTGGTATTGTTGCCTTTTTCAGCTTTTGGACGCGCCATAGTAGTTTAAAAATTTACTACTTAATAAATACACCTTTTTTCGATCGCGATCCAACTAGTGCAAAATGTGCTTAAAATATTAATCACAAACAATCGACAGACTTGTCAGTCGATAAATAGGAAAATTATGAATAGAGTAATCATCATCGGTGGTGGAATTGGTGGTGCTGCAACTGCACTTGCTCTAAATCGTGTTGGTTGTCAACCTGTTATTTACGAACGTACTAAGGAATTACGAGAAGTCGGTGCAGGGATTGCACTGTGGGCAAACGCGACACACATTTTAAATCGTTTAGGCTTATTGGAAGAAGCAAAACAAGTTGGCTATCTCACCACAAACTATCAATTCAATTCACAATATGGCAAAGAATTAGTCAATGTCCCTGTTGATGGTTTTGAGTTACCTGCGATCGGAATTCATCGGGCTGAACTACATCAACTATTGTGGCGCAATCTGCCAGAAGAACAATTAATTTTGGGAGAAACTTTTGAGGGATTTGAGGCTGAAAATGGTCGGGTTAGTGCCTATTTCGCTTCAGGTTTGAGAGTTGAAGGTGATGCGTTGATTGGTGCAGATGGATTGCGATCGCGAGTACGAAGTATCATTTTAGGCAATGAACCACCCATTTATCGCAACTTCAAGACTTGGCGAGGTTTGACAGAGTATGTGCCGAGTCAATATCCTCCTGGCTATATTCAGGAGTTTTTAGGCGGTGGTAAAGGATTCGGTTTTATGATGCTGGGCAAAGGGAAAATGTATTGGTATGCAGCAGCCACCGCAATAGAAGCTCAACCTGATGCCGCGATCGGTCGCAAGCAAGAGCTTGAAATGATGTATCAAGACTGGTTTCCATCTATTCCTGAGTTGATTGCTGCTACAGATGAAACTAATATTTTGACAGAATTGGGCTTTAGCCTCCCGCAAGCCACAAGGCTTTTAGCCTTTG
>CAZJTL010000116.1:0-16101 GCA_964548905.1 uncultured bacterium | reverse complement strand
TCCTATTAAGAAATAATTTGCTCATGTATCTAGCTAGTTTCGAGAATTGGTATTACTTTTGAGAAATGGTATCATTTATATTTTCAGTAGTAGAAATGATTATTTTTTTACTTTTGTAGGAAGTCTTTTGTAAGATTTTTTTAGCCGAGAAAAGTTTTTGGTAAAATCTCTACTAAAGAATGTAAGATCGAATCGTTAAAGCAAAATCCAGAAGATGATGAGCTAGTTGCAGCTTACTACACTTAGAAACCTCTTGCTTTCTTCCCTGTCGATCGAGAAAAATAGCTTGATTGCGATCGCTAGCAAAACCAACTTCAGATTGATCGACTGGATTAGCTACGATCGCATCTAATTTCTTTCTTTGCAATTTCTCTAAAGCTGGTTGAAAAATATCTCCAGTTTGTGCAGCAAAACCGATTAAGAGTTGATTTGGCTGCTTGCGATCGCCTAATTCTGCCAAAATATCTGGTGCTGCTTCTAAATCTAAACTCAAAGACAATTCTTGTTTGGGAATTTTTTGGGAAATATAGCGAGTCGGTTTGACATCAGCTACTGCTGCTGACATGATAATCCAATCTGCTTCAGGAAAATAGTCGAGCATTTGCTTCTGCATTTCGATGGCGCTAGTAACTGCGATCGAGCGAATATGTTGTAGAGAAGTCAGTAAATGTTTCTCTATAGGTGCATGGACAAAAGTTACTGTTGCACCACGATGTAATGCTGCTTGTGCTAGAGCTATTCCCATCTTACCAGTAGAAGGATTGCCCAAAAAACGAACTGGATCGAGATACTCTCTAGTTCCTCCCCCACTAATTAAAACCTTTTTGCCAAGTAAATCTTGTTTGCCTTTAGTATGAGAAAAAGATTGTAGGGCTAGTAAAATTTCTCTAGGTTCTGCCATTCTTCCAGCACCAACGCGATCGCACGCTAACAAACCACTACCAGGTCCGACGCTATGATATCTTGGATCTTGTTGTAATAATCGCCAATTGCGTTGCACCGATGTTTGTTCCCACATTTCCGTATTCATCGCTGGTGCTAACAAAACTGGACAACGAGAAGCTAAAACCGTATTAGTTAATAAATTATCAGCTAAACCATAGGCTAACTTACCGAGAGTATTAGCAGTTAAAGGAGCAATCAAAAAAATTTCCGCCCATTCTCCCAATTCAATATGTAAGGGACGTTGATGAACTGGCTGCCAAAAATCTCGATCTGTGTACGCTGGATGACGACTAAGTGTAGATACTGTTAGAGGTGTAATAAATTGCTCTGCTGTTTCCGTCAAAATAACTCTAACCTCTGCACCTGCTTGGAACAACCCAGAAATAACCTCACAAACCTTGTAAGCAGCAATTCCACCACCTATTCCAATCAGTATTTTACGCCCAGCAAGCATTTTTAGTTATTTGTTATTTGCGTTCATGGTTCATGGTTCATTGTTCATTGTTCATCGGGCATAGTAAAAAAGGCAGAAGGCAGAAGTAAAAAACTCATTACTTATTACTTATTACTCATTACTCATTACTCATTACTTCTCCCCGTCCCTAATCCCTAGCCCCTAATCCCTAATCCCTCGCAGCTAAGCTTCATCAAATGTTTCCATATCGAGAAGATACAAATACGGTTCGACTAATTCTTGACGCTGAAAGGCGATCGATCTTAATAAATGCCAATCTTCTAAAGCCTCAAACGGGTTATTATAATCATCTTGCTCTAAACGACTAGCTAATTTAGCGACATCTTCAGCAGTAAGAGCGGAAAGATCCGTGTGATTAAAACCTACAGTTTTCATTGCCTTATTTTCCCTGGCTGCACGATTATTACAGCTTTATTTATCTTAACCCAATCTTTATCCATCAAATCAATCTGGACAGACTAGTAGGGGCAATCCACTTGCGAATTATCCTCTGAGCCGTCAGCAGATAACTGAAAGCTGAAAGCTGATAACTGATAACTGAAAGCTCAAAACAAAGCGATCGCGATCGCAGCTATTTAATTAAAAATCTATTATTTTTTTCTAACTAATTTTTATTACTAGTAATTAGATCTCTATTCATTTGTGATTTACAACTGAAGTTTACGAACCACGCCTATCAGCAATTGAAGAATTTATTCTTAAACTTTTGATAAAGTTAACCAGGCAAATCTATATATAAAAAGAAGTTCAAGTATTTGTTTTGATAAAGAAAAAATATTTTCAAAAAAAGTTTTTTTGAGGTGATATGAAAATCGATCGAGTTGGGTAATTTTAATCTAGAGGAAAACAAATAAATTACTCTCAACAAAAACATAAGGAAAACATACCATGAACCGTGAATTTACTGCTAAATTATTAAGACACCTCAGCAACAAGAAAAACAAAAAGAACAAGGGTTTCACCTTAATTGAATTATTAGTTGTTGTTATCATCATCGGTGTTTTAGCTGCTGTTGCTCTACCCAACTTACTCGCTCAAGTTGGTAAAGCTAGAGAAACTGAAGGTAAAAACGCAGTTGGTACCATTACCCGCGCCGAACAATCTTACCACTTCGAGAATCAAGCGTTTACTCCTACTATTGATAATACTGCACTTACGACTAATAATGCCTTGGGTATAATAATTGCACAAGGTAGGTATTACAATGTCATTGCCAATGGAAATTTCTCTGCGAGTGCTACTAGTGCTGATGCCACTGCTGCCTCCATCCCTAATACTGCTGGCAACCCTCAAGGTACTCGCGATTACACGGGTGGAATTGGATTTCAAAATGGTGCTTACCAAACTGTATTATGCCAAGGCGATGCCGTTGGTACAGCAGCAGTTCCTGTAACTATTGCCGCTGGTGTTCCTACTTGTCCAGCCAGCTTTGTAGCTCTCAATTAAGCTAACTCGGAGATATTTAATATTGTTATTGTGGCTTATACTATTATTTCGATTAAGCCACAAGCACCAGGTAAATATTATAGATTTGCCTGGTGTCTTTTTTATTCATCTCTTACGAATCAAGTGAAATAAAATAAGGCAAAAAATTGTAAATAACTAATCTTTCAAATTATTGAAAATAACAATTTTAGAATTTTTTTTATTACTTATTTAGTCCAAAATAATCAATCTAATTTATTAATTAAATCGAGATCTCGACTCATGCATGGCATTAAACCTCCACTAAATATTCTTCTTAAGAAATACTTACTACAAAAACAGAAAAATCGAGGATTTACTCTAATTGAGCTTTTAGTAGTAATTATTATCATCGGAATTCTAGCCGCAGTTTCTTTTCCTAGTCTTCTCGCTCAAGTAGGCAAAGCCAGAGAAACAGAAGCTACTAATAATCTTGGTACTATGGCTCGTTCTCAAAACGCTTATCACTTTGAACATCAAACTTTTGCTGCTACTTTAAGTCAATTAGCTATAGTCGGTAGCTTTAACTCAAAATATTTTGATTTTCCCGATCCAGCGATTGCTAATGCCAATATAGTTACACATCAAGCTAATCCTATAGATTCTGCTGGAGACAGAGTTAGGGATTTTGCTTTAGGTGTTTATCAAAATGGTGGAGCTTTTGAAAATGTTCTCTGCCGAGGGGCTGATGTCGGTCAAGCAGTAGATGTAGGTGCTACTCCTGCGGATAATTGTACTAATAACGGTATTAAAGTCCAGTAATTTTTCACAGAAATTTCAACAAAGAATGGGACGCATTAATTTGATGTAGGGGCGAATGGCCATTCGCCCCTACCTTAGATCTGTCGTGAGGCAACTCGAAAGGACGGTGATGAGCTTCGAGAATCTGCCGTCAAAACCTTTTCTACAAATTGTTCTATTCTCTGAAAATGTGCGCCTTGCCAATAGATTTGTTGACAGTTGGTACAGCGATAAAAAGTATTGATTTCTCTTTTTGTTTGTTGGGGAAGTAAATCGACGATCGCTTGTTTATCTACAGGCATTAAGATCCCATTGCAAGGAATGCACCGATGAAATGGTTTGACGCGATCGATTAATTGAAAACGTTGCAAAACTTCAATAATTTGCTCGTTTGGTTGGGTGTGGCGAACATAGTAGCCGTGGGTAACTAAACTTCGCATCAGTACGCCGCGATCGCGAGTTAAGACGATTCTAGCTTCAGCAGCCGCAATTTTGGCTATTTGAGCATCTTCGTAATCATTGCGATACAGGCTATCAAAACCAAGTAATCTTAACGAGGATGCTAGCTTACCTAAATGAACGTCTAAAATAAAACGAGGAAACTGGGGCAGAGGCGGTTGTAGCTGGATTTCGAGCTTAGATTCAATTTCTGCTGCTGCTGAAATTGGATAAACCTGCACGCGATCGCCGTCGCGAATGCCATAGGAAAAATCTACAGCCTTACCATTAACTAAAATACAATAGACTTCTGGATGAGGGACTCCTAAAGATTCGATCGTATCTTTGATTGAAGGAGATTCTTTAAAGCGATGAGTAAAACTTACTCCCTTTTTTTGGGGTGGTAGGAAATGATTTAATTCAGCTTTAAAGCAAAAAATAGCATCTGCCATCACTATAAAACTAATAACCTGGCTGAATTTGGCTTTTAGCTGGTTGGCGAGAAGCCCCGCGCTCTACCTGATAAGGTGAGCGTCGGGACGGGGCTTTTGAACGCCTGGGAAACCACAGGCGACAGCCCCTCATGAATCGCCAGAGTTCAACAAAAGTTTATCGCTTGTCATGCTTTGTGCTAGAATAAGTGAATGCTAACCATGAACTACACTTACACAATTTATCCAACGGCTGACCAACAAGCGATGATGCTTTCTTGGTTGGAAACTTGTCGCCGTCTGTACAACAGGTGTCTGCGCGACCTCAAGGATTGGATAAACAGTAGAAAATGTAGTTTGTACTCTTGCTCGCTCGATAGGGAATACATTATGTCTGCCGACATTCCATTCCCTAGTTATCTTGAACAAAAGCGTCAATTGACTCAATGGAAAAAGAGATCCGAAAAACTCAAAGATGTTCACTCGCAAGTGACGCAAGATGTCGTTAAGCGAATGCACAACACTTGGGAAGCCTTTAAAGTTCGTGGCTTTGGTTTTCCTCGTTTTAAAAAGTTTGGCCAATACCGTTCGTTTTTGTTCCCTCAATTTAAAGCCGATCCTATTCGGGGATACAACATTAAACTGCCTGGTATTGGATTGGTAGCAATTAACCAACATCGTCCTATCCCTGAAGGTTTTAAGGTCAAACAAGTTCGAGTTCTTTCTAGAGCAAGGAACACAAAATGGTATGTAGTAGTAACCATCCAATCCGATGTATCTGTTCCCGATCCTTTGCCCTACGGTAGAGGAATTGGAATTGACATTGGACTGGAAAAATTTCTGACAACTAGCGATAACTTTGTTGTAGAACCTGCTCGTTTCTTTCGTGACTCGCAACGTAGGCTGAAAGTGCTGCAACGCCGAGCCGCCAAGAAAACAAAGCGTTCTAAGAATTGGGACAAAGCACAAACTCTTGTTGCCAGATACCAACACAAAATAGCCAACTCTCGTAAAAACTTCCACCTTCAAACTGCCCATTCTCTGTGCGACCAAGCCGACATGATATTCGTTGAGAACATCGACTTTCGGATCGGCGCAAAGGGTTTTTTGGGTAAGCATATGCTTGATGGTGGTTTCGGTCAGTTTCGAGATTTGTTGAAGTGGGTTACATGGAAGAGAGGAAAGTACTTCGCTCCTGTTGACCACAAATTCACTTCTCAGATTTGCCCAAGGTGCAATACGCATACAGGCAAGAAAGAACTCAGCCAAAGAGTCCATATTTGTCCTGAATGTGGGTATCAAACATCGAGAGATCATGCTGCTGCTGAAATAATTCTTCAACGAGGGTTGGCGGGGCTTACAGGGTTTCGAGGTTTCCTCGAAACACAGCCCCTTGCTAATCTAACTAGTACCGACGGACTGTCGGGGAAAGAAATTGTCTGTCAAAATGTCGTACTGTCGGGGGTGCAATGCCTAGATAAGTGGCGCGGGGCAGAAAAATCCAGTCTGCGAGGATTGGAAGCCAGCACCGTACCGTAAGGTCGGTGTCTGGAGTAGTCACGTTTACTTCTTAACTATAACCAAGAAAAACCAGGAGTAATGGAGAGAAGTTTCAGCAAAAATAATTTTCGGTTATTTGAGAAAAATTACTTGTATCCTCCAAAAATCTGTGTTATACTGGATAACCGTGCGCGATAAATTGATTGTGCGAGGGTCGCTAGCTCAGTGGTAGAGCACTCGGCTTTTAACCGATTGGTCCTGGGTTCGAATCCCAGGCGACCCATTTCCCCTGACAGAAGAAATATCAAGCCTTTTAGTCTTCTCATAATGTAACTAGAAAATTGCCAAAGCAGTCAAAGCGATTAGACAACCAAACTGAATCCCCAAGCTGAAAACTCGAAATATGGGATCGATTCCAGCGATTTGAATGCTTGAGTGTATGAGCCTAAATACTATGTATACAGCAATGAGTAAATCAATCGCCTCTCCAGAAACATCCCGAACAATCAGCAAAAATACAACTCCTATATACAAAGGAAGATTCTCGACTAAATTGGCTTGTACCCGCAAAAGTCGCCAAAGCAGGCTTTTATCGTTTGGGGTAGCAAAATCTTGGATAGAGCCACCATTGGATAAATGCCGAATCCTAGCAATGATTAAAAGAACAACGATCGCGATCGTCCATCCCATAAAAATCACTAATCCCCAGAGTGGAACGGTCATCTGTTCGATATGTGCCATCTTTCTTCAGTCGTAACTACTGCTGATAGTTTAGAAAACTAGTAGCTGTTGACTCTAGAAAAAAGTTGCGGAATTTTGGGACATTTTTGCGCTCAGGGTGACAGAAATTGTTTTGGTGTCACGCCAAGGATACGCTTGAAACAGCGAGTTAGATGGCTTTGGTCGCAAAAGCCAACCCTCATAGCAATCTCTGTCATACTCAATTCGCTCTGTTGTAATAGATACTTTGCTTTGTCGATCCGACTTTGCAAAATATACTGATGAGGTGTTACACCTGTACTCTGCTTGAACAAGCGCAAAAAGTGATATGGACTCATTTGGGCGATCGCTGCAATTTCAGTCAGTTTTAAGTCCCGATCTAGATGTACCTTGATATATTCTTTCACTAAGGTAAGTTTGCTTTGAGATAATCCATTGGAGTAGCTAGAGAGTTTTGGTGATGTGGTACAGTAGTTTCGTAGTAGGTGAATCGTCAAGGCTGTTTTGAGACTATCGACCAGCAAATGACCGCCGATTCCGCCAGTTGTTAATTCCTTTCTTAAGGTCGAAAAAATACCCTGCATCAGTTCATCTTGTTCGCTCATAAATCGAGGAATTAATTCAAGGCGATCGGGATTTACCCAATCTTGACCAATTTGTTCCAGAAGTGCGGGTTCGATCGCCAGGATACCAAATTGAACGGCTCTATTCCAATTACAACGATGGGGAATTCCCGCAGGAATAATGGCAATATCTCCTACTCTACGCCTTTCCTGTTCTCTCTTTCCATCTAACCACCGTTCTCCAGAAGCAAGTCCGCCATCGCCAGCTTCAGGGGAATCAGACAGCCCACACGCAATTATATGCATAGTATGCTGATGCTCTGCAATCTCAAACTTTGGCTGATGGTGAAATTCAAGATAGAGACTGTTCCAGTTTGAGCTAGCAACAAAAGCGGGGTTAGGCACAAATGGCTCTGAGGCATTCGCTTGGCGGTAGTCGATCGTTCTAGTCGAGGGTTGTAGTAATCCGATCGGATCGTTCATCTTTATATGACACTAATACTTATCAAGTTTCTGTTTCTAAAGTGTAAAGTCGTCTTTCTAGGACGAGGCTATCAACCCAAATTTTCGGTAATCAGTGTTATAACCATCGGGAAGCAAAGGAAACCCGATCTGCTTGTCTAATTGATATTGATATGAAAAGATTTATCTCGATCGTTGTCAGCATTGCTATTTTATTAATTATCTATTCTAAGATTGACGTTCAAAGATTATTAGAGGTTTTTCAAAATTGCGATCGCCTGTGGATGATAATTAGTCTGGGCATGGTTATTCCTATCACTGCTTTTACTTCTTGGCGGTTGCAACAATTAGTACCTCAAGGAACCGATCTCGGATTTCTCGAAGCTAATCGACTCATTTTGGGTGCTAGCGTTTTAAATATGGTCTTACCTTCCAAAATGGGAGATATTGCTAAAGCTTATTTTATGAAAGAAAGAGGGCATTTAAGTGGTTCTCTATCTCTATCTTTAGTAATCTTTGAAAAAGCCAGCGACATGCTTTCTCTATTACTATGGTGCGTCTTTGGTTTATTAATTTATACGCCTAAAGATGGGCTATTTTGGATAATGACTATAGCAGTAGCGATCGGCTTAATTTTAGGATTATTATTATTAGGCTCTCGTCAATTTGCTCAACTTTTTTTTGTAAATGCTCAAAGAATTGTTCCTAAGAAAATTAGAGCTAAGCTTGAAAATTTGCAAACGTCTTGGTTAGAAATGCACAATTATTTTTGGGCAGACAAAAGACAATTATTAATTATTGCTAGTACTTCAATTTTTATTTGGTTTCTACACTTATTGCAAATTTGGTTTTTTATTCTAGCAATTAATGCTCATACTCCCTTTGTGACAAGTTTAGCTCTTTCGCCACTATCGATTTTAGCGGGATTGTTACCTCTTACTTTTGCAGGAGTAGGCACAAGGGATGCAGCTTTGATTTTTTTCTATAAACCCTTTTTTAATCAAGCAAAAGGTGCGGCTTTGGGATTATTATGTACTTCCCGATATTTTCTTCCTGCGATCGTTGGTTTACCTTTTTTAGGAGAAATGATGACTGCGGCTAAAAACTTAAATCGCAAAGTTTAAACCAGAGAGCAGGGAGCAGGGAGCAGGGAGCAGGGAGCAGAAAAGCAATTTGTGTAATTAATTTTGCTTAGGTACTTAAAAATTGACAGAACACTATCCTATAAACAAAAAAAAAATAATAGGGTTAATCAACAGTTGATTAACCCTCCAAGACCTGCGCTATTGCCTATTGCCTATTCCCACTCGATCGTGCCAGGTGGTTTAGAAGTAATATCGTAAACAACTCGGTTTACACCTTTGACTTCATTAACAATTCGATTGGAAATTATTTCTAGCAAATCGTAGGGAACTTTTGCCCAGTCAGCCGTCATACCATCTTCACTAGTAATTAAACGTAGCACGATCGGATGGGCATAGGTGCGTTTATCTCCCATGACACCAACACTACGAATAGGCAACAATACAGCAAAAGCTTGCCAAAAGTCATGATACATTCCTTGTTTGCTGATTTCATCACGAACGATAAAGTCGGCATCTCGGAGAATGTTCAATCTTTCTGAGGTAACTTCGCCAATAATGCGAATGGCTAATCCTGGCCCTGGGAAGGGATGGCGGTGTACGATTTCTTCTGGTAGACCGATCGCGCGAGCAACGTTACGAACTTCATCTTTGAAGAGTTTTCGCAGGGGTTCTATCAGTTTAAAACGTAAATTTTTAGGTAGTCCACCAACGTTGTGATGGCTCTTAATTTTAACTGCTACTCGTTCTCCTGTCTGGGGATCGACATTGCTATCAGCAGATTCAATTACGTCTGGATAGAGAGTTCCTTGAGCTAAATAATCGAAAGGACCAAGGCGATTCGATTCTTCTTCAAAAACGTGGATAAATTCATGTCCGATACGGCGACGCTTTTCTTCAGGATCGGTGATTCCCTCCATTTGTTGAAGAAAACGTTCTCTTGCGCTCACATATTCCACAGGAATATTGAACTGCTTGTCAAAGATTTCCATTAATCTTTCTGGTTCACCCTTACGCATAAAGCCTTGATCGATAAACATACAGGTTAATCGCTCGCCAATAGCTCGATGTAGTAAAAAGGCGAGGGTAGATGAATCGACACCACCAGAGAGGGCTAATAGTACTCGCTTATCGCCTACTTTAGCGCGAATTTCCCGAATTGATTCTTCAACAAAAGCTTCTGTAGTCCAAGTAGGTTCACAACCACAAACATGATAGACAAAGTTACGAATTAAGGCGATCCCACCCACAGAATGAACTACTTCTGGATGAAACTGTACACCGTAGAGTTTTTTCTCTTGATTGGCGATCGCCGCACAGGGAGTATTCTCTGTATGAGCTAGGACAGTAAATCCTTCTGGTAAGAGGGTGCAGGAATCTCCGTGACTCATCCACATGGTTGAGCCATTTTCTACATTAGTTAATAAGTCTGTAGGATCGTCGATCGACAGAGATGCTTTGCCATACTCTCCTCTGTTAGCTGTCTCGACTGTCCCACCTAACTGTTTAACCATTAGTTGCATTCCATAGCAAACTCCTAAAATCGGAATTCCTAGATTCCAAATTTCTGGATCGCATTTGGGTGCGTAACTATCGTAAACAGAATTAGGCCCTCCAGATAAAATAATTCCTCTTGGATTGAGAGCTTTTAATTGTTCTGCACTAGTTCGGTAAGAAAGTACTTCTGAATAAACTTGTGTTTCACGGATACGACGAGCAATTAACTCAGAATATTGAGAGCCAAAATCAATAATAGCAATCATTTGACGATTAAGGCTGTTCAGAGATTCGGCGGATAAAGCCTCTGTTGCTTGGGTAATCGATTCTATTTGAGTAGTCACTATTTGGAGGCGGTAACGGTGTGAATTGGCGTGGAAAAAATAGATAGAACAAGTGAGAGTAATACCATTTGCTTGCTAATTGTCTCTAGTGCAAATAGGTCTTACTAGCTCAATCTCTATAATGTAAAGAAAAATAAAATATTCAAACCATGCTAGCACAACTTATCCAAAATTTTAGTCCCATTTAAGCTTTTAATAATTATTTCTCGATCGCGATCGAATAACAAAGAACCAACTAGTATTTCTTGTTCTGTATGCTTGCGAATGTAGTCTTGAGAACGTCGATCGATCTTGTTGGCGATCGCCCCATAAACTCGATCTACCCAATTACTATTATTTTCTAGATCGAAGCTCCGCAGCATTTTTAGCGCATCATCAGTAGTTTGGCAGTTAAATAGCTGTTGGATAATTGAATTAGGTAAGCCCAAACTGGCACAATTAGCAGTTAAAATTTCCAAGCGTGCATCGGCTAAATGATGATGAGTGTGAAAAATTCCTCCAGCTAGCTTAATTAATTTGCCATGGTAGCCAAATAATAAAATTGACTGTATTTTTAAACTACCAGCAGTTGCCAACATTGAACCAATCCAATTGGCAGTTTTAACAATTTGTTCGGGATTAATACCCATTTGTTTGGCTAAATCTAACCCATTTTCCCCAACACAGAAAACTAAGCGATCGTATTTTTTAGCCTTGTCTTTTAATTCCTGTTGATAAGCTTCAAGTTGCTCTGGTGCGGTTAGAGGCTGAACGATTCCAGTAGTACCTAATAAGGAAAGCCCTTCAACTACGCCAAAAGCAGAATTAGAAGTACGCTGAGCTAACTTTTTTCCTTCTGGTAAAATAATCGTTACCGCTACTATCTCTGCTGGTTCGAGCAGTTTTTGCAGATTTTCGCTAATTAATCGACGCGCATAGCTATAAATTGCCGATTGCCCCTCATTATCAATCTGCTTGCCAATTCCCTCGCCACCCCCGATCTTATTTTGGGGGGACTGGGAGCCGGGGAGCAGGGGGGCAGGGGGGCAGGGGAATTTATTTAAATAAGGTTCTTCTGACTGCTGACAACTGACTGCTGAAAGCTGATGGCTGAAAGCTGATCGCTGAGAACTAATTTCTACGATCGCCCAAACAGGAGTATTACGAGTTAAATCGAGATGTTCCCCAGGATCGCTAATGGTAATGGCTAGGGCTTTATTGTCTCCAATTTTAGCTACTTGCTCGATCGGTATTTCAACTGTTTGCGCTGGTTCGATTAAATCGACAGAGACATTTTCTAACTCAGAATAATTATTCTTTTGTTTGAGGTGGAGTAAAGCAGCGATCGCGCTTGCACAAGCAAAGACTGGTAAGGTGTATCCTGGGGAAGCCATAATATCGGTGGAGAAAGTACGAAGGCAGAAGGCAGAAGGCAGAGGGTATCAAGAAAAATCAAGGATAAAAGTTTATTACCACTAATCAACAGTAGCGGTTTTGGATTTTAATTCTAAAAAAGATTCATAAATTGACGATCGATATAGTCTTTCCAACACCAAAGCAAAGGCGATCGCCAGCATAATTTTCCCCAAGAAGCGATCGCCCTTCGATCTCCAGTACCGATTAAAGATAAATATCTTTTTTGGGGAATATAAGGTTTAAGGGGTCGATTTGTAGTAATTCTGTGCCAATTTTCAAACAAAGGTTTTCCCTGGCGTACTGCAAATACTCCAGCTTTAGGGCGAGAATAATTTTGCATGGTAGCAATATCACCAGCCGCAAAAATATGAGGATGGGAAACAGACTGAAGAAAATTATTGACTAGTATAAAACCTCGATCGTCAGTAGTTAACCCAGATTGTTTAATCCAATTGGGTGCAGATGCTTGTGTTACCCAAAAAATGCGATCGACGGCAACTACTAATCCAGATTGACAGCTAATGCGATCGACTGAAACTTCACTGACAGTTTCTTGTAGATGGATATAAATTCCTCGCTGCTGCAAAATTTGTTCTAATTGCTTACCGACTCGATCGCTATGATTGGGTAACAGGCGATCGTTGCGATGAAATAAATGAATCGAAACATGTTTCGGTAAGCGACTGTGCATATTTAAGGCTAATTC
Organism: uncultured bacterium; assembly: GCA_964548905.1. Classification (GTDB taxonomy): domain Bacteria; phylum Cyanobacteriota; class Cyanobacteriia; order Cyanobacteriales; family Xenococcaceae; genus CAZJTL01. Next base: position 3,338 of record CAZJTL010000116.1, on the reverse strand, counting down.
TACTCCCCCCGCACCACCACCAACGATCGCGATCGCCATTTTGGGCATTGTAGTTACTTGTTCGATTAGTTGTTCCCAAGCAGCTAAAAATTGAGGTACTGGTTTAGCTGGAATAGCATAGCGATCGACACCTGGAATAGAATCTGTAGCTGGAGTACTACCAATATCAATAGAAAGGTAATCGAACTCTACAGGAGGAAGATGTTTGCAGATAACTAGATTTTTCTCTAAATCTAAACCTATTGCCTCATCTAGAAGTAATTCTGCACCAGCAAAACTAGTAAGTTTACACAGATCGATATGAGTTTCCTCGTAACTGTAAAAACCTGCTACATGACCTGGTAACATTCCTGAGTAGGGAGTTTTAATTACATCAGTAATGAGAGTGAGATTAACTCCTGGTATCGGTTTTTTTCCGAATAACCTAAGCGCGATCGCATGAGAATGACCACCGCCAAGTAATACTAAGTTGTCAGGCATTTAAAAAAGCTGGTTAAGGGAAGGCAGAAGGCAGAAGACAGAAGGCAGAAGGCACAATTGCAAAATTTTTTGTAGAGTAAGCATTTCTCCACCTATTATAATGTCGAGCTAATTTACGGGAGTGCATCGCTTGATGTTTTGTCGTCTAATTTGGAAAATGCTGTAACTTGTTGTCAGATGGAATTTAAATAGTTCGATCGAATTTTAATCTCGATCACTCAAACACAAACATGGCATTAATCCTTGCTGGCGAACGTTCTGGTGTGGGGAAAACTACAGTTACTCTCGCGCTACTTTCGTTTTTAGCCGCCAAAAAACTACCTGTGCAGTCGTTCAAAGTGGGGCCAGATTATATCGACCCTATGTTCCATACTGCCATAACCGATCGCCCCTGTCGCAACTTAGACCCAATTTTAACTTCTGAAGCCTATGTCAAATCTTGCTTCGATCGCCATTGTCAGGGAGTAGAATATGCTCTAGTAGAAGGCGTAATGGGATTGTTTGATGGCGTAAATGCCAATTTTATTAGAGGGAACAGGGGAGCGTCCTTCGGAGGACAAGGAGACAAGGAGACAAGGAGACAAGGAGACGGGGAACAGTTATATCGATCGAATGTCGTTAATAATTTAGAAAATGATAGTCAAGATTTTGCTAGTACTGCTCATATCGCTAGATTACTCGATTTACCGATTTTATTAGTTTTAGATTGTTCTCGCTTATCTGGTTCGATCGCGGCGATCGCTCATGGTTATAGCACCTTAGATCCCAGAATTCGCATTGCAGGTATTATTTTAAATAGAGTTGGTAATGATCGCCATTTAGAACTACTTCAAGATGCACTATTGCCCCTACAAATACCAATTTTGGGGATTTTACGCCGTCAGGAACAAATAGCTATTCCCGATCGCCATCTCGGTTTAGTTCCTACTGCGGAACTAGAATATTTACAAGATTTATTCGATCGCTTAGCAGTCTTGGCAGAAACTTCTTTCGATTGGCAAAAATTATTACCTCTACTGCAAATAAACTCCTCCCATTACCGATCGCCTACTAACCATCACTCGCTACCTATTAGCCAACAACCAATTAGAATTGCTGTTGCCAGCGATCGCGCTTTTAGTTTTTACTATCAAGATAATTTAGATATTCTCACAGAATTGGGCGCTCAATTAATTTACTGGAGTCCCCTCGAAGATCGTCAATTACCCGATCGCATTGATGGATTTTATTTTGGCGGTGGTTTTCCTGAAGTTTTCGCTCAACAATTGTCAGAAAATATTAACATCTTGGCTGAAGTTAAAAGTGCGATTCAATCCCGAATTCCAACCTATGCTGAATGTGGTGGATTAATGTACCTATGTCAACAAATTGTTGACTTCGATGGGAATTCTTGGCAAATGCTTGGCATTTTATCAACCAACGCCATCATGAGCAAACAGCTAACCCTAGGATATCGTCGAGCGACTGCCCTGCAAGATACTTTTTTGCTCAACAGTAATGATACTGTCTTTGGTCATCAGTTTCATCGATCGCAATTAAGCTCTCAAGCTCAACAATCTCTATTTGTACTTGAGGATCGCAAATTTCAGCACATTGGTTCAGAAGGATGGCATTTTCCCTATCTTCATGCGTCTTACCTTCATCTACATTTCGGTGAAAATGAATTTATTGCCAAAAAATTCTTAAAAAGTTGCCGTAACCAAATCGATAAGCTACACTGATACGAGTGACCTTCAGGATACATATCCGTTTAGGGACCAAAGGAGGTGATGCCCATGATAGAAAGTAGTAAAATCATGGGTCTCCTGGTTGAAGGTAGTCGGCTGTGCGCCGAGACTGTTCTCTAACAGTCAGTCAAAACCTTAGTGAAGGTTGTTAATAGCAATGCTGTTAACTAATTGACTGTTAAGTTCTCTCGGCAGTCAGACTTCAACCAGAAGACCCACTACACCGCTCCTGCAATTTAAGAATTTTGCTTGTCAGCTAACATCGCTGTTTAAGTTTTATTCTTATTCCTTGCAGGAGCGGATAGTTTTTGGGGTAGATTTTTTGGGGACTTGGAAAAACGGCGCGATCGAAATCGATACTTGTTGCGATCGCTAGAATTAAAGAAGCTCATTCTATTGTCATCCTACTTGGGGTGTGGGTTGTATTAGGGAGTTTGACTCCTTTACTGATAATTCCTGCCTTTACTTGGCTAATTCAAGAAATGTTTATCAAAGAAGAAGAAAAAATGTTAGAGGAGAAATTTGGGGAAAAATATCAAGAATACAAAGCAACAGTTAGACGCTGGATTTGACGCGAACAGCGTTTACCCGTCCTCTTCTAACCACTTTTTGACATCCGCAGCAAAATCTTCATAACGTCTTAGAGCATTAACTTTGACGTTTACATGTTGCCCCATTGCTTTCATAATCGGTAAGGTAAAGAGTATGCGATCGAGTGTATCTGGTGAATCAACATCGACCACAGCTACTACTCGACGTTCTCCAACGCACTTCCAAAGATCTACCACCACTCCTGCTTTTTTGGCGCTCAAAGCAGCTTCTGCTTCATCAACCCAAATTTTGAACAAATCTTTCTGTGTCATCTCAGCCGAGTACTCAACCTGAAAATCTAAGAGAAACAGCATAAAATCATCCCCCAATCTCTACATTTTTGCTTCCAAAGACTTGAGGTATTCTGTGTTTACTCCTGACTCTCTAATTAAAGCAATTTTTCCAGTACGAGCAATTTCGCGAATGCCAAATTTATTGAGCATCTGAATAATTGCTACCAATTTGCCAGGATCGCCGACAACTTCCAGAGTCAAGGTTTCCTCAGACATATCGACGACACGAGCGCGGAAGATTTGGGTG
>CAZJTL010000115.1:0-16101 GCA_964548905.1 uncultured bacterium | reverse complement strand
ACAAGGTAATTATCACTTGGAACGTTTTATATTTAATTCTGCCTAGCTACTTATTTACGAATCAGCTCTTAATCAGGGCTTTTTAAACTCAAATATGCAACCCAAATAAACATAGGGAAAACTGACATAAATAGCCACCTATTTCTTTTCAGAATTCTTTCGATATCATCATCTAGAAATTCTGTTTTGGCTTGTTCTTCTTCGATTTTCTTGTGGATATCATCAACCACAGAAGCAAAGCAATAGTTGTCCTTACATTCAGAATGCAAAGCGCCGTTGTTCCCTGTTCCTTGGAAAAGCAATATTTCTCGATCGCTAACGCTAACAGATTTAGTGAAAATCAGCAATTTTAAAGCAATAAGACTAAGCATCATGGTTTTGCTTCCAACTTAGCCAAACGACTCTGTAAATCTTGATTTTGTTGCTTTAATTCCTCGATTTCATCTCTTAGTTCTGCAACTGCTTTGTCAGAACCGAGATTTTTTTGTACTTTTTTGATTGCTTCTTCGGCGATGCGGCGCACTCTTCCATCTGGGGTTTGTTCTGCTAAAGAACTGAGAATGCCGATCGCTTTTGGGGTTTGCATTTGTCCTAAAGCGGAAGAGACTGCTACTTGAGTTAAAAAGAAGGTTTCTCTAGAAATAGCTTCTAACTCTTCTAAAATTGATTCCAGGCGATCGCTAGCTTGACCGATGGAGACAGCGCCTAAAGCACGAATGGAAGCCAAACGTAATGCTTGAGGAATACCAGTTTTAGTATATTCGACGATAACATCGACGGCGACGGGAGAAGTTTTCATCTGACTCAATCCGCCGATCGCACCCGATCTGACTACTTCATTCCATCCCGAACGTTCTGCTAGGATTTGCTTTAAAGTGGCGATCGCTTCTTCTTGTTTGTCTTTGAGATTAGCAGCAACCATTCCACCCAAACAACGTGCTGCTGCTGCTTCGGTATAGTAACTCGCATCCCCAGTTACTAAGACTTGTTTAATTGCTTGATAGGTTTGAGCATTTTTAAATTCACTCAAGCTTTCAATTACAGCACGACGAACTCTAGTTTCTGGATCTTGTAAACCGATCGTTAAAGCTGATGCTGCTTGCTCTAGTTTAATCGTAGCTAATTGTTTGGCAACTTCAACTCTTACTCCCCAAAAGGGATCGTTAGTTAAAGCTTGAGAAAGCGCTTCGATCGCTTCTAATCCTCCTTTTTTTGCCAATCCAGTCGCTGCATGGATTCTTGAAATCGGGTCGGGATCGTATTTTAACTGTGCTTTTAATTCTGGTGCGGGATATTCTAATTCAACAGTTTTGAGGAAATTATTATTCAGATCGAAGCTGACAAAATCTGGTTTTTTCTCTAAGGGGAAATAAAAGCTTTGTTCTTTTTGATTAATTCTCAGTGTAAATATTTTTTGTAGGGGAGGCGATTGTGGCGAATTTACTTCGCCACCTTGTTCGCCGTGCGAATCGCCATTCGCCCCTACAGTTCGATCGTTTGTCCCTAGACTATCCTGAATATACGCAAAAGCTACAGGTATTTTTAGATCGAACAATTCGCTCTTGCTACCGTTACTATTATCTTTCGCTTGTGTTTGAGTAACGGTTAATTGTGCCATGTTACTATCTCCATCCCAAGTATAGGCTACTTTGAAGTCGGGATGACCGCCACGGAAGACGTATTGCTCGAAGAGGAAGAGTAAATTGAATCCTGTTGCTTTTTCGATCGCTCGCAATAAATCGACAGTTTCGACAGTTTTATGGGCATTATCTCGTACAAATGTTTGTATTGCTTTCTCAAACAACTCATTTCCCAAGATTGCTCTCATCATGTGGTACACACAAGCACCTTTTTCGTAGAGATGGCGATCGTAGAGTTCGATCGCTTCTCGATAGACGTTAGTAACGATGGGACGACGGTAGCGCGAACTATCTTCTTCTAAATAACTTCTTGCTTCTCCCAAGTAGTAATAAGCTGCGTCATCTTTGCCATATTCGTGTTCTGTCCATAATACTTCTGCATAGGTCGCCATTCCTTCTTTAATCCAGGCGTGGGACCAATGTTTGATTACTACTAGATCCCCAAACCACTGATGCGCTAGTTCGTGGAGGACTAAACTTTCACAATTACGATTGTCTAGTGCGGCGCGATCGTCAAGAAGACAGCGATCGGTTAATAGGGTAGTAGAAGTATTCTCCATTCCCCCAAAAATAAAGTCATCGACGCAAACTTGAGCATATTTGGGATAGGGATACTTATATCCGTATTTCTGCGATAAAAACTCCATCATGCGCGGAGTTTTGCCCATAGTGCGCCGACCATCTTCTTCTCTTCCCTTCTCTACATAGTAGGTGACGGGAATATCTTGCCATTGGTCTTTGAGTTCGCTGAAATCTCCTACTGCTAAAGTCATTAAATAGGTAGGATGAATTTGTTTTTGCAACCAATGATAAATTTTTTCTGTACCAATTTCTTCGATCCCTAGTAATTCACCGTTAGAAATCGCTACGAAATGTTTAGGAATACGAATTTTGATTGCAGAAGTAGCTAGTTGACCTGGATAATCAAAACAGGGGAACCAGAAACGAGAATCCTCGTCTTCACCTTGAGTCCAGACTTGGATGGGTTTGTTGGGATAGTCTCGATTTGGACTAATAAAATAAATGCCCCGTTGTGGATGTTTGACGTTGTAGGCGATCGCCAATTGAATGGGCTTTTCTGTTGTAGCTTGTAATAGCTTAATGTGAAGTTGTTGACCGTCGTAATTAAACGGTTGACTGATATTATCAATAATTACCGATTCGATCTGTAAATCTACTGCATCGAGAACTAATTCCGAGATTCCCTGTCTTATAGGAGTCAAAGTTATGGTACAAGTACCAAATAGGCTGCGATCGGGAATATCAAGTACTAAGTCTAAAAAAATATGCTCTACTTGTCCTGGTCGATCTGGATTGTAATGAGGTTTTGCCCCTGGCAATTCAAAAGGCGATCTTTCATTGTCTTCGGAGTCAAAATATGAATACAACATAGAGCAACCAAGTAAAGTCAAACTTACTAAATCAAACAAAAGAGACTAATATCCCTTTTTATCTATAGCAAAAAACTAACACTTAACAACTAACTAGCAAAAACAAATAACAATTTTAGAAACGCTCTTTCCCGTATCAACCATATTTTTGTAAGTTTTTATTAAAGCCTAAATCGTAAATCGTAAATTGTATATCCCTAACTTGGAGGCTTCAGACAGATGTCTGAAGAAATTAGATTATGTCGAGAAGAAGAAAAAAATTTTCCTGCGGTCATAAAGGTTACGGACAAGTTTGTCATAGATGCGCTCAAGTACATGATGAGTGGGAAAGAAAAAGACAACAAAAAAATGAGTGGGAGGATACTTTTACCCAAGATCCGATCGACCTTAGAGAATTACCAAGAAATGTAGTTCTCAAAGCTAGAGCAATTATTGATGGTTTGCAGAGTCAAAGAAATTATCGAGACTATCATGGCAAGAGGTTGCGCCACAACCGCTTTGTCATCAGCATTCCTGTCACTCGCAACTATAGATTAATCTGTTGGGATCACGGTAATTTTCTTGCACCTGAAGCAGTAGTATCCCATGAAGATTACAATGTTGTTAAGCCAGGAAGTTTTAGAAGCTAACAATTTTTTAATCGATCGATAATGCAAATCTATTTAGACTATAGCGCAACAACAGCCCCACGCTCGGAAGCGATCGCCAAAATGCAGCAAGTTCTAACCGCAGAGTGGGGCAATCCCTCTAGTTTACATGAATGGGGACAGAGGGCGGCTATGATGATGGAAATTGCGAGAATTCAAGTTGCCAACCTCATCAATGCAGATAATCCCGAATCGATTATTTTTACTGCGGGTGGAACGGAAGCAGATAACTTAGCAATTATGGGAATTGCCCAACAATATCGCACTCCCCAACACCTAATTATCTCTAGTGTGGAACATTCTGCCGTTTCCGAACCAGCCAAACTTTTAGAACAATGGGGTTGGCAAGTTACTAGATTACCCGTTAACAAACAAGGTAGGGTTAATCCTCTCGATTTACAAGCTGCCATCCAACCGAATACGGTTCTAGTGTCGATTATTTACGGACAAAGTGAAGTAGGAACCCTACAACCGATCGCCGAACTAGCTGAAATTACCAAAGAGCGAGGTATTCTCTTTCATGCCGATGCGGTGCAAGTAGCGGGAAGATTACCCATTGATGTTCGACAATTGGGAGTAGACTTATTATCTCTGTCTAGCCATAAAATTTATGGTTCTCAAGGTGCTGGTGCGCTTTACCTGCGTCCTGGGGTCGAGTTATTGCCATTACTAAGAGGTGGTGGACAAGAAGGAAAATTGCGTTCTGGTACACAGGCATTACCCGCGATCGCGGCGTTTGGAGTAGCCGCAGAATTAGCAGCCGTAGAATTAGAAACAGAAAGACTAAGATTATTACAATTGCGCGATCGCCTGTTCGATTTATTAGCTAATTATCCCTATCTCGCACCTACTGGAGACAGATTATATCGTCTTCCCCATCACGCCAGTTTTGTTTTGACTAACATTCCTGATTTTCTCCCAGAACTAACAGGCAAAACCATTGTTAGAGAACTAAATTTAGCGGGGATCGGTATTAGTGGGGGTTCCGCTTGCCATAGCGGCAAACTCAGTCCCAGTCTCATTTTATCAGCTATGGGTTACGACGAATTGAGTGCCAAGCGAGGTATTCGCCTAACTTTAGGTAAAGATACCATCGAAGCAGATATCGATTGGACGGCAATGGTATTAAAGCAGATTATCGAGCGTTTATTACCTCAATTGGTAAGGGTTTAGGGATTAGGAGCTAGGGATTAGGGACTGGCGATCGCCTTTTCTGTAAAATGGCAACGGCGATCGCTAAAGAATTGTAGCAATATAGACGATGTAGAGTACAAGCAATAATACTCCACGCCTGCGCTCGATCAAACCTCTTTTTCTTGGGTAGGTGAGTGCCACTGTCACAAAACCAAAAGCTAGAGCTACTGAGACTTCGCGCCAACTGACTGAGATGGGAAAAATGGTTGCTGCAATTCCAACCACCCAAAGACTATTGAAAATATTGCTGCCTAATATTGTTCCAAAACCCACCTCCTCATGTCCACGAATCTTGGAAATCAAAGTTGTTGCAAGCTCTGGCACTGATGTCCCAATTGCGACGATCGTTGCTCCAATTACAAATTCATCGATTCCGAAAGAAATAGCGATACCTTTTGCCCCAGCTACAATTAGATGCCCTGCAACGATCAGGAAGACAAGACCAGTAACACAGAGAATAATCGCAAGCCAACCCCGACGCTCACCAAGCACTTCTTCAGCCGCGCTTTGCTGTCTACGCACTTCAATCATCACGGCGATAATCCAAGCAAAAAACATACCCAAGAGCATGAAACCGTCAATGCGAGACAGCAAGCCGTCAAGAGAAAGAATACCAATTATCACTGGAACTAGTAGGGCAATAGGGAAATCACGCTTTACGCTGTCACGAGGGCATCGAATTCCTGAAATGATTAGAGCAAGACCAAGAATTAGAGCAACGTTGACGATGTTACTGCCTAAGACATCGCCGAGGGAAATCTGAGGTTTTCTATCCAAAGCAGAGTTAACAGCAACAGACAATTCTGGACTAGAAGTAGCGAAGGCTGCCACCGTTGCACCTATAATCCCAGCAGAAACACGCGCCCAGTGAGCCAGTCCAACTATGCCTCGAACAAAAAGCTCACCACCTATTCCTGCGCTGAGAACACCTATCATAAGAGCAAAGTAGTCATTCACGATCGAGTAAAACTCCTTCTTTATATGTTCAGAGAACTAGTGCTAAACCGAGTCGCCTCTTTGCTAACAAAGGCACAAAGATGCTTCAGGCGTTTTGCCAGGAGAAAAGCCGATCCCATAAAATTAGAGCAATTAAAGACTGAACTATTAGAAGAATCTACCCTTAATCCAATCTATATAATTTTAATTGTTGGCTCTTGCGTCATTGCTACACTCGGCTTACTCTCCAATAGTGCGGCTGTCATTATCGGAGCGATGATTGTTGCGCCTCTGATCTTACCCATCCGAGGTTTAGCCTTTGGCGCTCTAGAAGGGGACTTAATGCTTTTTCGGCAAGGATTAATTTCAGTAGCAATGGGAACGCTATTAGCAGTAATCCTTGCTTGGTTTTTAAGTTCACTAGCGGGTATTTCAACGTTTGGCAACGAAATCTTGGCTCGATCGAAGCCAACTTTACTAGATCTTGGCATTGCGATTGCGGCTGGCAGTATTAGTGGTTACGCTAAGGTACAACCTAAAATATCTGGCAGTCTGGCAGGAACGGCGATCGCTGTTGCTCTAATGCCTCCAATTTGTGTAATTGGTTTAGGATTAGCTCATGGAAATGGGCTTCTTAGCTTAGGAGCATTGTTACTTTACCTTACTAATTTGCTAGGAATTACGCTCTCTTGCATGGTAGCTTTCTTACTGACTGGCTACACTCCTTTCACGCAAGCACGCAGAGCATTGACGTTAGCAGCTATCTTGACAAGCGTTCTCCTGATTCCTCTTAGTGCGAGTTTCTTCGACTTAGTAAGACAAACCCGTTTAGAGGAAAGCTTGAGACAAGAATTGCTGAATCGGACAATTACGTTTCAACGAGTAGACTTGGTTAAAACCGAGACGAATTGGTTCGTGAATCCGCCCGAAGTACGATTAACCGTTCGCAGTCGGGAATCAATAACTCCAAAACAGGTTGAACTTTTAGAAGTATTTGTAGAAAAATTAATAGGTCAACCTTTCACATTGATCTTTGAGGTCAGTCAGGTTGCAGAAGTGAGGCGAGTTGGTTATCTTATGCCTTCCTGGGATGGTATTTAGCTGCTCATCATGTGATTTGGCTTGCGGGAGCGTTCATTGTGCTGCGATCGCTTGCGATCGCTTGGAAGGGAAGACCGTTGCTGGAGTACTTTCAATTAGGTTCTCAGGAGCTATTTATAGTTCTGACAGTAATTTTAGTTTTGATCGGATTTTTCTATTTAGTAATCACTCCGTCTGTGTTACCGAGCCTGATTTCGCTCCCCCTACTTGCCTCGTTCCTTGCTAACATTGAGATGCGGTTTATTGGCTGGAGCCAGCGACATAGAGTACTCCTTTCAATATTTCTAGCTGGCTTGGGGCTGGGACTCGGCGAAATTGTAGATCTTACACTTCTGCCCAGTATGAGACTTTAGATCCCGTACAGTTACTAAAACAGCGTTTGAGATAGACACACAAAGGAATCAAAGTTTTAAGTAATAGGTAATAACTGTATACCCTATACCCTACACCCTACACCCCACACCCTCCTTCTGCCTTCTGCCTTCGTTAAAATCTCCATTGATATCTAACTTTTACTTCATCAACAAAATAGTCATAAGTCATATCCACTAGAGAGTCTTTATTTAATTCATAAACGCCTTGAACTACTGGGTAAACTCTTAAATAATCCAAGCCAATATTTCTGCCAAAATTGTTGATAGTTTCATCAGTCAAATAAGTAGCTTCTCTGGTAATTGGTTTTAAAACAAATTGAGAAGCACCAAATTCTAATAATTGGTCTTGATTGCTGTTTTGTAGTTGTTTGGCTAGTTCTAAAAATTGGTTGCCAAGCAAACTGACTATTTCTCCTTCACTGCGAGGTGGAGTACTAGTTAATTTAACAATAGGAGCGTTAAGAATTTGAGCATTAGAGCTAGTGGCGTAAGTATTAGTTTGAATGCAGGTTTCTAATTGTTTTAATTTTGCTTGTGATTCTGGTGAAGAATAATCGACTTTATTGCTGAGATTGAGATTGTTATTCGGATTAATTTGACAAGGATTGGTTTGATTTTGTCCCAAACTTGCTAGTAATTGACTTGCTTGTCCTTTTATACCTAAGTTAACGTCGATTAGATTAGCTCTACCTGATTTAGAAATACTATCAGGAACCTCATTTTCGTTAATATCTGCTTGACGGAAGTTAGCATAGTCAGAAACTTGAGTAGTTAGCTGTAAATCTAAATCTGGATTGAGAATACTACGGTTGGGAAAGATAATTTTATTGGGATATCCTCTTCTCAATCTAAATTCATTGCTGAGAAAATCAACATCAGCACGTCTAACTTCTACTGTTCCTTTGGCTTTAATATTGTTGGGATTATCGAGAGTACCATTCAGAGTTAATACTGGTTCTTGAGAGTTATGATTCGATCGCTTTTCTTCGTGTTTTGTTGTTCTTAGATTAACCTTATAAAAAGTTGCTTGTTCGAGCTTAAAATGATCGAGTTTGACTTTGAAATTATCGAGTCGAGTAACAAAGAAACGTTGATTATTTTGATTGCTTGGAACAATAGGAGTCTCATTGTTAGGGTTAGCAACTTTATTTATTTTTGCTTGTTGTGCTTGAGGGACGGTAGCATTACCATCGAATAATTCTACATTTCCACCGACGATCGGGGAAAGTGCCGAACCAGTCACGATTATGTTTCCACCAATACCACCTTGATAAAGATTTTCGACTTCAATTTTTCCTTTATTAATAGCAACAGTCAAAGGATTGTTAATATCCGATCGCGCTTCTTGAATAGGTAAAACTCCAGCAATTGAAAAGTTGCGTTTGGCAATTTTACCGTCTAATTTTTCTACTTCAATAAAACTATTCTTGAGCAAAATTTTGCCATTCATTTGGATTTTACTAGGGAAAGTTTTGGTTTTGAGTGTGGCGTTTTCTAGATTTACTTCCCCTGTGGCGAATAAATCGTCAACTTTTGATTGTTTAGTTAAATCGATCCGTCCACCAGCGTTAAGATTGACTGTACCATTGCCATCTTGCCAAGATAGTTGTCCTTGAGTGAGAGGATCGATTAAGGCGATCGTATCCTTACTCAGTTGAATAGCTACATCAAAACGATCTTTAGTTCCTGGTTCGATCGGATAGGGGACATTTGCTTGTGCTTGGACGATCGATTGGTTGGTGGTTTGAAATTCCAAGCGAGAACCATCGTAATTAAAGTCTCCCACGATCGCACCTGGTAAAGCGTTAGCATTAATCACGGCATTACTAAAGGTGACGTTACCATCAATCAGGGGTTTGCTAATCGCACCTTTAAGATTTATTTCGCTGTTAATATTGCCATTCAAATCGATGGGTATTTGGACAAAGTTACGCAAAAAATCGACAGAAAGGTCTTTTATATTAAAAGTAGCCTTTGTTTGTCGATCGGGTAAAAGTTCACCATGCATGGAGAGGATAGTTCTACCTAGCTTAATTGATGATGGTTGTAAACTAGCAATACCATCGGCGAACTTTCCTTGCAAATTGAAGCGATCGATGGGAATATCTTGAGTACCTTCTTTGATTAAACCAAGAGGATTGAGGATCGCTGGAGTTTCAGCTTGAGTACGCCATCGCCATTTATTACCATTTAATTGCCAATTAACGATCGGATTGGTTAAAGTACCGCTTATTTTAGCGTTTCCTTGATAGCTACCCTGAATATCAAGTACAGTAGGGATATCTCCTGCTTGTTTTTTATCTGCAATTATCTGGATGTTTTGTTCGAGTTTTGTTAATAAATTTAGTTGATTGCTTACTGTGGGTGGTATTGTTTCAACTGAGTTGGGTTTAACGGCGATCGCTTTAGTTTGATAATCGTTTTGAAATAGTTTGGTTGCACTTTCAAGATCGAACCAGCGTAAAGTAGTCAGTAAATCTTCAATATAAGCTTCGGGAATATCTAACGTTGCTTCAAGACTACCAGTATTTAAGTTGAGATTTCCTGTTAAATTATAGTTACTGCGGGACGAGCATTCCAAAGTTGAACTTTGATGATTACTATTACTGTTAGAATCTAATTGCTTGGAGCGATCGGATTGTATTTTGGCAGGGTTTTCTTGCTGGCATTGACTATCATTTAACGATAGAGAAGCAGAAGTAAGTTGAGCGATATTTGTAGCGCGATCGTAATTAAAATCAGCAGCAACTTCTTTGGCAGCTATATAATCTATTGCTGGTTTTTGAATATTAATATTACCATTAGCTGATAAGTTAAATAGGTTAAGATTTAAATCTCCTGTTAAGTCTCCTCCAATTGGTTTGGTAAGACCAAGAGTAGTTGCAGGTGAAAGATTGGAGATTGCTAGAGGAAAGCTTTCAATATGCAAAGAAAAATTATCTCGATCGCGTTTTCCTAAAGCAACTACAGGTTTAAGAATTGGTTCTTCTTCGCTATTATCGACAAATTTAGTCTGAAACTTCAAAAATTCTGGTAAATAAGGCAATGCACATTGATTCGGATTGGATGCATTGCTATGACAAGGATTAAATTTAGCCGCAATTATGTCTTGTTCGCCTTTTAAATTAAGAGAAATATCTTTCCCTGGTTCAACATTGACATTACCACTAAGAAGGCGATCGAAAGAAATTTTATTAACAAATTTATCTTTAGAAATCTGGTTAAATTGAACATCTTTTAATTGCAGATTGCCAGTTAATAATAAATTGCCAGGTTTTGTAGGCGCGGATAAGAGATTTTTACCTTGCAATTTACCTGTAAAATCTGCGTCACCCTTAAGATTAATTTTTTGCTGTGCTAAAACATCTTTGCGAACGGGTAGAGTCTCTAGATCGGTATTAGATTTGATATCTAAATTGCTAGCAAGATCGAATTGATTGGCTAATTTGGAGACAATAATTTTACCAGTAGCATCGATCGCCTGATTTCCTAATTGTACGGATAAGTTATTCGCTTTAATATCTGTATTGAATTGAGATTGCAACAGAGGTAAAAGATTGCCCGAAAAATTTGCTTTGGCGTTGAGATTTGGTAAATTTAACAGCGCTTGGTGATTGGGTAAAAATTTATTCTTAATTAAAGTAGAATTAATTTCTTGTGCGTCGATTTTGGTGAACCAAACATTATTATTTAATTCACCTGTAGCATCAACTGTGCCATCAGCAACAGCTAATTTAGCGTTGGCATTAGCTTGCCAACCATCCAAACTAGGAGATTTAGTGCTAAGGGATAGTAGTTGCTTTAATTTACCCGATATATCTACTTGAGAAGTTTGTAGTGCTACTGGTATGGGTAAAGTAGTTAAAATTTTCTCGATGGGAAGGCGATCGCCTCTCAAAGAAGCGTCGAGATTGCCAGCATTAACTTTACTGTTGAGTTGGACATCTCCTGAAGCAACTTTAAGGTCTAAATTAGCAACTCCACTAAGCCGATCCAAAACATTAGCATCTAAAGTTCCTGCTAAATTAATTTTGCCATCTTGCAGCGCGATCGGTTGTGTTAAATCTAGCTGTGGTGCTTTGATTTCTGATAAAAATGGATTGATGGGGAGCGATCGAGGAGTAATTAAAGTTTGCCAGGTTTTACTATCTAAATTTCCCTTGCCATTAATAGAGATTATCCCCTCTCCCACTTTGACTTGAGTGTTGCGAACGAGAAAATCTTTGCCTTTGAGTTGTACCTCACCAGCACCAGAAATATTAGTTACAGACTGTGCAGAAACAGAAGGTGCTTGCCAATTAAGAGATGCATCGGGCGTTCCTAGCGTACCACCTACTTTACCTACTGCATTAATTGTACCGATTTGAATCGCCGAAGGTAGAGCATAATAGGGAGTAACCAGTTTTTCGGTGGGTAATTGCGCCTTAAAATTGAACGCCATTGGCATATTTTCCCAAGCGATCGCGCTTTTTTCTGGAGATAATTGCTTAATTTGAGTCTGAATTACTCCCGTTCCTGTAATTTGCCCTCCTGCTGCTGGTTTTAATTGTAGATTTTTGAGAACAAATTGATGTAAATCCGCACTAAAACTAGTGCTAATGGCTTGAAATCGAGTGCGATCGACTTGTACGGCTTTAGTACTGTTAATATTTCCAGCTAGCTTGGGTTGAGTAACTGCACCAGTAAGTTTAAAATCTGCTTGCATTCCCCCATCTAGAGGAACAGGCATTTTCATCGGTAGAGTTTTGACAAGACTAGTTAACTCAAAAGGCAAAACTTTGACATCAAGATCGTAGCCTTTTTCTAGGTTGAGATTACCATCAACCTGTGCAACAACATCCCCCACACTACCTTGAGTATCTTCAACCTTTACCTTATTTCCCCCAAATAAAAGTTGAGAAATTGCTTCGATCGGTTTGGGTAATCGTTTTGCTTGTGCTTGTACCTGTTGTAAGCTAACTTTACCTTGAATGCGCGTGGCATTAATTTGTTTGAGAGAAGGAAGATTAATATCTAAATTAGCATTGAGACGACCTTGATTAATCTCTAACGCATTCTGAGGAATTAAAGGCGATAAATCGGCTAAAATTAAATCTTTAATTGATACTTTTGCCTGAGTTTTCCCTGTATCTACAATTGTTTCCCCTTTAATATTGGCTTTTGCCGCAGCGATCGCCGTTTTAAAATCGTAGATTACTTGTTTTTGCTTGCTAGGATTATAGCGACCGCTACCATCCACAGGAACGATCAACGGCGATTGTTGATAGGGAACGGCTGTAATTTTCCCTTCACGAACATTAACCTTCGTATCTAGAGAAATTGATTCTTTTCCTGGTTGTGTCTTGAGATTGAGATTAATCCATTCGCCTTGTGAATCTTGCTCTAAATATACTTCTGGTTTAATTAGAGTAATTTCGACAGGTAAAATGCGCGAAAAAATAACAGGTAGAAGATTGAAATTAACCTTAATCTTGGGAATAGAAAGGCGATCGGTATCGTTAGGTGTAGCTGGAATCGAGAAACCATCAATTTCTGCGCCGTTTAAAGCAATATTGCGTAAAGCAGCTATTTTTACAGGTCGATTGAGAATTCCGCTCAATTGCTGTTCGATCAGAGGAGGTAACTTATTAGCAATGACAACCTTAACACCAGTATATGCTACCGCACCAAGGGCGATCGCTGTAATTCCAATAATTAGCGTCGATGGTTTAGTAGCTTTTTGGATTAAATTACCGATAAAACGGGAATTATTTTCAGTTTCTTGAGAATCTTGAGAATTATTAGGCTCTTGCTTATTCATAGTTATCTTCCTCACTGCCTACAAATGCACGAAGAAAAAATGTTCTCTACCTATTAAGATTGAGACTTTTTCCGAAAAAAAATAGCAAAGAGTCAAAAAAATTATTCTAATCAAGCTCAAGAATCTTAATTTAGACATCTCCAAAATATAACTCGATCGTAATACCGCTCGATCGCGATGACCAACTAATTCAGAATGCGATCCCTTAGATCCAAAGGTATTTGATTTACTGAAGATGTTTTTGCCGATCGAGAAATTCTATGATGTAGAAAAGAAAAACCTTGATTAAGGAGTTAAAAAATCAATCATGCGAATGCTACATACAATGTTGCGCGTCGGTAATTTACAAGAATCTCTAAAATTTTATTGCGACGTTCTGGGTATGAAACTATTACGTCAAAAAGATTATCCAGGCGGTGAATTTACTCTCGCCTTCGTTGGTTATGGCGAAGAAAGCGACAATACCGTGATTGAATTGACCTATAACTGGGGTGTAGAAAAATACGATCTAGGTAATGCCTACGGACATATTGCCCTTGGTGTAGACGATATTTATAGCACCTGCGATAAAATTAAATCCCTTGGTGGTAAAGTAACTAGAGAACCTGGACCAATGAAACACGGTTCGACTGTGATTGCTTTTGTTGAAGATCCAGACGGATATAAGATTGAATTGATTCAACAAAAGTAGAAAGTCAGGATTCAGGAGTCAAGAGTCAGGAGTTAGGAGTAATAATTAGCCGATCGCTGATAGCTGTGAACCATGAACCATGAACTATTAGCAATTAGCTATTAGCAATTAGCCATTAGCAAACAACCTAAATGTTCAGTTTCACTAAATATATTTATCCTGTGTTTCTAGCTGCTGCTAAGGATAATCCAGAAGCAGCTCATCGACAATTAATTAAGACATTAAGTCAACTAGATTCCTCTCGCCATAATGCATTAGGTCGTTTAGCGATTAAACAGTTAGAGCAATCTTTTTGTTGGCAAAATGAACGTTTAAAACAAAATTTGTGGGGTTTAAATTTTCCCAATCCGCTCGGATTGGCAGCAGGATTTGATAAAGATGGTATTGCTGCTGGTATCTGGTCGAGTTTTGGCTTTGGTTTTGCCGAACTGGGTGCTGTCACCCTTCATGCACAGCCTGGAAACCCTCTCCCTCGCCTATTTCGCTTACCCTTAGATCGAGCAGCACTCAATCGGATGGGAGCAAATAATCTCGGTGCAGCAGCTATGGCTGATACTTTGCAACAGACTTGGCAAAGACATCCCCGTCAAATTCCGCTCGGCATAAATTTGTGTAAGTCTAAAATTACTCCTCTGGAGGATGCGGCTAAGGATTATCTAGATAGCTTTAATTTACTCAAGAATTGGGCTGATTATTTTGTCGTCAATGTTAGTTCGCCTAATACTCCAGGTTTGCGATCGCTGCAAGCTGGCGAACAACTAGAACCAATTCTTACAGCATTAACTTCAGGCGATCGAGATAATTTGCCCATATTGATTAAAATTGCCCCCGATCTCGAATGGGATGAAATTGCTGCTATTGTTAGACTGGCAAGAGATTATCAACTAGCAGGCATTATTGCTACTAATACAACTATTAGCAGAAATGGCTTAAAAACCGAGATTTTGGAAGCTACAGGGCAACCTTTGCAGGATGAGGCAGGGGGAATTAGCGGTGCGCCTCTCAAACAACGTTCTACTCAAGTTATCCGTTTTATCTTCTCAGAAACTCAAGGTACAATTCCGATCGTTGGTGTAGGTGGAATTTTTAATGCCCAAGATGCTTGGGAAAAGATAATTGCTGGAGCTAGTTTAATACAAGTATATACAGGTTGGGTTTATCAAGGGCCTTGGCTAGTTAAAAATATTTTGTCAGGATTAGTTACTCAGTTGGAAAGGAATGGACTAGATACTATTAGCTCGGCGGTGGGATTAGAACACAGAAGATAATTCAAGGAAAACTCACTTTTAAGATGATGCAGGAATTAACAGACTTAAGAAACAGTATTGTTCAAGGACGATATGCCGATGCTTTAGAGATCGTCGATGAACTGGAAAATATGAGCAAGCGGGATATTCTCAGAAAAATTGATTCTTTTTTGGTAAGATTAATTGCTCATTTGATTGAGCAACAACTAGAGCAAAGGCGTACTAATTCTTGGGCTGCTTCTATTTCTGATTCACTGCGTCAAATCCAAAAACTCAATCAAAGAAACCAAAATTCTTGGTATATTTTAGAGGATGGTTGGCAAGAATTGGTTGAAGAGGCGATCGAAGCCGCGATCGACGAAGCATCGGTAGAGGTACTAGGCGGATGTCTAACTTCAGAACAAGTTTCACAAAGAATCGATCGCCAATTAATCATTTCATTGACTCTTTCTTTATTGAGTTTAACTCAGACTTCCAGCATTAAAGAGCTTCCTGTATTGGTACGTAACCGCCTTAACTCTTTATGACTAAGCTATTCCACAGTTAAATTGCACAATGCATTTTCCCTTCTGCCTTTTCTCCACCAGCTTTCCTATATGTTAACCAGCTTACCATTCCGCAACAAGTCTGTTAACTCTGAGATCTTACACCAGTTGCAACAACCGTCGGGGAATAAATTCCCCGCCTCATATATTAAGTCCATTGAAATGGACTAAAACCTTTGTCTAGTCGTCTTTAGACGACTTTTCATATTAGGCAGCGATTTCAATCGCTGACTGACTGAGCAAGGATTTGAACATGTGCAAGTTAAGAGTTAACTACAACTGATTGGATTTTCTGGCAGATTGTAAGTATTAATAGGAGAAAATAGTTCAATCTGACCGCGATCATTAACTTTCCAAGCTTGTGCTTCTATAATCTCTTTTTGTGTTTGATTTTCTTTGAGTGAATGAGAAGATATTTTAAGATTAGTAATTGTTGGATTAGCAAGAGGGCGCAAATCAGTCCAAATATTATTACTTAAATTAGAGGATGTCTGAAAAGTTCAAAACTAGGCTAATCGTCTCAGCATGATCCGAA
>CAZJTL010000114.1:0-16150 GCA_964548905.1 uncultured bacterium | reverse complement strand
GCATATGCCCTTAATTTGATAATCTTTGCTTATCACCATGAGTACGGGAGAGCCCAATTGCCAGATCGATCGACAACTGTGTGTCCAGAATTAGAACCTCCAACTCTAACCGCTACGCTTGCATTTTGCGATCGCGCAAAAAAATGAGCAACTTTACCTTTCCCCTCAGAGCCAAATTGACCACCAACAACCACTGTTACAGGCATACATTCAAATTTTTTTCTCTTGCTGTGTTCAGTTTACAGTTTTAGTAATCTCTGACAAGAAAGATTCTAAATCTCCAGTGTTAGATATTACTATGTGAGCGAGAGAAGCAAGCTTAGTCAAATTAATTTCTGTTAAGCGAGATTCGGCTTCAATAAACTCTTTCCTAGTACCGCCTCTAGCAATATACCTTTCTAAACGAATTTGTTTCGGTAAATCGAGATGGATATGCAGGAAAGATGAACCAAATTTCTCTACCAAGAAAGCACGATCTTCAGGAAAACGCAAACCATCGATAACTAAATTTTCATATTCGGGAAGCCTTTGAACAACTTGTTTGCACAACCAACGTTGCCCAGGATTTTGATTAATTTCTATACCAATTTGTTGTAATGTTTCGCGGTTGGGTTCTATTCCGCGATCGCGCAAAATATCGGCTAACACCAAACTGAAGCGAGTATAGTGAAAACTAGATGATTTCAAAGACATTCCCAGCGTAGTTTTTCCTGATGCGATCGCCCCACTTATTCCAATAACTTTTTTAGTTTTCCAGGGATTTAAATTATTGCTAACTTCAGGAATAATTAAATATTCCTCTTCATCATTACCCAATCCTTCAAACCTTCCAGTCCAAAAGAAAAGACCAACAACAGCAGATGTTATGGCATCTAATTCATCGTGACTAACAGAATTCTGGCGAAATTTTCCCTCAATCCCAAATTCAGCTAAACCATTTTTAAGAAATTCCAAACCCGCTTGCTTGCGAGGTATTCTCATGATGTCTTGTGCTGCACCAGGATAGCTTTCAATTACGGGTATACCTTTGCTTCTAAAATAATCAGCCAGACGAATACCTCTAGCAGTTAAGCTTTGCATACTTTTAATTAAAGAAGGATAAACATTAACACCTCTCTTTTTTAAAAGTCTTTCGCAAGCTCTAGTGATACCGTAAATATTACGTCCTGGATCGCTATCATCAACGATTAATCTTCCTTTTGGTAGGGATAAAGGAGAATCGATCGAAACTAGATCGGGTTTGGCATCAAGTGTTGCTTCAATAATCTCAGTATCAGTTAAAAGTTTGTGTGTGTGTGCGATCTGACTTTCCAGTAAACACCATCCTGAAGCTCTTTTTTCTGAACCAGTAATATCTAAGCCAACAACTCGGAAATTAGATAAATCTTGCTGAGTGTTCAGATCTTTAAATGTAATTATCGAACGATATTGACCTTGATAAGGAAATATTTTAATTCCATCATTAGTCGTATAATTTTTTTCTAGTAACCACTTTAGTTCGCTTGGGCGATCGCCAAAACGATGAACTTTTTGAATATTTTTAGGTAGTTTTTGTTGCTGCATCAAACGTTCGACAACTACGTCGAAAATATGTTTCATACCTTCAATATCTGCATGATTATAAGAAATAAGCAACTTAAGAGAATCTAAATCTCCTTTACAGTATTTGTGCCAAAGCAAAGGTGCAGTGTCACCGAATACGCCACTTAATTCATTAAATCTTTTAATTCCTATTTGCTTTTCAATTTTTTTCTGACCGCCAGATAGACCAACTCTTTTTGCAAGAAAACGAAGATCTATATGAACTGATGGAATTTGCAAATCGGGAAACTCTTGGCGAATAAAAGGAATATCAAAAAGCGAGCCATTGAATGTAACAATAACTTTTGATTTTGATATTCTTTTTTTTAAAAAGCTTACATCTTGTCCTTGAATATATACTTGATAACTGTTATTTATGCCAAGTCCAATTAAGATTATATCGTCATAATACTTACTTAATCCAGTAGTTTCAATATCTAAAAATAAAGTTTCATCGGGAAAAGTTAAAGCAATTCTATAATATTCTTCACGAGGTAAACTTTTGGCAAAAAAATCTATATCTTTTTTTTCTAAAGCCTGTCTAGAAGAATTTAAAATAGTGTTTTCAAGATTGTTTTCTCTATCTTCAAAAAGTAAAAGCTGTCTTTCTTGTTTCGCTTGATTTAAATCAAAATCATTCCAAGAATAAATGTTTGAATTCCATAATTCGCGTTCTTTTTTAGCCCCTATTCCTTTTAAATGCCTAAAAGTATGCTCAAGCATTTTCGACCCAATCAAATATATAAAAATCTTAAGATTTTACAGTTTAATTAGTCTGTAATAATCTGGACAATACTAGAGAAGTGTAACCTGTTGTGACGAGATTTCGACTATAAGTTAATGAACTTTCCTGAAAAGCTAAGTAAAGCCTATATTACCTTAACAGATTTTTGATATCTCATCATATCTCCAAAAGACAATTGACAGCGATCGCAACAACCAAACTCCCACAAAGCAGGAATTTTCAACCTCGCATTACACTTCGGACATTTTGCCAACAACCTCAAAGAATGCTTCTTACATTTATCTGTTGACTTAAACTGCCACTCCATCAGATGACAATGCAACTCTTCATAACAAGCACCACACAAGCGAATCGGTTCGCACTTCATTCCCACTCCATCAGGCGTTAGCATTTCCTTCAATCTCAAATTAATGTGTCACTGTACAAAATTCGCCAGAAGTTTGTTAGGACAGGTTTTAGCCAACTCCAACATTGGATGCGCCGTCATCGTTGTCGAGCGATCGGTGTTTCACCAGATGGCGCGATCTTTGATGACCAATGCATAAAAAGTTCGATCGCGACGTATCTAAGAAGAGAAAGAAATTTCACCTAAATAAGTTAACTAAATTTCTGAGAGCAACTTTAATTTATTGAGGAGGAAATACAATGTCTCAGACTCTCACTTTGATTTGTCGCGGTCAGACTTTTGAATATGCACCATCGGCAATGAATCTCAACAAAAATGAAGCTATTAAAACTGAATCAACTAAAGTCAAAAATAATAAAATTCAATTAATCTATCGCGCCCAAACTTTTGAATATACACCTAAATCTGAGCCAGTTCTTTCTTATTATCGCGATTCAAAGCATATCAATTGGCGCTTTCGCATCCCTGCAAAGACTAAAAACACCAATCCTTTCTTGTTTTTAATATCTTTAATTACCTGGAAAGATTATTAATGCAAAAATAATTTTTCGCTTTTCTAAAGTCAATATAATTTAGCATCGTTCATCACCTATTTGTAAATTTTATAGATAAATTGATTTTTAAAATACTTGATATAACTGTCGAAAATTAGATATATTAAAAGCAGAAAAAAAGAGATTCGGTGATTATTAGGTTGCCTAGTAGGAATTGTCTAAACAATAAACAAATCCTACTTTTTTTTTCAAATGGCAGTTAGCTATCAGCTATCAGCTATCAGCTATCAGCCATCAGCTATCAGCCATCAGCCATCAGCGGTCAGAAGGCAGAGGGCAGAAGGCAGGAGGAAACAGCCGTTTTTTACTTGCTACTTGCTCGGAGGCGGAGTGTCTCCGACTCCGCACTTGCTACTCGCTACTTGTCTCCCCCTACACCCCACACCCTAGCCCCTAGCCCCTAACCCCTAACCCCTATTATTCAAGACAATTCCAACATTTTCTGAATAGGTTTGAGTGCAGCTACTCTAATCTCCTCAGACATAGTAATTTCTGGGGTTTTATTCTTCATCGCTAAATACAACTTCTCTAGGGTATTTAGACGCATATAAGGACATTCGTTGCAAGCGCAATTATTAATGGCAGGTGCAGGGATAAAACGCTTTTGAGGCGCTTCTTTTTGCATCTGGTGAATGATTCCTGGTTCGGTAGCGACGATAAATTCTTGAGCTGAACTTTGTTGAGCGTATTTCAATAAAGCTGTGGTCGAACCAATATAATTAGCATATTGCAATACGGCTGGTTCGCATTCGGGATGAGCGATTATTTCTGCTGCTGGATGTTCTACTTGTAGTTGCACAATTCTTTTTTCAGAAAAAGTTTCGTGAACGATACAACTACCTTGCCACAAAACTAATTCTCGTCCTGTTTGCTCCATTACATAACGACCTAAATTTCTGTCTGGTGCAAAGATAATTGGTTGTTGTTTCGGAATTTGAGCGACAATTTTCACTGCATTGGAACTAGTACAGATAATATCGCTCATCGCCTTAATTTCGGCGGTGCAATTAATATAAGAAACAACAAGATGATCGGGATGTGCAGCTTTAAAAGCAGCAAATTCACGAGGAGGACAACTATCAGCTAAAGAACAACCAGCATTTAAATCTGGTAACAATACTAATTTATCTGGATTGAGAATTTTTGCGGTTTCTGCCATGAAGTGAACACCAGCAAAAACAATTACGTCTGCATCCGTTTTGGCTGCTTGTTGTGAAAGACCAAGAGAGTCCCCCAGATAATCAGCAATATCTTGAATATCTGGATCTTGATAGTAATGTGCCAAAATAACGGCGTTTAATTCTTTTTTTAGCTCTTTAATAGCTGAAAATAGATCTTCTGGTAACAGTTGGTTGTTCGGATTAGTTGGAGATAGAAGAGTTGTAAACACAGTTGGCAATTACTCTAGTTATTAGGAATGGCGAAATTATAGTTATTTTTACCATTATTATTATAGTTAATTTTACCAAATTTTGAGTTTTTTGTTATCGATTAACTTTCTTTTTGGTAATGGTAACGAGCTTGCAAAAAATAAACACGGCGATCGGTTACTTTATAAACTAAGCGCTGATAGCTGATAGCTGATTGCTGATAAACTAATAAGAATTTGTTATAAATCATTTAAGATTGCTATTAGTATGAAGCAGATTATCAAAGGTTTAACTCCTCCCTTGATATGGCAAAGCATTAGAAAATTGAGTGAATTACGAGAACTACAGAAGTATCGAGAATGGGAATATGTACCCCAAGGATGGGAAGCAGACAAACAAAATACCAAAATCAAGGGTTGGAATGTTAAGTCAGTTTTAGAAGGTTACAAAGCAGATTGGGATGGTTTCTTCGATCGCCTCAATCAAAGTCTAGCTGGTGATATTTTCCCTAATGATGATGGGAGTAATGGACTCGATCTAAATTTTCACAATATTATGACTAGCTACGCTAATTGTTTTTTGTTAGCGACTAGAAATAAATCTGCGATTTCGATGTTGGATTGGGGAGGTGCGATCGGGCATTACTATCGAATTAGTCAAATTCTTTCTCCAGACTTGGCGATCGACTATCATTGCAAAGAAGTTCCTGTTTTAGCAGAATACGGCAAAACTTTATTTCCCGAAGCACATTTTTATACAGATGATTGTTGTTTAGAGAGAAAATATGATTTTGTGTTAGTCTGTGGCGCATTCCATTATTTGCAAGATTGGACTTCCTATCTAGAAAAATTTGCTAGGGTTACTAACGATTATTTATTGATTACTCGCTTACCTGTAATTAATAAATTACCTTCATTTGTAATCGTGCAACGCGCCTACAGATATGGTTACGATACCGAATATTTGAGTTGGTGTTTGAATCGAGGAGATTTTCTCAAAGCTGCTGAAACTAATGGATTGAAATTAGTCAAAGAATTTATGACAGAAAAAATCAACTCAGTTTATAATGCACCCGAACAACCTCAAGCATTTAAAGGCTTTTTATTTGCTAAACAAAAGTAGCTTAGAATAACCATTAGAAACCTCGTAAGGTTTGGGTCATGACAACATCAGCAAAAATTACTCCTTCATTACCAATTCTCGAAAGTGGTGACAGACTCAGCCGTCATGAGTTTGAACGCCGCTATCAGGCTATGCCTAATCTCAAGAAAGCAGAATTAATTGAGGGAGTAGTCTATATGCCATCACCTGTAAGAGCAAGAAGTCATGGACAACCTCATAG
The DNA here is from genome assembly GCA_964548905.1 of uncultured bacterium. Lineage (GTDB taxonomy): Bacteria > Cyanobacteriota > Cyanobacteriia > Cyanobacteriales > Xenococcaceae > CAZJTL01. Next base: position 10,152 of record CAZJTL010000114.1, on the reverse strand, counting down.
TGATATTATTGGTTGGTTAAGTATTTATCGCGCAGCTACACCTGGAGTAATGGTTTGCGATAATACAACAGTAAGATTGGATTTAGATAACGAACCTCAACCAGATGCGCTATTGCGAATAGAATCCGATTTAGGCGGACAATCTCGCATTAGTGATGACGATTATGTAGAAGGCGCACCAGAATTAATAGTAGAAATTGCTTCTAGCAGTGCATCTTACGATTTACATGATAAGCTAAGAGTCTATCGCCGCAATGGAGTTAAAGAATATATTGTTTGGCAAGTTTTCGAGCGCAAATTAGTCTGGTTTAAACTAGAACGAGAAGAATATGTTCAGTTACAGCCAGATGAAGCGGGAATAATTCGCAGTCTAGTTTTTCCAGGTTTACATTTATCGGCGACAGCATTATTAGCTGGAGATTTAGCGCAAGTTGTAGCAGAGGTACAACAAGGAATAACTACAGAAGCGCATCAAATTTTTGTAGAAAGCTTAACAAATAAACGATCGCTTTAAAGATTTGCTTGGCGATCGCTACTCAAACTCAAACGGTAACTTCAAAACGAATCCAGGTAATATATCCTCTCCCGACAAACTAACTGGAAATTGCAAGATCTCTACATTTTGATTTTGACGATAAATTTCTACTTCTCGATCTTGAGGATTAATCAACCAACCTAAATGCAAACCACTATTGAGATATTCCTGCATCTTTTCTTGTAGTGCTTTAAGTGCATCGGTACGAGATCTCAATTCGATCGCAAAATCGGGACAAATTGGCGGAAATTTTTCTCGATCTTCTTCGCTTAAAGCTTGCCATCTTTCTAATTTTACCCAAGCTGCATCAGGGGAGCGATCGCCACCATTAGGTAAACGGAAAATGGTTGAGGAACTAAATACCTTACCCGATCTCGTTTGACGATTCCATAAATTTAAGTCGGTAATTAAATCTGCTTCTCTATTTCCGCTTACTCCACCTACAGGCGGCATAATTATTAGCTGTCCTTTAATATTTCGTTCAAATTGCCAGTCTCGATTCATTTGACAAAGATGGTAAAACTGCTCGTCTGTCAAATCGACGGTATCTAAATTTAGAACTATAGTTGTGTCAATCATTTTAATAGCTAATGGTTCATGGTTCATGGTTCATGGTTCATAGCTAATTGCTACATTCTTAAATCCTACTTTTTTTATTCAAAAAAGATTACAAGGGAGAACTACAGTAACTCTTATAAAAATACTTTAATCTTTCTGAATCGATAAATGAATGCAAAACGATCGATCGGTTTAACTGGTGGAATTAGTACAGGAAAAAGTACTGTCTCAGATTACATCGCTAACAAATATCAAATTCCTGTTTTAGATGCCGATCTCTATGCTAGAGAAGCTGTAAATCCAGGTTCGTCCATATTAGACAATCTAGTCAAACGCTATGGTAAAAAAATTTTATTAGAAGATCGCAGTCTTAACCGCCAAGCTTTAGGGGCAATTATTTTCAATGATGCTGACGAAAAAAAGTGGGTTGAACAACAAATTCATCCATTTGTGCGCGATCGCTTTATAGAAGAGATGCAAAAATTAAACGATGAGATTGTAGTCTTAGCTATTCCTTTGCTGTTTGAGGCTAATCTGGTCGATCTTGTCAACGAAATTTGGGTAGTCTACTGCGATAAAAATCAACAAATCGAGCGATTGAGCAAGCGCGATCGCCTTAATCAACAACAGGCGCGAATCAGAATTGACTCTCAATTGCCGATCAAACAAAAAATTGCTGCTGCTGATGTAATTTTAGATAACTCTTCCAGCTTAGAGGCTTTATACCAACAGATCGATCGGGCGATCGCCTCTATTTCTTCCCTGTAAGCAAGCCAAAACGAATCAAACCCCTTTGATAGCCTCGACTCATCAAATGCAGCGACAATGCGGCTTCAATTATCTTCCAGCCAGATTGAAGTAGTCCGACGATCGCTTTAGGATCGATAGCAGAGTCAATTACTCGATCCCAGAAGGGTGCAACGGCGATCGACCAATCATCACTACGAATTTGTTGCAATCCTATCTCTTTGGCGATCACTTCGTATTCTGGTAATGAAATTACATAAGGCAAACAATAAACTTTATAAATCGCTTCTAAATGTTTTTGTTCATCTGCTGTCAATTCACCTGCCCAAGAATGAGTAGGTCGATGACACCAAGTTGCTAAAATTAAAGTACCATTCGGTTTCAATACTCGATAGCATTCTTGTAAAAATTTAGTCTTGTCTGGCATGTGTTCGCCACTTTCTAAAGACCAGACTAAATCGAAACTATTGTCAGGAAAAGGCATAGCTTGAGCATCAGCGACTTGAAATTCTATAGCTTGTTGCCAATTTGCTTCCTTTGCTCTTGCAGTTGCTCTAGTGGCTTGAACGGGAGAAAGGGTAATACCACAAGCATTAGCCTTAAATTTGTTTGCTAAATATAAAGTACTTCCACCAATACCACAGCCAACATCAAGAATTTGTTCCGCTTGAGTTACTTTTGCCCAAATTAGTAATTCTTCAATTAATTCTATCTGTGCTTGATAGCGATCGATTTTATAAGTTCCAGCCCTACCATAGTAGCCGTGATGCATGTGTTCGCCCCAAATTTCTTCCCATAATTGACTGGAGCGATCGTAAAACTGCTGAATCTCTTGATAAAGCTCAGACATAATTATAGATAATCTCAATAGATGCTATGAGTGGCGCGTTCGTCCATATTTTTGCAGTATAACGCTACTTGAAAATAAGTGCGATCGCGCAACACTTCTTGAAGAAATAAAAGAAATAAACTTACCATCGCAGATGCTAATGGATAGTTGTGTATGATGAGCGGTAACTTCAAAAAAGCATCTCATTGAAGATTAAATGTGATTGGGAGAGGTAGCGAACCTATGATTACTTTATAACCAAAAAAAATCGGAATTTGCCTAAATTTGAAAACATTTTAAGGCTTGTTCGGGAAGTTTTTTGGCAAAATCTTCATCGATCGGTAAATGTCCAATCAATAGCCGATAGTAAAGCGAACCATGTAAAATATCTGTCGATAGTTCTGGGTCTAGTTTATTATCGAATTCACCTGATTTAATACCCTGTTCGATGATGTTTTTAGTGGCATCTCTAAAGCCTAGTAAAAAGCGATCGCGAAACATTTTTAAAGCTTGACCGTCTGATTGTCCTTCAGCAATAATCTGAGCAGCAATATGACCGTATTCACTGTTTAATGTTTTGATCAAAGATACAACTTGTTTTTCTAGGGCTGTTTTTGCCGAACGTGCTTTAGATGGCACATTATCAGGAGTTATTTTTGCCATAAAAGCATCAATTACTACGGCTGCTTTAGTCGGCCACCATCGATAAATTGTTGTTTTTCCTACGCCAGCTTCTCTAGCGATCGCTTCGATCGAGAGATCTTTGACTGACATAGTTTTTAACAATTTCCAGGTTGCGTCTAAAATGGCTTTTTGTGCCTCTGTGGATCGAGGCCTTCCTACACGCTTATTTGATTTTTTTTCACTCATTTGCGAGATTCCTATTCTATCCGTATCTCAAGTAGTGGAGCGGCTGTTTTTGTTAATCTAATTTAACTTATCTATGCTGGCATAATACAACTATTTAGTCGATATTATAAGCAGATATAATTTAGCCGTCACTCTTGTTTAGAGCTATTTTTTTTGTAGAAAATTTTTGGCATCAAAATTGAAAAAATTAGCTACTATTTTTAAATACCCATTTTTAGGCAAAAACATATCGTAACTAAATAAATTTTAACGAGGTATTCGTAATTCTTAATTATGAGCCTTTTGAGCTACTAAAAGTAGAATAATTCAGAGGATTGAAAAATCGTCTGAGTCTTTTTCTAGCACCTTCCTTATCGAGTGAAGATTTGAGTATAATGTTCTACGCTTGGAAAAGGAGCGTAAAAATGATGCAATAATTTTTTCCAGTCTTGATATTGTGGCGATTGACGAAAATTAATAGTGTGGGCTTCCAAACTCTGCCATCGCACCAGCAAAATGTAACGATTGGGTGTTTCTAGGCATCGTTGTAGTTGCAAATCGATATAACCAGGCGTACTGGCGATGAGCGGCGAGGCTTTGCGGAAAGCTGCTTCAAAATCCGCTTCTTGCCCCGCACAAACGTTAAGAATAGCTACTTCTAAAATCATTGAGTCTAAGTAGATTCACCAGCAACAGCAGCAGTTTTTTCTGATTCTGGGAATAAATGGGCTAATCCTTGCTTAACAAAACTCTGCAAAAAAGCACTTCTCTGGTTTTGCTCGAAAACTTGACGTAATTTTTGCCCTAATTTGTCTAAGTTGAAATTTTCGCCATAATCGAGACAAACTTCTTGCTCTTGGAAATATTCGATCAGACTCAAACCTGCTAAGCGGGTTAGGTAAGCTGCGCTAATTCCCTGTACTGCACCACCAGCTACATAGGTAAAAGCGTTAGTCTTGAGAATAGTGCCAATTGTTTGGGTAGAAAGTTCTACTAATCCTAACTGTACCATTAATTTGCCGATCGTACCTGTAGCAGTTTGTGCTTGAGATAAGGAGAATTTTTGCTGGTAAATATTGCTTAGATCTACTAGCATTTGGGCGTTAATTGCCGCAGTAGCAAGTAAATCGAGGCTAGCGACAGGATTGGCAAAAGCAGCAGCAGCAGCAATCCATTGATATTGCTCGATGATGGGGGTGGCGCGATCGCGTCTAACTTGGTTTAAAATTTGTTTGGCTTCGGTTTTTAATTGGTTAGTTTTGCGCCAAACTGTCGCACAAATTAATTGTTCTCTTTCTTTGCTAACAATTGCACTGAGGCGATCGCTAAGAGGATTAATTTCTGGTTCTCTAGGTTCTAGCCATTCTTTGACAGTACCATCTTCTTGATGTTGGCGTACTTTTTGCTCGACTGGTGCGGCTGCAATTGATAATACATCTTCAGTTGGGATTAATTCTGCAACTCGATGTTGAATTTGTTGCCAAATACAGGTTCTTTCTTCTGGTAAATATTGGTCTTGTTTGTTAAACACTACCAGCGTTCGCTGACGAGATTTGTTAAGATTTTGCAAGATTGTCCATTCAGAGTCAGTTAAATCGCCAGCAGTGACGAATAATACTAGATCTGAATTAAGAGCAACTTCTTCTACTCGTAAATCTCGATCGCGATCTTGAGTAAGTAAAGCTTCTGTTTCGATCGTACTAGTTTTAGCTGCAATCTCTCTCTCGTCTAATCTTTGTTTGAGACTAGTTTTACCTACATTTTTGCCACCAGTAATAGCTAAGAGTAAATCTTCTCGGTTTAATAGTTCTGGTAGCTGTTTGACTTGTTGTTTTAAATTAGAGATATCTCGTTCTACTGCTTCTGTTTCCAGGTTAGCAATGAGTTTTTCCGCTTGGGCGATCGCTGTTTCTGTAGCTTGGCGATCGATGGGTGCTAAAACTTGTCCTAAACTAGATTTTTTAGCTCTAGCTTGCAACCACCAAATTCCAGCACCTAAAGCTACTGTACCTAAGATGCTCAATTCGCTCAGATGGGCGATCGAATGTTCTAGGCTATCCCAGATCCAAAGTGCTAAAGATAAACCAACACCAGCAACTAAAATAGGTTTCCTCGATTTAACCGCCATTATCCCTACCCTCACCGCTATTTAAATTTGAGATTTAGTGTATTTCAGCTAAAATCTTGGCATAATTTCTTTATCTATGCTACTGCTAATCTTATGTTCTTTTGCATAGTTATATTATCGGTGAGGAAAGGCAGAAGGTAGAAGGTAGATCCTGAAAAAGCGAGCAATTAATCAAATCAAATAACCAGCAACTATGAACGATCGGCAAAATTATGTTCCAGTAGTGCAAATTCAAGATTTAGACCACTATTTTGGCGAAGGTAAACTAAAAAAACAAATTTTGTTTGAGGTTAGTTTGACTTTGAATTCGGGAGAGGTCGTAATTATGAAAGGTCCTTCTGGTTCGGGGAAAACTACTTTGTTAACGCTTATGGGTGGATTACGTTCTGCTCAAACAGGAAGTTTGAAAGTTTTCGAGCGAGAATTAGTAGGAGCAAGAAAAAAGAAATTAGTCGAAACTAGACGGAATATTGGTTATATTTTTCAAGCAAATAACTTGTTGGAATGCTTAACCGCCAGACAAAACGTACAGATGTCGATCGAGTTACATCAAGAAATTACTCGCGAGGAAGCGAAAAAGAGATCGATCGCCATGCTTGAAGCTGTAGGTTTGGCAGATCATATCAACTATTATCCCCATAATTTATCTGGTGGACAGAAACAGAGAGTGGCGATCGCTCGTGCTTTGGTTAGTCATCCCAAAATGGTGTTAGCAGATGAACCAACCGCCGCCTTAGACAGCAAATCTGGTCACGATGTTGTAGTTTTGATGCAAAAACTGGCAAAAGAACAAGGATGTACTATTCTCATCGTTACTCACGATAACAGAATTTTAGACGTTGCCGATCGCATTATTGAACTTGAAGACGGTAGATTAGTTGCTTGATAAAAAAAAGAGCAAGATCTAATGTACTTGCCCAGGTGATTTTTTCTAAGTTAACGCTATTAACTTTTTATTGTTTTATCGTCTGTTAGCTGCGGATACTTCTGAGCTAAATATTTATTTAAGAAAGTGTTGACAAAAGACAAGATAATCGGCGCTAGGATAAAAGCAACCAAACCTTTAACTACAAAGCCAGGAACGATTGCAGAAGCAAGCCAAAAGCAAAAACCATTGACGACTAAAGAAAATGCTCCCAAGGTTAAAATAGTAATAGGCAGGGATAGCAAAGATAAAACTGGTTTAATCGAGCCGTTAATTGCACCAATGACAGCTCCTGCTACTAAAGCCACAGGAAAAGATTGTAAATCTACGCCTGGGAAAATGATATCTACTACTAGCAAGCTTAAGGCTGTTGCTAAAATTGATAAAAGTATTCCTATCATTTTTTCCTCTCTTTATTAAAATCAATCATTAACTTAGATTCTTTCTATTTTTATAGTAGCTAAAATTAGATAATTTCAAGTTTATTTTGGCAATCAAAAAATTAAATAATATTTAAATTCTTCAGTTAAATTTTTAAAAAAATCTAGAATGATTCTTGGGTACTTCTATCTTTCTTTAGAAAAACTCAATAAGGTTAAAAATGAAAGCATTACAAGTTATTTTTTCAATAGTTATTCCCCCTTTGGGAGTATTTTTAACAGTAGGATTTGGTTCTGCATTGATAATCAATATCTTGTTGACATTACTTGGTTGGGTTCCTGGTGTAATTCATGCACTGTGGATTTTGTCGAAACAGTCTGATAGTGTTAATGCTTAAAAAAGGGAACGGGGAAAGGGGAGTAGGAAGTAATAAAGAAAATTTGGGAATTACAGAATATATATTCGATCGCCTAGCTGAATCGAAGCATAAATCATAGATTAATTGTTTAGGTTCATTAATAAAGATAAGCATCGAGTAGGTATTGCAATTTGTGTTGCAAGCTGCTTCACATCGAACTTATTACTCGATCTAATTTGAACTATACTTTTGATGGTTCTGCTCAGGCGAAAAGAAACTGATGATACTTCCCAATCTTGCTCGCAATGCGATTCAATGGTTTGTTGCTAGTCCCGAAAGAGCTTTAGAGCGAGCATTTGCAGCAGCAGTTAAAATTACAGAAATTGAGAACAGTTATTTTCAAGGTCAAAAAGTCTCAAGAGAAAGTTTAGCTTACTCTGATAACACTTTTGCCTATTTTCGAGGAGAAGTTACTCGCTATTTGTTGGCAATTCGGATTGGATTGGCAGAGTTTAAAACTAGTCGTCTGGTAATCAGTTTATCAGAAGTACTCCCCGATCGATCTGAATCTGGATTGGTGTACGCCGACGTATCCGATCGCGAAACAACTTTATCAGCGATCGAGAAACTTAAATTCATTGATACAGTTGTTAATCGATATAAAACCTATAGCGATCTTACTAGCAGAGAGAGCGAAATTGTCATTAAAGCAAACGAAACAAGCACTCGAATTAGCTCCGAATCATCTAAAAATAGTCAAAATCAACTATATTTAGAAGCTAACGGCAAAACTAATCTAGAAACCGTCTCAGATAAGACCAACATTGTACCCCGTTCTATCTTGAAGACAGTCGATAAAATTAGAAAAGAAGTTAGCTCAACCTCAGAAGGTACAGAAGAAGAAGTAATTAAAAAGTTTAGAATCTCTAGCAATAAAACTAAAACTTCGATCAGATTTTTATTGTTGTTGATTTTAATTCCTTTAACAACTTATCAAATTAGTAAAAATTTTATTGTTGCACCTTTCGTTAATAATTATTTTAAGAATCACGAAGAAATAGTTTTTATTAATCGCAAATTAGAAGAAGAAGCCTTAGACGAACTCAATAAATTTGAAGCTACTATTCACTTTCAAAACTTACTTGGCTCAGCACCAGAAATATCGCCAGAAAAAATAGAAACAGAAGTAAAAGACAAAGCTAATGAAATTTTAGAAGAATATCGTTGGCAAGAAGCCAGCGCGATCGGGAATATTTTTGCCGATCTTTTAGCTTTTATTGCTTTTTGTATATTTATTTTTCAAAGCAAAAGAGAAATTATTATCTTCAAATCTTTTTGCGATGAAATTTTTTATGGTTTGAGTGATGCAGCTAAAGCCTTTTTGATTATCTTAGTTTCCGATATGTTTGTAGGATTTCACTCTCCCCACGGTTGGGAAATTCTTTTAGAAGGACTGGCAAGGCATTTAGGATTACCAGAAAATAAATCTTTTGATGGCTTATTTATTGCCACCTTTCCCGTAATTTTAGACACAATGCTCAAATATTGGATCTTCCGCTATCTCAATCGTTTGTCACCTTCTGCTGTAGCAACTTATCGGAACATGAATGAATGATTATTGCTTATTTAACAATGTCATACGTATTCGCAGTAAAATACCCAAAGTAACCTCTTTCATGAGCCAATAAGCAATTGCGATCGCGACGAAGGTTATACCCATAACAATCAAGGGACGTTTAGCCGTTAAATCGTCTACTGTATGAATGAAGATAACATCGGGTTGAGTCACAAAATCCCAACTGTTAAAGCGGCGAAATCTACCCAAATAAACCCCGATCGCGCACAAAGCATGAGTGATTAGTTCGGTATAAAGGACAGATTTGTTGGCTCCTTGCCTATGCAGATAATGATTTTGATTAATTAAAGAAATCACATAAGCTTCTAATCCACTCAGGATGGCAAAAGAATGAAGAGGAATAAAAATTAAGACGATCGTCCAAACCGATAAACCTGCTCGAATTGCCTGAATTAGGTGAATAATATCTGTAAGTAAGTAAGGTGCATTGGGAAGAAAAGCCGCATATACCAAAAACAAAACCCACCACCAAGGCGAACGAGCGTTAGTCTTTCTGCGAAATAACCAAAAACTCAGAACCAAAGGAATGAAAGCTAAAAAAAGATTCCAAATAATCCAGCCACTATAGAGATTGAAAGTATCTAAAGCATTACCGAATATAGATTTCATTCTTTGAGAGAGGTTAGGGACTAGGGTGTAGAAAAGCACAGATGCTCCAGGAGCAGAGGAGCAGAGGAGCAGAGGAGCAATGAACTATAAACTATGAACTATGAACCATAAACCATTTTCTAATTTTACGATCTCAGCATAACCGATCGAAATGCTAGATTATAGGCGTTAGTGAAATGTGGAGTTAAAGCTTACATGCAACTACCCAATCCTCTCACAAAACCTATTTGGATCCAAAAGTTGCAATGGGTTGCCGATCCTGTAGGCTTTATGGAAAGCGCAGCCAAACAATATCCTGACATTTTCACGGCTAAGATTATCGGTTTTGGTGATACTACGGTATTTGTCAATCATCCTCAAGCAATTCAAGAAATTTTAACCAACGATCGCAAAAAGTTTGCTGCTCTTGGCGATCGAAATACCCTTTTACAACCCTTGGTAGGAGACTATTCGATCTTTATGCTAGATGGCGATCGCCACAAGCGGCGGCGACAACTGGTAATGCCTTCGTTTCACGGCGAAAGAATGCGAGCTTACGGACATCTAATAGAAGATCTGACTAAAAAAATTTTTAGTAAATTAACCTTCGATCGACAA
>CAZJTL010000113.1:0-16282 GCA_964548905.1 uncultured bacterium | reverse complement strand
GGAAAAGACTACAGAAATAACGGAATAATCTTTGGTTGAAATCAGTTTTGCTGCTGGATTCATTTTCAATGTGGACTAAAAAAGAATAATTCTGTTGCTCAAACTTAGCCAAAGCAACAATTAATCCCTCAATGGTGGAAGTTTTGCCACCCGTTACTCTGGAGATAATATTGGCAATATCGACAGGGTTAAGAAAATTAGCCGAACCGCCATTAGGTACACCGAAGTTACCAAAACTGTGAAAGAGATTGCTACCAGCGCGATCTCCCCCATTAATATCAAAATTACTCCCATCTGGTGTGGTTACATCAGTCGCAGTCGTTCCATCTGCGGTAATTGCTGCTTCTTGTGCGATCGCTGGTGCGGATAAGGAACACAAATAAAGGAGAGCAAATATTACTCCATTCCATTCTGCTTTAATAGCCATAATTTATAGCCTTTCCTTTTAATTATTTATTGTTTGGTGGAGATGAGGCAGATAAAAAGCTCGTCTAGCACCAATTGCAACAACTGTCGGAGAATGAATTCTCCGCCTCATACATTAAGTCCATTAAAATGGACTGAAATTCTTGTCTAGTCGTCTTTAGACGACTTTTTGTATTAGGCAGCGATTTCAATCGCTGACTGACTGACTTAAATTTTATGTTATCTTCCCTGAAAGATTATCCAGGGGATTGAAGAATCTTTACCAGATGCTTTAAGTAAGTAACCTGAGTTCGGGATCAGCTTAGCTGTCAGCCGTCAGCAATTGAGCTGTCAGCCGTCAGCCGTCAGCCGTCAGCCGTCAGCCGTCAAGAGAAGGTAGGAGGCAGGAGAGAAACAACTGAAAGCTGAAAGCTGAAAACTGAAAGCTGAAAGCTGATAGCTGATAGCTACCCTCCCTTTAAGCTGTCTTAACCCCTAATCCCTAACCCCTAAACCGCTTGCACTTCCTCTTGAGATTGTCGTCCTTGAGGTTGGAATTGGAAGAGAGAATAAACGACGTTACGACGAATATCGATCATCATTTCGAGGAACATTTCATAACCTTCCTGCTTGTATTCAATCAGAGGATCTTTTTGTCCGTAACCCCGCAGGCCGATCGATTCTCGTAAAGCATCCATAGCTTGAAGGTGTTCGCGCCAGAGAGTGTCAATTTGTTGCAAGATGAAGAATCTTTCTGCTTGACGCATCAAACCAACTTGCACCGAATCGATTTGATGTTCTTTGATGTCATAGGCTTTACGCACTTCTTCCTGGAGGAAGGTTTTCATTTCGCCTACAGTCATATCATCCAAATGGGATGGTTCTAAATCCTCTAGTAAGTAAACAAACTCTTTGGATTTATTGACCATGCTTTGTAAATCCCATTCTTCAGGAGGTAGTTCGGGATTGACGTAAGCATCGACGATTTCACTCATCGTCTTTTCAGCATATTGAATTACCTGTTCTTTAAGGTCTTGTCCTTCCAGTACTCGACGGCGTTCGGCATAGATAGCGCGACGTTGGTTATTCATTACCTCGTCGTATTCAAATACCTGTTTGCGAGTGTCGTAATAGAAGGTTTCAACTTTTTTCTGTGCGCCTTCTAAAGAAGATGTCAGCATTTTCGATTCGATCGGCATATCTTCTTCAACGCGGAACATCTCCATTAAACGTCCCACGCGATCGCCGCCGAAAATCCGCAATAAGTTATCTTCCAAACTTAAGAAGAACTTAGTCGAACCTGGGTCGCCCTGTCTGGCTGCACGACCGCGCAATTGGTTGTCAATCCGTCGAGATTCGTGACGTTCCGTCCCAATTACATGCAAACCACCTAATTCGACTACTTCTTTGTGTTCTCGACCAGTGAATTGGTCGTATTCTTTGCGAATTGCTTTGTATACTTCTCTTAGTTTTTTAATAGTTGGATCGTCTACAGGAGCATTTTCCGCCGCGATCGCGATTTTCTCTTCAGCTTCCAATTCAGGTAAGCTTTGTTCGCCATATTGCTGAGTGGCAAACTTAACCGCATCTTTGAGCATCTTTTCAGTTTCAGCAGACAATTCAGTCGGGAAAATTTGAGGAGATGCACGCCAAGTTTTGACTTTTTTACCTGGGGCAAATCCTTGAGGTTTTGCTCTTCCAGCTACTCCAGGTACATCTGCTACCAAACCATCTTCCTCTTCTGGCATGACGATTTTGGGCATGAAATATTCCCGTAGTTTCAATCTTGCCATGTAATCAGAGTTACCGCCTAAGATGATATCAGTACCCCGTCCTGCCATGTTGGTGGCTATGGTGACAGCCTGTTTACGCCCAGCTTGAGCGACGATTTCGGACTCCCTTTCCACATTTTCAGGTCTAGCGTTAAGTAGATTGTGTTCGATTTCTTTTTGTTTTAGCAGTCCTGAAAGTAATTCCGATTTTTCGACGCTAGTAGTACCTACCAAAATAGGACGACCTGCGGCGTGCATTTCGGCGCACTCTTGGGCTACAGCTTTCCATTTCGCCATCTCGTTTTTGTAAACTACATCAGACATGTCGATGCGTCGGCGAACTCGGTTGGTGGGAATAATGGTTACTTGCAAGTTGTAAACTTTTTCTAGTTCGGTTTCCTCGGTTTTAGCAGTACCCGTCATTCCTCCGAGTTTGGGATAAAGCAAGAAGAAGTTTTGATAGGTAATGGTGGCTAAAGTTTGAGTTTCGTTTTGAATTTCTACTGCTTCTTTAGCTTCGATCGCCTGGTGCAAACCATCACTCCAGCGTCTTCCTGCTAATACTCTTCCCGTAAACTCATCGACGATAACCACTTCACCGTTACGAACAATGTAGTTAACATCTTTGATAAATAATTCTTTAGCTTTAATCGCGTTAGAAATATAGTGCGCCCAAGGATTTTCTTGATCGTAGAGGTCGGTGACACCTAGAAGTTGTTCGGCTTTAGCAAAACCTTCATCGGTCATTAACACGTTACGGGCTTTTTCATCTACCTCGTAATCGCCTCCATCCCCTTCTTCTTGCTGTTTGATTAATTCTCTAGCAATTTGGGCTGCTTGCATATATTTCTCAGTAGGGCGTTCTACCTGTCCCGAAATAATTAGAGGAGTTCTCGCTTCATCAATTAATACCGAATCTACTTCGTCGATAATACAGTAGTTAAAAGGACGCTGTACTACCTCTTCCATAGCAGTAGCCATATTATCGCGCAGGTAGTCAAAACCCAATTCACTGTTAGTGGTATAAGTAATGTCACAAGCGTAGTTTCTCTGGCGTTCGATCGGATTCATCCCCGATTGAATTAGCCCTACACTTAACCCCAAAAAGCGATGGATTTGTCCCATCCATTCCGCGTCACGACGTGCCAAATAATCGTTAACGGTAACTACATGGACTCCTCTACCTGTCAAACCATTGAGGTAGGCTGGAAGAGTACATACTAGGGTTTTACCTTCCCCCGTTTTCATTTCAGCAATTTGCCCTTTGTGGAGAACAATTCCGCCCAATAGCTGAACATCATAGTGTCGCATTCCTAAAACTCTAACACCAGCTTCTCTAACTACAGCGAAAGCCTCGGGTAAAATATCATCGAGGATTTCTTCTCTTTCTCTGTCTGTAGTCGCTTTCTCTAGTTGCTGTTTAAACTCTGCTGTTTTGGCTTTCAGTTCGTCGTCAGACAACTGTTTGATTTCTTCTTCAAGCAGGTTAACTTCAGTAACTAAAGGCTGAAATTTTTTGAGCTTGCGTGCATTGGGATCGCCCAGCAGGTTTTTGAACATAGCTATTCTAAATGTTTATCTCAGTAATTAATTTATAATCTGCGAGTTTGGATCGGCTAATAATTAACCTCAGTTCGGGTTAAGACAGCTTAAAGGGAGGGTAGCTATCAGTTATCAGCTATCAGCTATTAGTTATCACCTATCAGTTATCAGCTATCAGTTATCAGCTATCAGTTATCAGCTATCAGTTATCAGCTATCAGCTATCAGCTATCAGTTATCAGTTATCAGCTATCAGTTTTTGCTGACTGCTGACTGCTGACGGCTAAGAGGGCAACCATAAAGGATTGCCCCTACGGCTGACTGCTGACGGCTAAGCTTATCCCGAACTCAGGTTAATTAGCAACTCGATCATTACTCTTGACAATTTTATCATTTTGCCAGGGTAGCATAGATTAGGCTTATGTTTAAGCATGGAGGGCATCGACAGTTAATTAACCTCAGTTCGGGTTAAGACAGCTTAAAGGGAGGGTAGCTATCAGCTATCAGTTATCAGCTATCAGTTATCAGTTATCAGCTATCAGTTATCAGTTATCAGCTATCAGTTATCAGTTTTTGCTGACTGCTGACGGCTGAATTGCTGACTGCTGACGGCTGAATTGCTGACGGCTAAGCTGATCCCGAACTCAGGTTAATTAGGTAAATAATTGATATTGATAACATCTTCCTGACTAAAAGGAGATCGATCGGGAAAAGTTGCTGCTAATAATCCAGTTTCCGCAGATGCTAAATCCACAGCATCTTGATAACATTCAGCAAAAACTTGCTCAAAATATCTTTTTAGAGAAGGACTAGTTTTAAAAGATTTAATAATTCTTTTACGATGTTCGACGATTGTATATTTCCAACTATTAGTTCGTCGCTCTGGTTGATACTTCCATTTTAATAAGTGCATCAACAAAACCCTAAGATTACTTTCTAGTGCCAGTTTTTGACTATTTCCCATATCCTCAATTTCTTCAATGAGGTTAGTTAGATCTAATTCTGTCAATCTTCCTTGTCTGAGTTGATTGAGGGTTGTTTCGATCCACAATAGATAATCTTGTTCGTATAAACTAAGACTATTTGTTTCTGGCAACTGAGAAGTCATATTCAATCTGCTTGAATCTTGCTTCTCATTCTACTTGAAAAAATCTGCTCATTTTACCAAAACGAGAGCGCACGCTTCGCAAGCACAAAAGCGCGATCGCCGACCTTCGGGCAAAGAAACAGGAAGAGAATGTTTCAAATTGTTTTCCCAATGGCATTTGGTTTGTCGATCGGAGCTAGACTAAAATTACGGAATTAATTTTACAAATCGTTTCGTAAAAAAATAGTCGATCGATCGGCCGTCAGCTATTTAGTACAAATATTTAGCACAAAGGAGGGGGATGCAATGAGCGAAACCTCCCCAAAAATAAACATGGCAACATTGTTGTTTATCGGTACAACGCTGTGCCTGTTTCCTCTACCAGTAAAAGCACAAATTTCTGCCGATGGTACTACTGCTACTACTGTTGAAACTGCGGATGGTAGCAATTTCAATATTAAAGATGGCGATCGCGCGGGAGGAAATCTGTTTCATAGTTTTGGCAATTTTTCTGTACCCGATGCTGGTTCGGCTAACTTTCTCAACGATCTCGACGTACAAAATATCATCAGTCGGGTAACAGGAGGCAAAATTTCCGATATTCAGGGGGCAATTTCCGCCCAAGGTAGAGCGAATTTATTTTTAATCAATCCCGTAGGCATTGTTTTCGGTCCCAATGCTTCTTTAAATATTGGTGGTTCGTTTTTGGGAAGTACGGCGGATAGTTTATTGTTTTCTGATAGGACGGAGTTTAGTGCTACTAATTTTCAAAAACCTTTACTAACGATTAATGCACCCATAGGATTGAATTTAAGAGATAATCCTGGGGCGATCGTCAATCAATCTAAAGTCACTGATAGTACAGAATCTTTAGTAGGACTTCAGGTAAAACCAGGAAATAACTTTACTCTTGTCGGTGGCGATCTTAATTTCGATGGTGGAAAAATTACTGCACGAGGGGGAAAGGTTGCGTTAGGAAGCTTGGGTGCAGCAGGGATCGTAGGATTTAGTGACAACAGCAATTTAACCTTCCCTGATGGCATAACACGAGGCGATATCTCTTTAACTAATGGTGCTGCTGTAGATGTTGATGATGGCGGTGGTGGTGCTATTAGTGTTAATGCTCAGAATCTAAACCTTTCAGGCAAAAGTAGACTGTTAATAGGAATTGGTAAAGAAAAAGGAACACCAGAAGTAACAGCAGGGGAGATTAATATTGATGCTACAGGTTCTGTTCTTCTTAAAGACGAAGCTGAAATTACTAGCTATGTCTCAGGAGAAGGAAATGGGGGTCTGATTGAGATTAATGCTACAGGTTCTGTTTTTCTTCAAGAGGGATCTAAAATCGCTAGCTATATCTTCGGAAAAGGAAATGGGGGTCTGATTAAGATTAATGCTGCCGAAAATATTTCCGTTGATGGAGGTAAGGATGACAATTCAAGCTCAATTACAAGCCGATTAGAGGAAAATGGTCAAGGAAAAGCTGGTAGAGTTGAGCTTAGTGGGAAAAACTTATTTGTGACTAATTTAGGTCGGATTGGTACAGGTACTTCTGGAGAAGGAGATGCAGGTATGATCGCCATTAATGTAAATGATACTGTTTTTATTGATGGAAATGAAAGCAAAGAAAGCAGAGATGGCGCTTTTAGTCTGATCCTAAGTGAGGGACAGGGCAAAGGGAATGCTGGAGAAATAAATATTACAGCGAAAAACTTATCTATTACTAATGCTGGTCAAATCTTTACCGATCAATTTGGTGAAGGGAATGCAGGAACAATCAAAATTCAAGCCTCCGAGGGTATTTCTATCGCAGCAGATGCAGTTAAAGGAGACAAGCTTGGAAGTTTTATCGGCATTACAAGTACAGTAAGAGATACAGCAAAAGGAAATGCTGGCAGTGTTGAGATCGCCACTAAAAACTTGTCTATTACTGATGTAGCTCAAATCTCTGCTAATAATTTTGGAGAAGGCGATGCAGGAGTAGTTAAAATTAATGCCTCCGATCTTTCTATTGATGGAAGCAATAATAAGCAAGGAATTTATAGTGGTATCACTACGCTCAGAAGTGGAGGCACTCAAGTTGAAGGAAATATTGGC
This sequence comes from uncultured bacterium, assembly GCA_964548905.1. Taxonomy (GTDB): domain Bacteria; phylum Cyanobacteriota; class Cyanobacteriia; order Cyanobacteriales; family Xenococcaceae; genus CAZJTL01. The sequence continues at coordinate 9,380 of CAZJTL010000113.1, read as the reverse complement.
TTAATTGATATTACTACCAATAATTTGTCTATTACTAATGGAGGTCAAATTGGTGCTAGTAGCTATCAACAAGGAGGAGATGGAGGTGTAGTTAAGATTAATGCTGCCAATAACATCTTTGTTGATGGTCGTGTTACTGACTCATTAGAGAACGGTAAAATAGGAAGTATTCCTACTTCCATTTCTAGTGGGGTAGGTCCTGGAATAAAAGGGAATGGTGGTGTCATGGAAATTACTGCTAAAAACCTATCTATTACTAATGGAGGTGCAATTGGTACCACAATCAAGGGGGAAGGAAATGGGGGTAGAGTAAAAATTAATGCTTCCGATCGTATTTCTGTAGATGGAAGTAAAGATGGTTACTCCAGTGTAATCGCCAGTGAATCAGCAAATTTAGTCGAACCAGATGAAATAGTGGCTCAAGCTTGTGGTAATGATGGTAGTAGGCAATTAGCTAATACCTTTACCATTACAGGACGTGGGGGAATGCCTACCGATCCGACTAAACCGCTTAGTAGTAGTTATCTATCAGGAGACTTCGGAAGCAGGGAAGCTCAGAAGCAGAGGAGCCGAGAAGAAGAGAAGCAGAGAAATAGAGAGAATGAGGAAGACGCTATTAGTCTAGATGAGAATAAAAAAACTTTCTCTTCTGATCAAGTTATTCCCGCACGGGGAATGATTGTCAATGAAAAGGGAGAAATCATTCTCACTGCTTATCCAACTCCAAATGCTAGTCAACGTTCCCCAGAGCTATCAGCCAGTTGTTATCACTAAATTCCTGACACTCGCCATCATTTTATAATCTCGATTCAATTTCTCATAAGGGCGATCGAGCTTTAAATATTTGTAGTTTTTATATGACTGAGTGCCTTTTTCCTTCCTTCACCAACGCTCTTTACAACTCAAATAGAAACGCTATATGATCCATAAGCTTCAAAAAATTAGCATCATCATCCCTGTTTTTAACGAAGCAGAAATTATTGAAAATACTTTATTAACACTAATTACCAATCAAGATTTAGAAATCATTGTAGTTGATGGTGGTAGCAGCGATCGCACGGTTGAATTAGCTCAAAATTTGCAGGTTCGAGTAATTATTGCCGATACGCCTGGACGTGCCAATCAAATGAATTTAGGCGCGGCGATCGCGACAGGAGATATTTTACTGTTTCTTCATGCCGATACTTTATTACCAGAAAACTCTCCAGAAATAGTCAGACAAATTTTATTAGGAACCGATGTTGTCGCTGGTGCTTTTGGGTTAAAAATTGACGGATCGCAACCATCTTTAAGAGTAGTAGAAACAATGGTCAACTGGCGATCGCGATCTTGTTCTCTTCCTTACGGCGATCAAGCAATTTTTTTGAAAAAAGATACTTTTCAAGCAATGGACGGTTTTTCTAATCTGCCCATTATGGAAGATTTTGAGTTAATTCAACGTCTCAAGCGTGTGGGAAAAATTCAAATTGCCTCAGTCGCAGTCATTACCTCTAGTCGCCGTTGGCAAAAACTTGGCGTTCTCAAAACTACTTTAATCAATCAACTAATAGTTATTGGCTATTACTTGAGATTTTCTCCTCATCAATTGAAACGGCTATATCATAATAAGTAATCGCTTGGTTGTTTATTCCATTACAAAGCTGCTCCTGATTCAGCCATTTTCCTATTGCTGCGGAATGTCGGTTGAATGGATAGCGATCGCAGCAATCAAAAGTGTGCGATCGCAACTTATTTCCCAGATGGAGTAACGGGAATTTCGGTCGGAGCGGGAGCATTATTCGGATTGGGATTATTAGAGGGTGTTGTTGATGGAGGAGCGGTTTCAGTTGTCGAAGGAGTCGATCGCGGTAGAGTTTGACTGGGATTAGATTGTGGTTTTGGTTCCGATTTGCGAATTTCTGGTGGTGGAATTAGGGAAAAAGCAAACGCACAAGCAGCTAAACCAACAACCCCTAATGCAACAGGTGTAGCTCTTTGTACTAAAGGTTCTTCTGCTTGACGATAGCGCCTGCTTAAAGGCTGCAAGTTTGGATTTAAATCTGGTAAAGTGCGACTGTCAGCCACAAATTGATCGATCGCTTCAACTAAATCGAATAGTTGTACGGTGGTTAACTCAATTTCTTTGCGTTCCCCGTTACTATTTGGTTCTGGTTCGACAGTCAAACGATGAAAATTGCGATCGCCGATTTTTTCTAGATGGACTATGGCAGCATTTTCTGAAGCTGAAAGAGGATGATTTAGTCCGCTTAAAAAGCCTTGAGCATAGGCGTTGACAGCTTTAACCAAACTTTCAAAAAAAACTCTACCACCGCTCAACAACTGCTTAGAACCAAGAAAATGGCATTCTGCATTGACTAAAATTGACATCAATCCTGTTGTAGAACCACTATCAACTGGATTATCGCTCAATCCTTCCAATACCAAAGTGCAGTTAGGTAGACTGTATTTTCTTGTAATTGTCATGCCACTTCTCCGTCAAACAAGCTAATCCAAAGACGCTCTATTCCCTTAGTTCCCGTACAAAACAACAATTTACTTAGAAGCGATAGTGCTAACTCGTTTAATTGTTCTTCAGAGGAAAGATAGACTGATACTTTAGCACGGCGAGGATTCATCCGACTACGAAAATGAGCGCGAAAACGTTCTAGATATTCTGAGAGACGAAAATGATTTTCTAGCGGTAGTCCTTTTTCTCGCATTTGCTGTTCGGCGATCAATAACTGTCTAATCAAAATCGTTAATTTTTTTGCCCTTTCACCGATTGTTGTCACTAAAGCTTTAGCTTCGTCTAGCTTCAGAGAATTACGACGATAGGAACGCCGCCAAGGATTAGTAGAACGTAAACGCCATAAAGTAACTCTATTTTTAATAATTTTTTGCAATCCTAATTCTTGAGCTGCTGCTAACATATATTCTGACCCACCTAACTCCAGAGCCTCTAATGCTAGCAACAGTAAATCGATTTGTTGTGCAGTTCGATGGGAACAAGTTTGCGCCGATAGTTGAATATCGGGCAGAAGTTCTAAGCTATTTTGATGAGATGGTTCGGGATAACTAGGATTGTTTAATATACTTGCTGATTGGCTCATTTTAAAATAATTGGCTTATACTACTATTTTTTTGACGTTAGTTTTGCTAATACAGAGTAACAAATTATTCTCTGGTGCAATCATGCCATAGATACTTATTTATACTGCAATAATTGACTTTTTCTTATGGATCTAAAATCTCTAATTCGCGATATTCCCGACTTTCCCAAACCAGGAATTATCTTTCGAGATATTACAACTCTACTGAGTGATGCAGAAGGTTTGCGCTACACCATCGATAGTCTGACACAAGAATGTCAAAACGCTGGTTTGCAACCCGATTACATTATTGGCATGGAATCGCGGGGTTTTATTTTTGGCCCACCTTTAGCTTATCAATTGCAAGCAGGCTTTATCCCAGTCCGTAAACCAGGAAAACTTCCTGCTGCGGTTCATTCAGTCGAATACGATTTAGAATACGGCACAGATACTCTAGAAATGCATCAAGATGCCCTTAAAGCTGGTTCTAAAGTTCTGATTGTAGACGATTTAATTGCGACTGGAGGAACGGCAAAAGCGACAGCAGACTTAGTTGAAACCATTGGCGCTCATGTGTTAGGTTTCGGTTTTATTATTGAATTAAAAGATTTAGGCGGTCGCGAGAAGCTTCCCAATCTGCCTGTAATTAGTTTAATCAAGTATTAAAGTAGCTCTTATCTTCTCGATCGCGGGTTAACAATTTCGCTCAAACCTTCTCCCAACAAAGATAAACCCGTTACCATCAGTGTCATTGTCAAACCTGGAAATAAAGCCGACCACCAAATACCTGTAGGTAAAGCATCTAATGACAATTTCAGATCGTGACCCCATTCGGGTACATCGGGAGGTAATCCTAAGCCTAAAAAGCCCAATCCACCTAAAATGAGAACAGCATCAGCAGCATTAAGAGTAAACAGCACTGGAACACTCTGAATTACGTTAAAAAATAAATACTTTGACAGAATTCTGGTGGGAGTTGCCCCTAATGCCTGTGCTGCTTCGATAAATAATTCGGTTTTAACGCTGGTGGTGTGGTTGCGAACAACTCGATAATATTGGGGAATATAGGCAATACTGAGGGCGATCGCGGCGTTTAAAATACCTCTACCAACTACAAACGCTAGGGTGACAGAAAGCAATAATCCTGGTAGTGTATAGACTGTATCCATCACAAACAGCAAAATGCGATCGATTCTACCGCCTAGATAGCCACTAATTAGCCCTAGAGGAACGCCCAAGATTAAACTGAGGGTTGTTGCCAAAACTACAACTTGCAGGGCTGCTTGCGTGCCAAAAATAGTCCGAGAGAAAACATCATAGCCTTGACGGGTAGTACCAAACCAATATTCTAAGCCTGGTGGTTCGTGGATGGGATTGGCTAAGGATTCAGTCGGATCTTGTAACCATCCCCAAGCTTGCAAACTAGGTGCGGTGACAGCAAGCAGAATAAAGATTGAAGTAATTACCGATCCTGCGATCGCCAGTTGCATAGAAAGATGAGGACGGTTTTGATGGCGTAACCAATTCAGCCGAGATAGTTTTGATGCAGTCATGGGGGCATAGTTTAGACAATCATGGCTTAAAAGTCTAACTGAAAAACTAAACAGTTAGCACAAATTTAAGGTAAATCCTAAAGGATTTACTACGAAAATAAATCCTAAAGGATTTACTACGGTCTATTCTAGATTTCCCTAACCCCTTGTAAGGGCGGGTTTTGCTGATGATTTTTGAGTTGAAGCCATTAACTTATCGTCTAAACCCGCCCCTACGCCCTAATCCCTATCTCAACCATCCAATTAATGCAAGCGCGACATAACTATACTTTTATTTCTTCCAACATTAATTTAGCGCGTTTAACGTTATCTGGAATCGCGATCGGATAGTCGCCAGTGAAGCAAGCAGAACAAAAACTCTTAGTATCTACTTGTGTCACTTCTAACATCCCTTCCCAACTCAGATAACTCAATGTATCTACACCTATTTGTTTTCTGATTTCCTCAACCGATTTTGTCGCTGCAATTAATTGATCTTGAGTGTCAGTATCAATGCCATAAAAGCAGGGGTGTGTTACTGGTGGTGAAGAAATTTTCATATGTACTTCACTAGCGCCAGCATCCCGCAATGCTTTAACAATTTTACGGCTGGTAGTGCCACGCACGATCGAATCGTCAACGATAATTACCCGCTTACCTGTTAACACATCTTTGAGAGTATTTAGCTTCATACGAATGCCAGACTCTCTCATGCTTTGGGTTGGTTGAATAAAAGTTCTTCCTACATAACGGTTTTTGATTAAACCTTCACCGTAGGGTACTCCAGATTTACGAGAATAACCGATCGCTGCTGGTACTCCAGAGTCGGGAACACCCATGACTAAATCTGCTTCAACGTAAGATTCTTTTGCTAACTGTTCTCCCAAGCGCAAACGATAGCTATAAAGAGTTTCTTCGTGCATGATACTATCAGGTCTAGCAAAATAGATCATCTCGAACACGCACAGTTTTCTTTCCGTTTGTTTTGCCCAATGTAGAGAAGACATTCCCTCTTCAGTAATCCAGACTAGTTCCCCTGGTTCGACATCACGCAGATATTCTGCACCAATAATATCTAAACCACAAGTTTCTGAAGCAAGGACATAACGAGTGGGATTACCAGCTAAAGTACCAATCACTAGAGGACGAATGCCATTGGGATCGCGAACTCCCATTACACCAACAGGTGTGGCGATCGCTAAACTATAAGCACCAGAACATAACTTAAAAGCACTAACCGCCGCTTCTAACCAATCTTTGCCTTGATTTACTTCGTCTGCGATCGCGACAGCAATCATCTCTGAATCGGTAGTGGTATTAAAATCGCAATTGCGTCTGGTTAACTCTTCTCGTAATTCTTTGGTATTGACTAAATTACCATTGTGTGCTAATGCTAACGCTCCCAAACGAGTTGGCACCACTGCTGGTTGAGCGTTAGCTCTGTGACTAGAACCAGTAGTAGAATAGCGTGTGTGACCTACTGCTAAAGAGCCTGGTAATTTATTTAAAATGTCTTCTTTAAAGACTTGAGAAACTAGTCCCATATCTTTGTGGCAGTATACGCTATTCCCTGCAAAAGTGGCAATTCCAGCCGATTCTTGTCCGCGATGCTGTAATGCAAAAAGACCAAAATAAGTCAACTTGGCGACATCTTCTTCTGGTGCGTATACGCCAAAGACTCCACATGCCTCTTCAGGTTTATCCGATCGCAAATCGAAGTTGTCCTGATGATTGGTACAGTCATCTTCGCAATAGAAAGAATCATTGGGGAACATGCTTTAGCTTGGCTCCTAATAGCGGCAGTAGATTTTTGAGGTAAAAGTCTAGATCTTAATCGTGCTTAGAATTTATTAATAATTCTTTAAAATAGCCTTAATAATACTTTATCGGACTTGGTACAATTGCGATCGAAGAATTTTCTATTTGTTTGATTTAAACCTTTAATCTTTTCTCGATCGCTTGCAACCAACAAGCTTTGATGTCGTCAATCTTAACATTAATTAAGTATTGGTTATCATCAGTTAAAATTTCCAAATTCCCTTCTTTTTCAGCTACTGAGCCAATTTTATGCCAATTATTTTCTAGCACTTTGTTTAGATAAAATTCCCATTCATTAGCTATTTCTGGCTTAACTGAGACTAAGATCGAGCTAGCAGCTTCGCCAAAAAGTAATCGATCCCATCTGGTTGTAGTTGATAGATGAATTTTGGCACCGAATTGATTACTGATACAACTTTCAGCCACAGCAACTGCTAACCCTCCCTCAGCGCAATCGTGTGCCGATCGCACCCATCCTTGACGAATACCATAACGACAAGCTTCTTGTACACGGCGTTCGCGATCGAAATCTACTTTGGGTGGTTTACCTGCAATAATTTTGTGAATTGAGGCGAGATATTCAGATGCACCTAATGTAGGGGTGTAGGGTGTAGGGGCAATCCCTTGTGGTTGCCCTGGTTGGGTTGTGGGTTGTGGGTTGTGGGGTGTAGGGTGTGGGGTGTAGGGTGTAGGGGCAATCCCTTGTGGTTGCCCTAAATTGGCATCTGTTTGCCCTAAATTCATGCCTAGTAAATAAATTAAATCTCCTTCTTGTTGCCAACCTTGTCCGCAAACCTTAGTAATATCTGGAATTAAACCAACCATGCCAATTACAGGAGTAGGATAAATTGGTTGGGGATTGCCATCGGCATCGACGGTTTCATTGTAAAGAGAAACATTACCACCAGTTACAGGGGTTTTCATTGCTTGGCAAGCTTCAGCAATACCCTGGCAAGCTGAGGCTAATTGCCAATAGCCGATCGCCTTTTCAGGAGAACCAAAATTGAGATTATCGGTGACAGCCAAAGGCTCTGCACCAACGCAACTCAGATTTCTGGCTGCTTCTGCTACTGCTGCTTTGGCACCTTCATAGGGATCGAGATAAACATAGCGAGAATTGCAATCCGTAGTTGCTGCCACTCCAATCTGACAGTCCCCAGGTTTGGCATCGATCGGACGTACCCTTACTACTGCTGCATCAGCACCACCAGGCAATAACACCGTATTATTTTGCACTTGATGGTCGTATTGACGATAAACCCAATGTTTAGACGCAATGGTGGGTGTATCTAAAAGTTGCAGTAGAATTTGACTCCAGCTTTTGTGTTTGCCTTCTATTTCAATACCAGCGATCGAACAAACAGGTAAAGAATCATCAGTCCATTGCCAAGCTTTTTGTGCATATTCTGGTGGTTCTGCTAAAATTTCTCTATGGTAGATTGGGGTATTGTCTGCCAATGCAGTAGCTGGTATTTCTGCGGCAATTTCTCCTTTAAACAAAATTCTGACGATCGATTCTTCAATTACTTCTCCTGCAACTACAGCATGGAGTCCCCAACGATGGAAGATATCAATTAATTCCTGTTCTCTGCCTTTATGGGCAACAAATAACATTCTCTCCTGAGATTCTGAGAGGAGATATTCGTAAGGAATCATTCCTGTCTCTCTGACTGGAATCCGATCTAAATCCAATTCGATGCCAACACCGCCTTTAGCTGCCATTTCAGAAGTAGAGCAAGTAATACCAGCAGCACCCATATCCTGTGCGGCGACAACCGCACCAGTTTTAAAAGCTTCCAAACAAGCTTCAACTAGAGATTTTTCCAAGAAAGGATCGCCTACTTGTACCGCAGGGCGATCGTCCATCGATGCATCAGTTAATTCGGCACTAGCAAAACTAGCACCACCCATACCATCTCTTCCTGTAGTCGAACCGACATAGAGAACTGGATTACCAATTCCCGCAGCACCAGATTTAACGATCGCCCCTGTTTCCATTAAACCCAATGCCATAGCATTGACTAAAGGATTGCCATTGTAAGCAGAGTTAAAATAAACTTCACCGCCTACTGTGGGCGTTCCTATACAATTACCATAGTGTGAAATACCTTCAACTACACCATGAAATATGCGTCTGGTACGCGCATCTTCTAAGTCACCAAAACGAAGAGAATTAAGGATCGCGATCGGACGCGCACCCATAGTAAAAATATCTCTGAGAATCCCTCCTACACCTGTAGCTGCGCCTTGAAACGGTTCCACGGCTGAAGGATGGTTATGGGACTCGATTTTAAAAGCTAATCTCAGTCCGTTTCCTAAGTCTACTACACCAGCATTTTCTCCAGGTCCGACTAAAATGCGTTCGCCTGTGGTGGGAAATTGTTTTAGTAATGGTCGAGAATTCTTGTAACAGCAATGTTCCGACCACATTACACCAAACATTCCTAGTTCTGCTTTGTTAGGATGACGACCTAAACGATTGACAATTTCTTGGTATTCTTCGGGTTTAATGCCTTCAGCAGCGATTTCTTCTGGAGAGAAGGGGCAGGACATAGGAGATACAGAATTACTTGACAGGGATTTATTGTATCGCTATTGAAGGTTTTCGGTTTGGGATTTTTATAGTAATTTTTGCCTGTTGCTTAAAGGGAGAGTAGCTATCAGCTATCAGCTATCAGCTATCAGCTTTCAGTTGTTTCCCTCCTGCCATATCAATTCGCAATTCGCCCGTGCAGTGGCGCGGGTTCGCACTTCGCAATTAAAAAAACTTCTGACTTCTGACTTCTGACTTTAAAACCTCCTGCCTTCTGCCTCCTGCCTCCCGCCTTCTCTTGACTGCTGATGGCTGACGGCTGAGAGCTAAGCTTATCCCGAACTCAGGTTATTCTTAATTCCGCATTAAGAAACTTGTTGGTTCACAAATTCCTCATTTTTGCCATTTAAATTTAAGATTAGAAATTTC
>CAZJTL010000112.1:0-16556 GCA_964548905.1 uncultured bacterium | reverse complement strand
TTAAGGATTCTTTTCTCTTAAGAATCCAACGCGCTTATAGCCGTTGGAGTGTCAAGGTCTTTAATTGAGATAAATTGAATGAGAAAATTGAACTGATTTGCTTAGCTGTCACCCCTGAAGAAGGCAGGAGGCAAAAAACTAATAGCTGATAACTGATAGCTGAAATGCTGATAGCTGAAATGCTGATAGCTACACACTATTACTCTCGATTTCATCGATCGAATCAGCAACACCTTAATAACGTAGTTGTTCTCTACTACCTATTCCTTCTCTATTTCCTACTTTCAGGAAAGGATTGAGCAACAAGATAGTGACAAGAGCAAAACCACCGCCAAGATAGAAAACATTTCGCAAACCTAAAACGCCAAAGGCAATTCCTGCAACAATCGGGCCTAAAGCTCGTCCTAAAGACTGCACCGTCACATTCAACGACATGAATCCAGCTAGATAGTCTTTGGGTGCAAGCTGCGCTAATGAGGTTTGAATTAGTGGCATAGCAATACCTTGAGCTGCACCAAACAGGATAAGCGGTATAAATAGGAACCAAACATTATTCATTAATGGAACTAGACTTAGGGACAAAGCAGAAATAACAAAAGAGAATTTGATTAAACTAAACTCAGAGAATCTCTGTACTAACCATCCTAATTGTGGTGCTACTAAAGCAAGAGAAATTTCCATACAGGCAAGTAGGATACCAATTGTCGCACTAGAAGCACCAAGAGAATTGGCAAAAATTGGTACACAAATAAAACAAATACCGAATTCGAGGAAAAATAAGGCAAGTATTGCCAACATTAAGCCAAGTACGTGACGATTGCTGATGCTTTTGAGGGCGTTTTTGAGATAAATTTTTAAGGGAACAGCTTTAGTCTTTGTTTGCCTTTGAGGAAGCTTGAGCTTAAACATTACTAATAACGCCAGAGGAATAGCTACAGCAGATAGCAGAAAAGTGTAGCGCCAACTTAACTGTGCCAATCCACCACCAATCATAGGATAAACAGTAGCACTGAGTCCGATCGCGGCAGCATTTAATCCCATCGCTACAGGTAGCATCCTACCTTTATAGATATCGGCGATCGCAGCTAATTGCAAAAATTCCAGACTAGCAGCACCAAGTCCCTGTAAAAATCTCCACTCTATGAGACTGCGAAAATCTTGTGCAAATGCACTTAAAATTCCACCAAGAGCAAAAACTAGTAAAGAAGGAACGAGAATATTTTTTCTACCAAGGCGATCGGCTAAAACACCAAAAATGGGTGTGCCAATAGCAACAGGAAGCAAATAGCTTGTCATGATTAGCCCAACAGATTGGGCGGGAATATTCAAAGATTTTGCTACGGCTGGCAAGATTGGGTTAACACTCATTACCCCTAACACTGCGGTTAAGGCAATACTAATGACGATCAAGATATTGCCATCTAAGGATAGGTTATTAGTGTTAGGACGTGATTTGTTAAGACTGAAGAAACTCATCGGTTTAAATCTGAATTCAACTGGTTTAAACCTAAATTTCAATCGAGAAGAATTGGGGTGGAAGAATTTAAAATCTTCTCTGCCTTGCCCCTACATTTGGCTGAAAAAACTAAGCTGATTAGATGAAAAACTTTTAATTATATCTTAAATTAGCTAGCAAACGAATTATATAGATTATTATTTAAGTAATTGCACAAAATTAAATTTACAGGTGGGGGTAGCAAAAGGCTTTCTTGCAAAAGGCAAGAGGAAATACAATTTGTGTAATTAATTTTGTTTAGGCACTTAGTAATCTATTCTAAGAATTGATAAGATTACCAAATCTTTCTAGCTTTTCTCCTCTTACTTTAAGAGCTGCACTATGGCATTCAAAGCAGAGCTAAATAGGATTATACTTGCGCTTCTTTCTTTGTATTCCTTACCTGCGTCAGTAGTGGCACAAGAAGCACCGATTACTAGCGATGGAACAACTGCGACTAATGTAACTACACTAGATGGCAGTAATTTTGATATTAATGGGGGAGATATAGCGGGAGGAAATCTTTTTCACAGTTTTGGCAATTTTTCTGTTCCTAATGGTGGTTCGGCTAATTTTCTTAATTCTCCTGATATTGTCAATATCATCAATCGGGTGACGGGTGGCAAGATTTCGGAAATTAATGGTTTATTAAAGGCTAATGGTGCTGCTAATTTATTTCTGATTAATCCTGCTGGTATTGTTTTTGGACCAAATGCTAGTTTGAATATTGGTGGTTCGTTTTTGGGGAGTACGGCAGATAGTTTATTGTTTGATGATGGAACGGAATTTAGCGCTACGAATTTACAAGCATCGCCTTTGTTGAGGATTAATGCACCAATTGGTTTGAATTTGCGGGATAATCCAAGGAATATTGTTAATCGTTCTGTTGCACAAAATCCAAATGGCGAAACTAATGTCACTGGTGGAAATGTTGGACTGCAAGTTAACCCAGGACAAACTCTAGCTTTAATAGGTGGAGACGTGTTGTTAGATGATGGAAACCTAACAGCAAAAGGTGGACGTATTGAGATTGGAAATGTCCAAGGTTCAGGAAAGGTTGTTTTTAACTCAACAGAAAACGGTTTAGTATTCGATTACAGTTCGATCGATTCTTTTGGAAATATCAAGCTCGAAAATACCGCAGTTGTAGATGTTACTGCTGGTGGTGGCGGTGATATAGTGATTACTGGACAGAACATAGAGATAGATAATAGTTCTCTTAATGCGGGAATATTGAGCAAATTAGGCTCGATCGATGCTCAATCTGGAGATATTAAACTCAATGCTTCAGAAGCATTAACGATTGCAAATAATAGCTTTATCAGAAATAATATTTTTTCAGAAGCATCTGGTAATGCTGGTGGAGTTGATATTACCACCAAAAACTTATCAATAAGTAATGGCGCACAGGTATCGGTTTCTACCAATGGTGCGGGAAATGCAGGAGATTTAATTGTTCGTGCTTCTGACTCAGTAGAATTGAGTGGAGAAGGTGATTCTCCTAGTGGATTATTTGCTCAAGTCAATCCACAAGGAACAGGAAACGGAGGCAATTTAACTATTGAAACAAAGCGTTTGAGTGTTAGCGATGGTAGTAAAGTTCAAGTTTCTACTTTTGGAGAGGGAAATGCAGGAGATTTAACCATTCGTGCTTCCGACATAGATGTGTTTGAAACACCAATCGATAACTTTTTTTCTACTGGCATATTTGCTGAAGTTTCTCTAGCAAGAAGACCTAATTCGTCTGAGATTCTCGCCAAAGGTAAAGGTAATGCTGGTAATTTGACTATTGAAACCGATCGCTTGAGGATTAAAGATGGTGGTCAAGTATCAGTTTCTACTTTTGGTGAAGGTAATGCTGGCACTTTAACGGTGAAAGCTAGTGACTCAATCGAAGTATCAGGAATAGAAGATGCTAATGCATTTGGAGGTTCTAAAGGAGGTTTTAGAAGTAAAAGCTTTTTGGGTTCTGAGGTTAAAGAGGGAGCTACAGGAAGAGGAGGAAATGTAAAAATTGAAACTGGAGAGTTAAAAATAGCCAATCAGGGGAGAATTTCAGTTTCTTCTTTAGATGAATCGGGAACTGCTGGCAATCTAGAGGTAAAGGCTGATTCTATTAATCTCGATCGTGGAACTATAAGGGCAGCTACATCATTCGGTGAAGGTGGCAACATCAACCTCAACATTGATGACAAATTAACGATGCGTAATAATAGCTCGATCTCTACTCAAGGAACTGGTGACGCTAACGGTGGAAACATTACCATTACTGCTCCTGATGGTTTTGTCGTCGCTTTTCCCAAACAAAATAACGATATCATCGCTACTGCCCAAGCAGGAAAAGGTGGACAAATTAATATTAATGCTCAAAGAGTTTATGGTTTCAACAAAGAGCGCATTCAGTCTATTGAAGTAGATCCTCAAACTCTCTCAAATAACGGTGAAAACGATATCAACTCCACTTCTGCCGACCCCCAGTTAAGCGGCAATATTAACCTCAATACCGAACAGCTAGATCCTGCCAAAGAAAGAACAAAAACTTCTGAAAACTTAGTCGAACCAGACGAAACAGTAGCTCAAGCTTGTGGTACTGATGGAAGTGGTACGATCGCTAATAGCTTTACTATAACAGGACGTGGCGGTATGCCTGCCGATCCAACTAAACCGCTTAATAGTAGTTATCTATCAGGGGAAAAGGTATCAGGGGGGCAGAGAGGCTCAGATGCACAGGAGCAGAAAGGCGGAGGAGAACCAATTAGTTTAGATGAGAATAAGAAAACTTTCTCTTCTGATGAGGTTATTCCTGCACGAGGAATGATGATGAACGAAAAGGGTCAAATCGTGCTGACTGCTTATCCTACTCCCAATGCAAGCGACAGAAATGCGCCTCAATCTAACTATTGTTCTAGTTCTCTGAAACAAGAGGAACTTTTAGCAACTAATAAAGCAAGCGATCGATCTGAAGATGTATTAGACGATCGCGCGATCGAAGAAATAATGAATTTGCTATATTCTCAAGGTTTAGGACAATAAAAAAAATTGGGTTGAGTTGCGTAAGAAGATTGGAGCGAAATTGCGATAGATACTTGTCAAAAAAAATTGTAGGGACTTCGGAGAGAACCTCCGAATTGTTCCATGGAACGTCCCTACAAAAATTTATTTTTTAATCCCTAGCCCCCAATTCTAGTGAAAACCATTTTGATTGCCATTGGCATTACCATTATTTTGGCGAGGTTGAATCACACCATAACCACCATGATTGCGAGTGTAAATCACGTTAATTTCATTGGTAGCACTATTGCGGAACATATAAAAATCGTGATCTACCATTTGCAATTGTTCCAATGCTTGCTCAACAGTCATCGGCGGCATAGCAAAATACTTAACTCGAACAACCTCATCTGGTAATTCGACACTACGATCGCCAATTAAATCTTCTTGAATTGGTTCTGCTTCCAAAACCTCAGCAGTTTTTACTTGGGCATGAGTTTTTTTGTATAGATGTTTTTCCTTGTATTTACGCAACTGTCGGGCGATTTTATCAGATACCATGTCAATGCTGGCGTATAGATTTTCGCTTCCCTCCTGCGCTCGAATGACTGTGCCATTCGCATATACGGTTACTTCTGCTTTATGTTTGTCGGCTATGCGAGCATTTCTGGCTACAGATAAATGAACGTCTATTTTCGTAGTAATATTATTGAAGTGACTAACAGCTTTCTCTAGCTTTTGTTGAACGTAGTCGTGAATAGCATCGGTGACTGAAATGTTGTTGCCCTGGATCAAAAGCTTCATACCAGATACTCCATCTTATTAAGTTGTATTCGTTTGAGAAAATAGGGGCAGTAGTTTATCTACTTGCTGGACTTGAATAATGCCGATACTTCATTTGTCGTTTTGGAGCGATATGTTAATTTAAGTAATTTTGGATTTCCCAAAATTTTGTTGTTAATTACTCTCCCTCGATCTAAAAAGTTTCAATAGTTAAACCGACTTTTCAACTAGTTCAATCGATAAATAACTAATTGGATAAAATGCAGTAGAGAAACTGCTTAATTAGTCGTTCGGTTCAATACTTGTTAGTTTCCTGCTATTGCCAACCTCCATAGCCAGCTTGAATGCAGAGAATTACTTATGATTTAATCTACCC
Source organism: uncultured bacterium (assembly GCA_964548905.1). Lineage (GTDB taxonomy): Bacteria > Cyanobacteriota > Cyanobacteriia > Cyanobacteriales > Xenococcaceae > CAZJTL01. The sequence goes on along the minus strand of CAZJTL010000112.1, from coordinate 10,911 downwards.
TTGAGAAACTATTTGATTTGTTGTAACTTATAATCTTAGACTAACATTTTGTATTATCTAAAACATCTATCTAAGAATTCTTTTTATTTTTCCTTTATATAACTTCAAGATTCTTTAAATTGCTCGAACAAAACCATGATTTTAACCATGATGGGACTGCTCAAAAAAGAGCATGTCTGCTTGAATATTTGGGTTTAGTACCTTATGCCGTCGCCTGGGAATGGCAACGATCGCATGTCGAACAAAGAATTTTTAAGGCAAATTTAGAAGATATTTTGCTTTTATTAGAGCATCCGCCAGTTTATACCTTGGGAACAGGAGCCAGTCTCGATTTTCTTAAATTCGACCCCAATAACAGCGATCGCCAAATTTATCGCGTCGAAAGAGGAGGCGAAGTTACCTATCATTGTCCTGGGCAAATTGTCGGCTATCCCATTCTCAACCTGCGCTACTACCAGCAGGATTTACACTGGTATCTCAGGCAATTAGAAGAAGTGATTATTCGCGTCTTGAGCAATTACGGTTTAGAGGGATATCGCATTCCAGGTTTAACTGGTATTTGGTTGGAAGGATACAAAGTTGCCGCGATCGGGATTAAAGTACGCCGTTGGATTACTATGCACGGTTTTTCCTTAAATGTTTGCCCAGATCTCAGTGGTTTTCAAGATATAGTTCCCTGCGGTATCGTCGATAAACCAGTAGGAAGCATTGCACAGTTTTTACCAGAAATCGGGATCGATCGGGTTAAAAAAGATATAGCTGTTGCTTTTGCGGAGGTATTTAACGTTGAGGTTCATAGTTCATAGTTCATAGTTCATGGTTCATAGTTCATTGTTTGGGGCTTAAACAAGAAACTAAAGTCAAAAAACAACCAAAATATATTTCGATGTGTATTTAGCTTACTCTGTAAGCTTTCGGTGTCATACCTGTAAACTGTCGAAACTGTTTGCTCAGATGGCTATGACTGTTGAAACCGCACTCTAAAGCAATATCCATAATCGATCGATCTGTTTGTCTCAATAACTGCTTTGCCCTTTCAACTCGTTGTTGAAGTAAATATTGGTAAGGAGAAGTCCCGATCGCTTGCTTAAATAGGTAGCTGAAATGAAATTGGCTCATGCCTAGCAATTGAGCTAAATCTGCCAGCTTGATGTCTCGATCCAAATATTCGTGGATGTATTCTAAGACTTGCATAAGCTGACGTTGGGGTAATCCACCTTCATAAATCGGGAGGTGTGGTTTAGAAGCCGTATATTTTCTGAGTAAATGTATTGCCAAGATATTTACCAGAGAATCGATGTAAAGCTTACCACCTAAATTATCCTGTTTGAGTTCGGCGAGTAGCATAAGGGCGATCGCTTCAAGCTGAGGATCGCGAATCCTAAATTCGGGGATTAATTCCAAGCGATCGGGATCTCGATCGAGGGCTTCTCTGGCAACATTTTGGATGAAACTAGATGCAATCCGAATCTGTAAATATAGATCGTCTCCATCCCAACGAGCAAAAAACGCTGTCTTAGCAGGGGTTACAGAAATGTCTCCTTTACCATACAGGCTCGTGTGAGTTTTGTCCCCCTTAATTTGTAAAAAGCGAACTGGACGAGGTGCAAGGGACAAACAAATAGCGTGTTCGTCGCTGTAATAAGTTTTTCCTTCTCCCGCAGGGTTTTGGAACTGCTCTATTAAAATGTTTTCCCATCCCTGGTTGCGGCTGGACAAAATGGACGAGTACATACATTCAATCCGATCGGTGGAGGGAGTCTTCATGATGCCAACTTAACTCTTCTAATTTTGATTGTATTCACATTTACCTTAAAAATAGATCCCAAGATTTTGATAGTTTCACCAGAATTAGATAGTTGAGCTTGGATGGTTTACCTAAACTGGAATGGTAATTATCCAGAAGTAACTATGACACACTTATTACACATCGATTCCAGTTCCAGAGGCGATCGCTCTCACTCTCGCAGGCTCACAAGAGAATTTGTTGAGGCTTGGAAACAGACTCATCCTAACGATATCATCACCTATCGAGATGTCGGTCGCCATCCCATTCCCCATGTACAATTTCAGCGTTCCTAGTGGGTTTAAAGCTTATATCGACCAAAGTGTCAGAGTTGGGCGAACCTTTGCCTTTGAACCAGAGGATTCTGCAAATCCTTACAAGCCGCTCGTACTGGGAAAGAAAATGTTTATTATCACGGCGCGAGGCGATGCTGGTTTTGAACCTGGTGAGCGCAACGAAAAGCTAAATTATCAAAATCCTTATTTGAGAACGATCTTTGGCTTTATTGGCATTACTGACATCACCTTCGTTAATGTTGAAAATGACGAGTTTGGTGGCACGAGTTTAGCTCAATCGATCGCGGCTGCACGAACCCAAGTGGCTCAATTGGTGGGAAGGTAGAGCGATATAGTAACATTCGATCGTTTGCAAAAACTGAAAGAAAATCTATGTCGATAGGAACACCCAGATCGGATCTTGAAATAGATGTGCCTCTTGTCTACAGCTTGCTGACAGAACAACATCCAGATTTAAAGCACCTGACGATTTATCCCATTGATTCTGGTTGGGATAATGCCATATTTCGACTAGGCGATCGATTGTCTGTAAGGCTTCCCCGTCGCCAAGCAGCAGCTCGATTAATCGAAAATGAGCAAATCTGGCTTCCTGTACTAGCAGATCGACTAACTATACCCGTTCCAATTCCTTACAGATTAGGTAAGCCAGGACGAGGGTATCCTTGGAAATGGAGCGTCCTGCCGTGGTTAGCTGGTACGACTGCCACTCGACAGCAACCCAATCAAAATCAGGCAACACCCTTTGCATTATTCCTGCGATCGCTGCATATATCTGCGCCATTAAATGCGCCTGTAAATCCAGTACGAGGTATAGCCTTAAGTCAGAGGGCGGCTTCTGTAGAGGAGCGTATGCAAAGGTTGGAAACGAAAACAGACCTAATTTCTTTAGAGATTAAAAATATTTGGAATGAAGCTTTGAGTGCGCCTATTGATGTTCGGGCAACATGGCTACATGGGGATCTTCACCCAGGCAACATTCTAGTTGAGAACGGTGAGATATCAGGCATTATCGATTGGGGAGATATTACATCAGGAGATTTGGCAACAGATCTTGCTTCTATATGGATGCTTTTTGCGGATCGAAATGTACGCCAACAAGCGATCGCAGACTACGGAAATATTTCTGATGCTACACTAAAGCGTGCTAAGGGATGGGCAATACTTTTTGGTGTGGTGCTGCTAGATACAGGGATGGTTGATAATCCAAAGCACTTAGCAATGGGAGAGAGAACATTACGTAATGTTTATGAGGACGGATAATACAGCATTTTTTGGGATGGTCATCTAGTTGCAGAACATATAAGTATCTGAGCGAATGGACATTCTGGAATCACGTTCGGACAACAGCGTCGCTTGCAGCAGCTACATTGTTTACCATCGCGTAGACGTAAGAGATTTTTGTTTGCTAGAATCGGCGATCGCGAAATTCAAAAAATCTTGCTTAAATCTAAAGTAAATCCAGGTAAAATATCTTCTCCTGATAGGGTTTGAGGATTATGTAAGATCTCTACTTGCTGTCCGAAACGATATATTTCTACTGTTTGCGCTGATGGCTCGATTAACCAACCAAGTTTAACGCCATTATCTAAATATTCTCGCATCTTTGCCTGTAGATCTTCAGATCGCTGATTTTTCAAATCGCTAGGACTTACTAGCTCGATCGCAAAATCAGGCGCGATCGGGGGAAATCCATCTTGTTGCGCTTGAGTCAGTCGATTCCACCTTTCTAGTTTAATCCAACTAGCATCGGGACTTCTTCTTGCTCCATTAGGCAAAACAAATACTGTAGAAGAATCAAATACCTCTCCAGTTAACTCTCGATCTGCCCAGTTTCTCAGTTGCTGGGTTAAACGGCTATTTTTTCTACCTGCTGTTCCGCCAGTCGGACTCATCACTATCAATTCTCCAGTTGCAGTTAACTCCAGTCTTGCTAGCTGTTCGGCAGATGCCAGTTGCTCGAACTGTTCTGGGGTGACTCGAAATCCTCTGGGAATAGCGATCGCTTCCATTTTTTTACTTATCTCTTCGATTCTTATTTTAAGATTTTAAGTTAGTTCTTCAAATCAGATATTTATTTTGGCCCAATTGTTCGACATCTCGATCGCCTAATAGTCTGTCAGCCATAAATTGATGGGTTAAGACAGGACAAGGTAGACAAGGGAGACAAGGGAGAAAACTAACCATGTGGACACAAATTGCTCAAGAAATTTCTCAAGTTACAGGAAAAAGCTTTCAGATGGAAAACCGCCGTTCTGTGGGTGGTGGTTGTATCAATCAAGGCTATGCTGTTTCTGGTGAGGGTCAAACCTACTTTGTTAAACTCAATCAAGCCACTCAAGTAGAAATGTTTGCAGCCGAAGCGCTAGGCTTGCAACAAATGCTTGCTACTAATAGTATTCGTGTTCCCAAACCAATTTGCTGGGGAATAGCAGATAATTCCAGTTATATAGCGATGGAATGGTTAGAATTTGGTAGTACTAGCAGTCAGGCTTCAGAAGCAATGGGTCGTCAGTTGGCTGCTATGCACAAGTTTGGTGGTGCTTCGCAGTTTGGTTGGGAACGTAACAATACTATTGGTTCGACTCCGCAAATTAACGATTGGACATCAAATTGGGCGGATTTTTTTGCCGAATATCGCATCGGCTATCAATTAAAGTTAGCTAAACGTAGGGGTGGTAGTTTTCCCGATTATCGCCAAGTAGTAGAAGCAGTTAGACAAAAACTAGCCGCTCGCCAGCCTCAACCAGCTTTAGTACATGGCGATTTATGGTCGGGGAATGCTGCTTGCACTGTTGATGGCGAACCAGTCATTTTAGATCCTGCTACCTATTATGGCGATCGTGAAGTCGATCTTGCCATGACCGAACTTTTTGGAGGTTTTCCAGCCGCCTTTTATCGGGGTTATAACCAAGTATGGGAGCTAGATCGAGGCTATCAGCAACGTAAAGCGATTTATAATCTCTATCACGTTCTCAATCACTTCAATTTGTTTGGTGGTGGTTATGGTTCTCAAGCAAATCGAACTATACAACAACTAATGGACAAATAAAAAAAAATAATCCCAGTATACTTTATGAGTAACATCATTCCTCAGATCTCAACACTCATCCGTAACCTTATTTCATTTCTTCTCGTTATGACTATTACAGTTACAGGCACAGTTGAAAAAAAAGACATCGGTACTGGAGTTTGGGCATTAGTAACTAAAGAAGGTACAACCTACGAACTCAAAGATGCTCCAAAAGAATTGGAGCAAGCTTCGGGAACAGTTGAAGTCAAAGGACAAGTTCGCGATGACATCATGACCTTTGCTATGATTGGTCCAGTCTTGGAAGTGAAATCCTTCAAGTTGCTCGATTAATCCGAATCAACTCAGTCAAAATACTATCCAAGCTACCATTAACTTGAATTCGATCGATCTTTTCAGCAATCCGTTCTAATACCTCTAGTTCCTTCATACGCAAGGCGACAGGATTATCTTCCATCACTCTTGCTGTATTCAACATACTACGGGTAGCGGCGGTTTCTTCTCTGCGTCTGACGACGTTAGCTTGAGCGGCTTTTTCTGCTTCTACTACCTTACTCAAGATCGCTCTAATCTCACCAGGTAAAATAATATCTTTCACCCCGACAGAATCTACTTCAATTCCATAGTCTGCGGTTTTGGTGCGAATATATTCAGCTACAGAGCGATCGATCGCTCCTTTATCTTCTAGTAAGGCATCTAATGTTTGTTCGCCTACTGCTGCACGTAAAGCGAATTGTAACTCTTTGTACAAGTAACCAGAAACATCTGATAAACCGTTTTTAGCCCTAAGTGCATCTTGAATGCGAAAACCAGCCGTTAAATTCAAGCGTAGAGGTACTTTATCCTTGGAAAGGATATCTTGTCCTGATACTTCAAGATCTTGCAAGCGCAAATCAAATACTTCGGTACTAAAAGAGCGTCCAAACAACCACCAAGCATGTAGTCCAGGCTGAAGTTGCATTTGAAATTCTTGATTTATGTACAATAACCCAACGTGCTGTGTAGGTACTTCGCGAATATGCAAACTATTATGACTGAGCAAGAGAACTTCTTGAGAACCTGAAATCAATTCCGAGACTAAATTAGACGACAATTTAGCATCACTGCTAATATCGATAATTTCTACCTCAACACCCTGCCAAAACAACTTACGGCTTGTGGGTGGCAAAATAGCAATAACTTTCCCCAGATAGCGCACGATCGCTACTTGTTGTCCCTGCAATTGTAAGATTTCGCAGTATTGGGCTACAAAGTCGGGGTGTTTTTCAATTAATACATCCTCCAAAGGAAAATCGGGGTTAGGTAGAATACGACTAAGAGTCCGCACAGCTACATCTCGATTGACAGCCCAATAAGCATATTCTCCCGCTTCAAGTGGTCGAACAAAATTATTTTGAATGTATAGTAAACCGATCTCAGATTCTGAAATTTGGAACTTTTTCAAGCCATTTAGATTGATTCCACGCAATTGCTGGACAAACTCAGCAGGTAATTCCAAACTTTCTTCTAAGTCGAACAGATAAGATTCTACTTCAATAAAACCACGCCAAAAAGCACGGAGTTGATTGGGTGCGACACTTACCCAATTTTGTCCGCAGCGTACTAAAGCGACGCGATCGAACGCTGTTCTGACAATTAATAAATATTCTTCTAATTCTGCTGTATTGGTTCTCAACAACAATTCTAAATTGTCAATTTGAACTTCTGGCTTGTTGCGATCGAAAGTTGTAATTTGCCAATGTCTACCAACATAGGTGTAAGTTCCTGGCTGCAAAATTTTCTTAAAATCGCTGCGATGATATAAAAATCCAATTTCGTTAGGTTTGATGTAAAAGCTTTTCCACATAGAAATTTGCAGAGATAATTTGGGTAATTTCACCCAACGGAAAGGATTAGATAACCACATAAGTAGTTGGACAAAATTAAATTTATTGGTGGGGATAGGCAAAAGGCAAAAGGCAATAGGCAATAGGCAATAGGCACTCTTGTCTGAGAAATTGTTTATATCTCATTTAGAGACGCTATATATCATTTAGCAATGCTATATAAAAAAACTTAAGTGCATCGACAGTTTACTATCCTTGGCTTTAATTATACTACAAATAATACATGTAATATATTTTTTTCTACTCCGTCAGTACAGGGTTTACAGTGACGATGCGGGCAAAAGCTTCTCCAAAACTGGATTAGGAAAGCTACAATCTTCTCAAAACTACACGGATGGCTACGGATGAGATCGGCAAATCTGAATTCGATTCAGATTTGGCATCCTCTTAATTCAGAGGTTTCCCTCGAAATCGCGTCCTTCCGAAGGTAATCGCAAGAAAGAAAACAGCGATCGAATATGCCGTTCAGTTTGCCAGTTCGAGAATCTCCGCAGAGAAACGGATGTGGAAAACGAAGGACAAACTCAAGTAAGGGAGAGATACAGTTGCGCTGGCTTCGTGACTGTTAGCAAACACCTGCATGACAGAGTAATGTAAGAATATTATTGGATTTGCTCCAATAAAAACTTTTCGATATCACTATCGATTTGCTTTGTCCCTAACAAAGTGTCCTTACCCAGGACGAGGGTTTTGGTGAAAAGTATAGGAATCGAACCTATTACACATCGATTATGAGTCGATTGCTCTACCAATTGAGCTAACTTTTGGGTGTTTGATACAGGAATCGAACCTGTGACGCATCACTGATAAGGCAATCGCTCTACCACTGAGCTAATCAAGCTGTGAAATAGTTAGAGTACTCGGCGGTATACGCTCATACTACAAGTAGGCGCACCAGTTGGGCATACAGAACCCAAGCTACAGCTTTGTAAACTCGATCGCTATTCCAAGTCTAATTTAGCATACTACAAATAATTACGGTCGTATTTCTGCTTAATTCGTTCGATCGATTTTAGAAACTCTCTACCTTTATCGGGATTAATCATAGCTACATAATTAGCAAATCCAGCGATCGCAGCGATTAGATCGGGTGAATTGCCCCATTTTTTCTCCGATAAGCCTTCTTGTTCGATTTGATAGAGAGTTGCCCGAAAAGCCTTTAATTTTGTCTTAGAGATATTTAATTTTTGATTGACGACAATCCCTGTTATTTGCTGTCGAACAGATTTGTTTAAAATCTGTGTTTATTCATTAAGTCTCTCTTTCAGAATTGTAAACTACTGCCTTCTTGCACTAGTCTTATGAAAAAAATAGCAAAAGTAGTTTGACAAATTCGATAATAAGCAGAAATATTAAGAAAAATCAAAGTTATAGCAATGACAGATAGGTTTCGTCGCGCCGTTCAAACTGGAGAATTTTTAATTACTGCTGAAGTTGCACCACCAAAAGGCGGAGATGCAACTCATATGTTAGCGATGGCAAAAACTCTTAAAGGAAGAGTTCATGCTGTCAATATTACCGATGGTAGTCGCGCCGTATTGAGAATGTCTTCGCTGACAGCTTCGCTGATTTTACACCAACATGAAATTGAACCAATTTGCCAAATAACTTGTCGCGATCGCAATTCGATCGGTTTACAAGCAGATTTATTGGGCGCTCATGCCTTGGGAATTCGTAATATACTTGCTCTTACTGGCGATCCAGTTAAAGCTGGCGATCACCCAGACGCAAAAGCAGTGTTTGACTTAGAATCGGTAAGGCTATTAAGGGTAATTAGTGAACTAAATAGTGGTTTCGATCTCAATCATAAGCCCTTACCTGACGGACAAACGGATTTATTTGCAGGTGCGGCTGTCGATCCTCAATTAAAAAGTTGGTCGAGTTTACAAAAGCGATTTGAGCGAAAAATAGAAGCAGGGGCGCAGTTTTTCCAGAGTCAATTAATTACTGATTTCGATCGCCTGGATAAATTTATGACTCAAGTAGCTGTCGATAGCGGTAAACCTATTTTAGCTGGTATTTTTCTGCTTAAATCTGCTAAAAATGCCGATTTTATCAATCGTTATGTTCCAGGGGTTAATATTCCCCAAGAGACAATCGATCGCCTAGCTAAAGCGAAAAAACCCCTTGAAGAAGGCATGAAAATTGCCGCCGAACAAGTAAAACTTGCCCAACAAATCTGTCATGGTGTGCATATGATGGCTGTTAAAAAAGAAGATTTAATTGCAAAAATTTTAGATTTAGCTGGTATTGCGGCAATTGAATAAATATTTCTAGTAATAACTATCTTTAATTTGCTCGATCTTTTTAAAGCATAAATTTTGTAGATCGAGCATTGAGAAACAGTTAAAACAACCTCATTTATTTTTCAAGGAAATAAATTAGATACTTTGACTTTAGTTTCGAGAAAAGCTAATAGATAAATTTCTAAATCTATCGATAAGATACTCATTTCTTCATATTTATCTTCTTTTGGTTGACGAAATAGATAAACTTGTCGATTGTTGACATCAAGCACCCAATATTCGCTAATTCCTACTTCAGCATAAATAGATGCTTTAATAGTAATATCTTTAGTTAGAGTTGTATCTGCTACTTCTATTAATAAAAAAGTATCTGCTGCACTCGGATGGCGATCAAAATAATCACGAGCGTCGTTTCTAACTATAGCAATATCTGGTTCAGGCTCGGAATTAATAGATAAAGTAATTGGAGCTTGAATGCGAACTGTAGCGCGATCGCCTAGAATCTTTTTAAGATAACTAGATGCACGTTGTACAGTTGCAGAATGAGGGGGACGCTGCGGACTCATATAAATTATTTTCCCACCGATTAACTCTACACGATCGCGCTCGGTCAAAATTTTCGCATCCAACATGCGATGATATTCATCAACAGTCCACAAACGAACATCGCTAAGAGTCATAGCTAATAGATACTAAGCCCAAACTAATCATATTTTAGCTTTCTCAACTTAAGGGATCGAATTCATCTTGCTCAGAGAATAGATGGCAACTTTTCTTCTCTTCTTCTGGAGCCTCTCCGCGTCTGGAGCGTGAAACTACCCTAAATAAGGACGCGCCAAGAAAAAACTAGCGATCGACTTCGCATCGATCGGTTCACCAGCTAAAATCGCCTGTTCTAAAGCTTCAGGACTCATCAAAACCACCTCAATATCCTCATCATCATCCTGTTCGGGCGGTTTTTCTAACTTTTCCAAATCCTGAGCCAAGAAAGCATAAATATACTCATCAGAATAACCAGGTGCAAGAGGAAAATTACCAAGCGATCGCCACTTGTTAGCACGATATCCAGTTTCTTCTTCAATCTCTCTCTTAATTGTTTCTGCGGGATCTTCATCGATTTCCACAGTACCAGCAGGAAACTCTAAAATTCTTCCCTCAACAGCAAAACGATATTGCTTTACCAAAACTAACTTTCCTTCTGGAGTAACAGGTACAACTAACGCACCTCCAGGATGACGAACACATTCCCAATCTCCTTCAACACCATTTGGTAAGCGTAATCTAATTACTTCGTAATCAAATTTACGACCCTTATAAAAAAGACGCTGTTGTAAAATTTCTGCTGGTTCTGTTCCTGGTGACATATTATTGATTTCTCCCACTACCTTTTAATTCCTATTTCAAGTGCTTTAACACCAGAACAGTCTACATTGTTTACTAATTCGGCGATCGATTTTTCTGAGATCGGTTCAAGGCGATCGCCTGCAATTTCAGCTAAAGGAACTAATACAAATGCTCTTTCTCTCATTCTGGGATGAGGAATTTGTAGATTAGGTGTATTTAAAATTAAATCGTCGTATAACAATAAATCTAAATCTAAAGTTCTTGCTTCCCAGCGTTCTTTTCTTATTCGTCCAAACTGCAATTCTGTAGCTAACAGCAATACTAA
>CAZJTL010000111.1:0-16622 GCA_964548905.1 uncultured bacterium | reverse complement strand
AATTTAACAAGATGTAACAAATAAAGACCCAACCGCGTTGTATAAAAGTAAGCTGAGGGTGAAAAATCGCAGGCAAAATTTAAAGCCAAATAGTGGTTGACACACTTTACCCAGATTTGTAAACAAGCGTAAAGTTTTCTCGAAATACTTAGAAAAAACTTATTTTAAGTATTAATATGAGAACAACATTAAGAAATGTTACAAAAAAATCTGGTTAAATCCTCTCAAGCAAGAAATACAATCGGCTTGAAGTTTTTTAAGTAAGATTCCAGCTTAAAATCAAACTAAGTACAAACAATTCAAGAGGAGATCGATCGAATGTTTGACGCATTTACTCGTGTTGTATCCCAAGCAGATGCTCGTGGTGAATTTCTTTCCGGCTCTCAGCTAGACGCTCTTAGCGCTATGGTTTCTGAAAGCAACAAGCGTATGGATGCTGTTAACAGAATTACCAGCAACGCTTCTGCGATCGTTACCAATGCAGCTCGTTCTTTGTTTGCAGAACAACCAGCCTTGATTGCTCCTGGTGGTAATGCTTACACCAGCCGTCGTATGGCAGCTTGCTTGCGCGATATGGAAATCATTTTGCGCTATGTCACCTATGCGGCTTTCTCTGGCGACGCTAGCGTTCTCGAAGATCGTTGCTTAAACGGTTTGCGTGAAACCTACCAAGCACTAGGTACTCCTGGCGCTTCCGTAGCTGTTGGCGTTCAAAAAATGAAAGATGCTGCTTTAGCAATTGTTAACGACAGAAACGGTATTACTCCTGGCGATTGCAGCGCACTCGCTTCTGAAATTGCTAGCTATTTCGATCGCGCTGCTGCCGCAGTTGCATAGGAATCGAGCTAGTCGAATACCAAAGCATTAACTCGTTAATTAAAACTAAATTTGCAAAATCATTAGGGAGATCCTAACAAATGAAAACCCCTCTAACCGAAGCAGTTTCCGCAGCAGACTCTCAAGGTCGTTTCCTCAGCAGCACCGAAATCCAAGTTGCTTTTGGTCGTTTCCGTCAAGCTAGTGCTAGCTTGCAAGCTGCTAAAGCTCTAACTGGTAATGCTCAAAACCTAATCAACGGTGCGGCTCAAGCAGTTTACAGCAAGTTTCCTTACACCACCAGCACTCAAGGTCCTAACTTCGCTTCTACCAATGAAGGTAAAGCAAAATGCGCTCGTGACATCGGTTACTACTTGCGTATGGTTACCTACTGCTTAGTAGCTGGTGGTACTGGTCCTTTAGATGAATACTTGCTTGCTGGTATTGATGAAATCAACCGCAGCTTTGATTTGTCTCCTAGCTGGTACATTGAAGCTCTCAAGTACATCAAAGCTAACCACGGTTTGAGTGGAGATCCTGCTGTTGAAGCTAATTCTTACATCGATTACGCTATCAACGCTCTAAGCTAGTCAAGGCAGATCGACCAGTATTACTGGTAGTTAAAGCTTTAAGTAGCTTAAATTCAAACTCAATCGATTCAGCAGTTGAGTTTACTGCTCGGAAAGGTATGCGAATGCCAGCCATCAAGCTAGTGTTTGTTTACAGTTCCGAGCATTGTTATTCAAAAAGGGAGCAGGGAGTAGGGAGCAGGCAGCAGGGAAGAGGGAACTGAGAGTAAGGGTAGGATTTTATGTCAGATGAGTATTTTGAATCTGGAGAGGATAATTCACTTACGGTAGAGCAGGCGATCGCCAATTTAAGACAGAAAGAAGATTTAGGCTTGAGATATTATGCCGCTTGGTGGTTGGGAAGATTTAGGGTAAAAGAAGATCGAGCGATCGAAGTGTTATTAATAGCGTTAGAAGATGAAGAAGATCGAGCGCCAGATGGAGGTTATCCCCTCAGAAGAAATGCAGCTAAAGCTTTAGGGAAATTAGACGATAAACGAGCGGTAGAACCTTTGATTGGTTGCTTGCAATTTCCAGATTACTACGTCAGAGAATCAGCAGCGCAGGCTTTGGAAATGTTGGGCGATCGCCGTGCTATTGGTGCTTTAATTAAATTACTGGATGGTGGTGTAGAAGCAGCACAATTTTTTCCAGGCAAACCCCATCTCGTGCAACCTTATGAAGCAGTCATTGAAGCCTTGGGAACACTAGGCGCGATCGAAGCAAGCTCCTTAATTGAACCATTTTTAGAACATTTTGCTGAAAAAGTTCAATATGCTGCTGCTAGAGCTATGTACCAATTGACAGGGAATAGAGCTTATGGAGAGCGTTTGATTGCAGCCTTAGCAGGAGACGATTTACAATTGCGCCGCTCAGCATTACTAGACTTGGGTGCAATTGGTTATCTACCAGCAGGAGAAGCGATCGCCGATACCCTAGCAGAAAATAGTCTCAAATTAATTGCTCTCAAAGGACTATTAGAAAAATCTTGCAGCGATCGCCAAGAGAATCATCAAATTTCAGCCCTATCCGAGCGGAGTAGGCAAATTATGGATTTGATGGATAGTCTTTTATAGCTAATAACAAACAACAAACAACAAATAACAATGATAGAAAAACTTATAGAAGCTGTCGATCGAGCTGATTCGGCTCAGGGTTTATTAGATGCAGTCGAAGCTTTGGCTGCGGTGCGCGATCGCGCTGCAATTCCCACTTTAATTGATGTTCTTAAATACAATAACCCAGGAGCAGCCGTTGCTGCTGTGGATGGTTTAATTAATATTGGTGAAGCTGTTGTTCCCCATCTTTTGGAAAACCTGGACGATTATAATTATGGGGCGAGAGCATGGGCGATTAGAGTTTTTGCTGGAGTAGGCGCTCCTAGTGCTTTAGATTTGCTCTTAAATGCTGCTAGTACGGATTTTTCTCTCAGCGTGCGCCGTGCTGCTGCCAGAGGTTTGGGTTTTATTAACTGGTCAAAATTACCAGAAATAGAGAGATTACCAGCGCAAACAGAAGTTCTCAAAACTTTATTGTTAGTTGCTGATGATGGTGAATGGGTAGTACGCTATTCCGCTGTCGTAGGTTTACAAGCTTTATATACTGCTATTGAAACTCAACCAGAATTAAGTAACCAAATTTTAGAGAAATTAAGACAAATATGGCAAACAGATACAGAAGTTGCCGTTAGCACTCGCGTACAATTGGCTTTACAAAAATTAAATCGAGATCTGGTTGGCTTAGTTTATTAGCTTTTGCATAGCCGATCGAAATCGAGAAATAAGCAGTTAGCAGCTAATAATTAGCTAATTATCGTTATCTCAGTTACTATTGGGTTATTTAAACGATCGCAACCGCAGCACAGACGGATGAAGTGCTGAAAACGGTTGCCAACATCCTCTCCAAGCGGCTAGCGATCGAGGGGGTAATTATGTCTCAGTTTATAGTTAATAACCTGGCAGATTCTGGTGATGGTAGCTTGCGTGCAGCGATCGAATTAGCTAACGCTCAAGCAGGTAAAGATGAAATTGTTTTTGATTCTCAATTACAAGGTGGCACGATTAAGCTGACTAGTGGAGAATTAGGGATTACTGATAGCTTGACGATTAAGGGTTTGGGTACAGATTTTCTAGCGATCGATGCCGATAAATCTTCTCGCATTTTTAAAATTGACGATGGTAATAGTGAGACGACGATCGAAGTAGAAATTGAAGGATTGATTGTTACTAAGGGTTTCAGTTCAGATGGTGGTGGCGGTATTCTCAACAGCGAAACGCTGCAAATAACCAATAGTAGCATCATCGATAATTCTACTCCGACTAATGGAGCAGGTATCTATAACCAAGGTAATTTAACCATTACTAGGAGCAACATTAGCAACAATAGCGCCGATCTTGGTGGTGGTATTTATAATCAAGGCACGGCTGAGATTAGCGAGATTAATGTTTTTGAGAATATTGCCCGTAGCGGTGGTGGCTTATCTAACCAAAATATTATGACTATAACTAATAGTCAGATTAACAATAACAGTGCCAAATTTGGCGGTGGGGGTATTTTTAACGCCGATCGCTTAGGGGTGTCTGATACCGATATTTCTGGTAACGATGCCTATGGAGGTGGTGGAATTAATAATATTAAAGATGCAGAAGCCTTTATTGGCAAAAGTAAAATTGATCAAAATCAAGCTGCTAACGGTGGCGGTATCTATAACGATGGTGTGACAGTAATTACTGAGAATATTATTGTCAACAATACTAGAGATGACGTTTACGGCACTTTTACAAGTGATGGTAGTAATTCATTTAGCTCGATCGCAGGTAGTACTGGTTTAGAAAACGATAAGGTAGGTGTATTTGAAGTACAAGACGTGATCGCGCCTATGAGTAGTTCGCCTGTGTCTGATTTTATTTAAATTAAGCTGGCTATGGGAGTGCCTTGTAAGAACGTTACAATAGCAGAAAAATCGGGTAAGCAACGATGGAGCAATCTTTGCTAGAGCAAGGCATAGACAAGGCGCGTCAAAAAGACTATCAAGGAGCGATCGCGATTTTCGATCGAGTAATCGAAACTAATCCCTATTTAGCTGAAGCCTATTATCGTCGTGGTTTAGCACATGCTAAGTTAAACGATTATCATAGTGCTGCTTTCGATTATACAGAAGCAATCAATCGCGATCGCGATCGCTCGGAATATCATTATGCGCGTGCGTTTGTACGTCTAGAATTAAAAAACTTTCCAGGGGCGCTTGAGGACGTAGAAACTTCGATTAAACTCAAGAGTAATTATGCTCCAGCCTATCAATTAAAAGGGATTATCGAGCAGAAACTGGCACATAAACAGTCAGCGATCGCCAGTTTGAAAAAAGCTGCCGAACTCTATTTAGCTCAGAAAGATGCAGAAAGTTGTCGCGATTGCCTACAAAAAATCGAAAAGTTACAATTTTCGGCAATTATCTCTCCTGAGCCAGCTAAAACCAATATTAATCAGCCATTTTCATCCAATACTGTCTATTATCAAATCTTGCAAAAAGCCGAAGCAGGAGATAGCGCAGGTGCAATTAAAGAACTAGATTGGGCATTAAAAGTAGACGATCGCGATGGCACAGCTTATTGTTGTCGGGGAATCGTCAAAAGCAAAAAGGGTGATTTTAAAGGCGCGATCGCCGATCTCAATCAAGCCTTACAACTAAATAACCAAGATTTAATTGCTTATCGTCATCGAGGGAAATTACGCCATCAACTTGGGGATATAGTCGGTGCATTAGCAGATTTTGAGCAAGCACTGCAAATCAATGCCAGCGACGAAAGTAGCTACATCGGACGAGGTAGCGTTTGCATGGCAATGGGTAACTACCAACAAGCGATCGCTGACTTTACTAAAGCGATCGAATTGAATGCAGACAATCCCAAAGCCTATTTAAATCGCGCTCAAGCCTATTCCCATCAAGAAGAAATTAAGCTGGCGATCGCCGATTGGCAAACCGCCGCTAGCCAGTTTTTCGCTCAAAACGATTGGCAAAATTATCAAAAGGCGATCGATAGCTTACAAAGATTTAGCGGTGGCAAAACTCAAGCTAATTTATTCAATTTTTCTAACTTTACTTTCCTAGAAAACCATTCTCCCCAATTATTTAGCCTGGTTACTGTCGCAGAGAAATGTTACGCCAGCGATCCAATTACTTGTCTGATTAAACTCAAACAGTTTGGAGAGGTATTAGCGCAATCAGTTGTCAGTTATTTAAGACTTTATGCCATCCCAGGAGAGTCACAGCAGGAATTACTCAATCGTCTTTACTATATGGGATATGTTTACGAGCATATCTATCAAATGTTTCAACAGCTAAGACAAACAGGCGAACAAGCCATTCGCTACCATATCGGTGATACTAAAACCTCCTTGCAATCTCTTCAATATGCCAGGGAATTGAGCGTTTGGTATTATCGGAATTTTGGCGGCGATCCCGATTTCTTACCCGAACCTTTTATTCCACCCGATCGATATTAAGTTCGTAGTCAACCCTAAAGGGTTGATTAGAAACATCGATCGTCTTGACAACCCTATTTGTGTAAATCGAAGATCGACACCAATTGCTCAGCAACCACAACGCAACACAGACAAACAAAAAACCAGTAAAAAGGCAAATGGGTCAGGAGTTGGAGTTGTTGCAGACGTAAGTACTTTAGGAGTAGGTGGTGCTATAGTGGCAAGACTTTCACCAGATCTCAATGCCAGAGTTGGAGTCCACGGATTTGGAACTGGTTTGGATGTCGATCGCACTGAAGTTACCTATGAGGGAGATTTAAATCTGTTCAATGTCTCCACAATTCTCGACTACCATGTGGGTGGATCTGGGTTTAGATTTAGTGTTGGTGCCGTTTTTAGCGATAATAAAGCCGAAGGAATTGGTAGACCTTTTGCAGGTGGAATTGAGATTGGTAATCAAACTTTTACAACCGACGAATTGGGTTCTATAGACGCAGATATCTCTTTTGGTAGCGATGTTTCTCCCTATGTTGGACTGGGTTGGGGTAATCCTGCTGTTGGTACTGATGGGTTAGGGTTTTGGTTTAACGCTGGAGTAATCTTTCCTGGTTCTTCAGAAGTTAGTCTCAATCCTAACTTTGGTGTTGCCGCTCAAAATAGTGAAGTAGTCAGAAATGAAGTCAATCAAGCCTTAGAGAGAGAAAGAAGCGATCTAGAGGATAGAATTGACGATTTTCCCGTTTATCCTGTTGTTTCTCTTGGTTTCACTTATCGATTTTAGATGTGTCAACTAGGTCAAGATTTCATCCAATTTAAACATTTTTGCATCTGTTGTTTCATCGTTTGGCGATCGCTATGATAACGCCGACCATGACCAGGTAATACCCACTCAAATGAATAGTTGGCTAGTTTTTCCATCGACTTAATTTGTTCTGTCCAAGAGTACCAGCTATAAGCACGAAAAGCATATAAATGTTGAAGATACTTCGACCAAGCTAAATGATCGCCAGTAAATAAGAATTTTTCTTGGTAAAGTAAAACGGTATGTCCTCTACTATGTCCTGGTACGGGAATAATTAATACGTCTGGCTCGAATTGAATTGGTTCGCTACCAGTCAGTTTTTTTTCTACTCCCTGTGTATCAGAAGTAATATCTTCAGCGTGAAGCAGGCGATCGCATTGAAAATGGTTGTGAAACTTCTGATGATCGGCAACATCGTCTCGATGGGTGAGATACATATAGCGCACTCCTCCTATTTCCTCTAATCTCTTCACTAAAGGAGGCGCAAACCGAGGCGAGTCAATTAAAATATTACCTTCTGGTCTTTGAATCAAGTAACTAGCAGCGCCATAAGAACTTTCCGCATGATAGCCACAGTGATAGACATTATCTTCGATCGCAATCGGTAAACTCGCTTGTGCTACTTTAATATCTTTGGGTTTCTCTACCGTACCAATCGAAGCTGTCGGACAGGATAATAATGCCTGCATTGCCCGCAACTGTTCGACTTCATCCTGCGGTTGATGGTAGACGGCTGATTGTTCTCCCTCTTCGCGGAAAACTTCTGGTGCCATCCAGCGACAAGTATCGCAATCGATACAACTGCTATCTACGTAAAAGTTGCCACTAATATTTTCCGATCGTCTTTGCGTAATTTTAGCCATGATTCTGATATTGGAGTCGAAATACTGTTCGACTCGATCGCCTTCCTCGATCTTAATCGTAGTCATTATGAATATGAGTTGTCAACTCCCTTCGGTCGAAGCAATTCAAGGCAAAAGGCACTCATGCAAGAAGCAAAAGCCTAGTGCAAGAAGGCAGAAGTTCGAAGGCTTTTATGACGGCGCTTTGTATGACGAGGAAACCTCGTCATCCGCGCCTCCAGAAGGAAACAGCCTTTGATCAGAAGGTTTTTTACTTAAATTAACTGACTACTTATTTCTGCCATGCTGCACTAGGTTTTGGAGGGAAACCCTTACCTCCACCAAAACAATCCACTTAAAGAAGTGGGGGAGGAGGGACTCGGCAAGGAAGAACCAACAAGCGCTCATTCTCACCAACAAATCAACCTATTGCCTCTTGCCTCTTCCCTCTTGCCTCGTCCGAAGGACGTTCACCGCCTTCCGTGAAATTACTGAGGTAGCGATTTTCTTTTTTGGTGTATTTGCGGAAGACACGGAACCTATTTGGGCATTACCATAAAAAAAAGAGGAATTAAGCAAGCTTAATTCCTCTAGTAATGAACCGTGAAATATCTATTTTGTTTGTTGTAGCTGTTGTTGTTTCTCTTCTAAATCCTGGGTTTGTAGCTGACGAATAAAGTCTAAGTGTTTTCACTGAACTTTCTTTTCGTCTGCTATATTAACTCAAATCAAGGAGAGCAGCAAGTGTTTTAGTAACTTCAGTTAAATTTCCTAGAATCTTGAGCGCAACCGTCACTAACTTTTGTTTGGAGGAGATGGGTTTACGGCATAACTACTAAGAAAAATAAGCATTTTAGCTGAACATATTTAGTACATTGGCTGAAGACACTGAACAGCATTTACAAATAATATACAAAGTAACAAGGTATCAGTTTTACCTGATACCTAAGTAATGAACCGTGAAATACTGCGTATCTGCTAGCTACTGCTTAATACGTGTCGCTTACCTAATCTCTTCTCTGTGACTCTAGATTAACTCTGCTCTTTACCAAACTCTTCTGTTTGGTTACTGCCTGTTTTTTTCTCTATATACGTATTTTTACTGAAAAAAACGTAAATGGCAAGGGGGTAATTGTTAAGAAATGTAAAGGTAGAGAACGAAAATCTAAGGGTTTTCTGGGATATAATGTCAATTAAATTACATTGCAGTTGCCCAACATCTCAGCCTAAACACTTAATTGCCTGCAATAGCCCTTTAGCTTTGTTAAGAGTTTCTTGATATTCTGACTCTGGATCGGAATCAGCAACTAAACCAGCGCCAGCCTGAACTGAGACTAAATGCTGTTCATTTTGGCAGGGGCGAACTATCATAGTGCGAATTGCGATCGCGCTGTTAAGCTGTCCTTCAAAATCGTAGTAGCCATACACTCCCGAATAAACACCTCTACGTTCTGGCTCCAATTTATTGATAATTTCCATAGCTCTGATTTTTGGCGCTCCGCTAACTGTTCCTGCGGGGAAGCAAGCTTTAAGTAAATCCCAAGCAGATTTACTCGCGTCTAACTCGCCAACAACATTGCTCACTATATGCATAACGTGAGAATAGCGCTCGATCGTCATTAATTCATCGACCCGAACAGTGCTAGGTTTGCAAACTCTACCTAAGTCATTGCGTCCCAGATCCACTAACATTACATGTTCGGCGATTTCTTTAGGATCGTTCAATAATTCTGTAGCTAAAGCTTTGTCCTCAACTGGATTTTTTCCCCTGTGCCTAGTTCCCGCAATCGGTCTGACGATCGCTTTAATAGTATCGTTTTCTGTACGCTCTGCTTTAACCATTACCTCTGGCGAAGAACCGATAATTTGCCAGTTGTTAAAGTTGTAATAAGCCATGTAAGGGGAAGGATTGATAGTGCGGAGAGAGCGGTATAAGTCGAAAGGTTCGCCATCATAATTGGCTGATAAGCGTTGAGAAATGACGACTTGAAAAATATCACCAGCACGAATGTATTCTTTAGCTTTAAGAACATTGTCGCAGAAAACAGATTTAGGCGTATTGCTTTGGATGACTAATGATTCTGCTTCGGTATTGCCGCGATCGAGAGCTTCTGGCGATCGCCAAGCCAAAGATTTTGCTTGATTCGGTAAAGGCATCTGTAGCTTCGACACCAAATTGGTAACGCGATCGCCAGCTTCACTGTAAGCTTTTTCCAGATCGAGATGGGAATCGCGCAGATCGGCATAGGCGATCGCCCAAATTTTTCGCTTTACCTGATCGAAAACAAGCAAATTATCGATTTGCATCCAAATCCCATCGGGTAAATCGTCTTCTGAAGCAGGATAAATAGGAACTCTTGGCTCAATCCAGTTAATTAATTCATATCCCCAAAAACCAAACAATCCACCGATACCTGGTGGAAGTTGTGGCAACTTAACGGGATGTATAGGAGCGAGGCATTTTTCCAGAATTTCTAAAGGATTACCCTGAAAAACTTCCCTATTCCCCTGGCGATAAGTTTGAGTAGTTCGCTCTCCTTTTGCTTCTAAAACCCAAACTGGATCGCAACCCAAAAAACTGTAACGTGCTAGGTTTTCTCCACCTTCTACCGATTCCAAAAGAAAATTATAAGGTCGATCGGCGCAAACTTTATACCAAGCAGAAACTGGAGTTTCTAAATCTGCTACTAACTCTTGATAAACTGGAACGAAATTACCTTGCTGAGCTAGCTGAGAAAACTGAGGAAAATCGGGAAAGATCATTTTGGCGATGATAAGTAGTCGGACAAAATCAAATCCATAGGTGGAGGCAGGGAGCAGGGAGCAGGAGGCAATAGGCAATAGGCAATAGGCAATAGGCAATAGGCAATAAGTTCTCACCCACTACCTACTACCTTTTCAGGAACGATCGCTAATCGCCGAATTTATACTTCGTATGGCTTTTTGCCAGAGAATTTAATGGTTGCTGGTTCTGGATTGTTGCCAATCTTTCTGTCTATCTTGCCATTGAAAGCACGACCTTCGTTGACTTTTTCTGGGAAGACACCATCGGCTGGATGTAAGTATTGAGTTTCACCGCTAGGATAAATGCGATAGATTTTATAATCTTCAATTTTTGGCTTAAATTTGGTTCTCAATTGAGTTCCTAGAGCTAAACATTGCTCTTTGCGAGCTAGATATAGCAAATTTTCGCCTTGATTCATGATGGCAGCGCCACCAGTTGGCATTTCAAACACTTGCTCTTTACTGCTTGTCCAAGTGATAGCGTATTTTTCTTCTACATCTGCCTTGGTGAGCAAACCGCCAGTGCTGCCACCAAACTTAGGCATTTTTCCTGCAAGTTTGATTCCTTCTGACATATTTTAAGTTCTCTCAAAAAAGTTTGATAGGTATGTAGGGAATGCTATCACCCAGAATGCTCTCTCTCATAGTTCTGTCAAGAACTGTAACAGTTTGTTGTTTGCGATTAGCGATCGAGGGGCTGTTTATGGGAAATTGGGGGTTAGGAACTAGGGACTAGGGATTAGGGATTAGGGGCTAGGGGCTAGGGGTTAGGGATTAGGGGACTGGGGGACTGGGGGACGGGGAGACGAAAAGTAGCAAGTAAAAACTTATGACTTATGACTTATGACTTATGACTTATGACTTCTGCCTTCTGCCTTCTGCCTCCTGCCTCCTGCCTTCTGCCTTCTTTCAATGAACTATGAACCATGAACCATGAACAAATAGATCGAACTCTTAAACTTTTGAGTACTTATAGCTGTAGTCAATCTACAACTAGTATTTCTGATTCTGAAAAAGAGCAATTGCGTCAAGCTCTTTTGCTAATTGTTGACTTGTCGGAATGGCAAAACTTAGGTATTTGTGCGGATAACTCGACTCAGGGTTTTGCAGCTTTATCTAGTTATTTGAAAGCTTTTGGCTATCAATCTGACTTTAATACTGAGTCGGTTAATAGCTTAGATGAACCAGTTTATATCAAGTTTAATAGTCAAAGAATGACTCACTATTTGGATAGTTATTCGGGAGAATATCGAGGTGTTCTTGTTGCTTGTCAAGCTGAAGATGACCGAATCAGTGGCACTTATGGTCATTTTCCTTTAGATTTATTTAACAATTAGATTGCTGGTTAACAAGACAAAAGAAGCAGTTCAGAAGATAGGAAAAATATCAATTAAAATAATAAGTACATATAAAAAAAATTCAGTTTCAAAAACAAGCCTCATGAGTAATACAAGCAACTTCCGCAAGGCGATCCAAGAAGTTAGGGGTCAAGGTTTAGTCGGTCCTAATGTGATTGCTAAAGCCTTACCCTATTTAGGCGGTGGCTTAATTTTAACTGCGATCGGGACTTATGGTGGATTGGGTGTAATCGGTTCCAATCCGAGCCTATTTATGCCCACTTTTATCGTCGCGATGATCGCTGAATTAGTTCTCTTTTTCGTTGCTCGTGGAGTAGCTGAAAAAGGAAATAACAGCACAGCATTACCTTTACTAGCCCTCTACAGTTTGCTATCTGGTTATACTCTAAGCGGGATAGTTTATGTTGCTTTGGGTACTTCTGGTGTAGGTATCCAAGGAGTCGGCATTGCTGCACTAGGATGTGGTGCTACCTTCATTGTTGGTCGTCAGATTGGCTCAAAAATGGCCGATCGCGATGGTTTGGCTCTAGCACAAACCGTGCAGTTGGGAGTAATTGCTTTATTAGTTGTTCTGGTTGGACAACTCCTTTTTGCTCTTTTTGGCGTTTACACTCCCACTTGGTTAGAAATTGCCATCTCTGGTATTGGAGTTGCTCTTTTTGCTGGTTCGGCAGTAGTTGATTTTTATATTCTGCCTAGAACCTATGAAGACGAGCAGTATTTACCTGCGGCACTCTCGATGTACTTAACCTACATCAATTTGTTTGTCTTTATTTTGCGACTTTTAATTGCGCTCAACGGTCGCGATTAGTAAATAGACTTGTTGCGAATTAACTCAAAAAAATGGTCAAAATCATTGTCTATTAAGGCATTCAGCGACTTTAAGGTGCAAGCATCTGTAAGCTTTATGTGGTAAGCTTTTCAAGCGTTTCAAATCTTATTACGCAACAAGTCTAATAATTGATAATTCGTAATTAACAGCAAATTGATAGCTAAATTATTGACACAGACAAAATCATGTCTGTGTTTATTTTTTTTTGTCTTCGCTCAATTTAAAAACTAGGTCAGAATTTCTTTAGTTCTACAGCCATTAGCTATCAACAATGAACCATGAACCATGAACCATGTACAGCTACTACCGAATAATACGGATATCCGTACCAGTTGACTGTTAACTCAACCCATCTAAAATAAAAATAAATAATAAAGAATTGTTACTAAGCCTAAAATAGAAATAGGGAAAAACCAATGACACAATCTCAACCAAGCACCACACCGAAACTAGAAGAACCCAAGTTTGGTTTTAATGACTACGCAGAACGCTTAAACGGCCGTGCTGCCATGATTGGATTTGTTCTTACCCTAGTAATTGAATATTTAACAGGTCAAGGTTTATTATCTTGGCTTGGTTTGCAATAACAATCTATTTAAGAAGGGAACAGGAAACAGGGAACAGGGAGCAGGGAGTATGAGTAAACTAGCAGACAAAAACTTTGTTAGCTTTTCATACTTCATTATTTACACTTAATAATTATTTAGATCCTGCTAAGATAAGCTGAAATTAAATTCCTTTTCATTTGCGATCGAATAAAGTGATGAACGCGCTTTTGCCTAAATTTCTCAAAGCTATTTATCGAAAAGAACCAATTTCTAGCTTTTTGCTAGTTTTAGGAGCAACAGATGTGGCAATCGGTGGTCTAGATGGGCAATGGACATTACTATCTTTTGGAATAATAATAGTACTGACGGCAGCAGGGCTGCGTTGGTGGCAAATTCAAAAAGCTCAAGCTGTTTCGGTTAAAGAAACCTCAAAGTACTTTCTTCCTCCTAGCTCATCTCGCCCACCATTACCTCTGCTGATGAATGAAAAACGTCAAAGATGAGTGCATTAACTCGGACAAAACTGCTTAAAGCTGATTTTCTCTAGTTGGCAGTCAATTCCAAATTTGGAGGCGATCGCTCGAACAGTTTGTCTTTTTATCCAAGCAAGCTTATGACGGGCAAATTTAATCACAGCAAGACATTCTTAGCAATTCTTACAACAGTAACTACAGTTGTCGTTTCTCAGAGTGTAGCAGTTGCTCAATCTATACCTTCTAAGGTAACACCTGAATCGACACCTCAAACTCCCTCGGAAATGAGGTTTTTACCCCAACAAGAAACATCTTCAGATATTGAACCAACTATCAATTCTTGGAATCAAGTTAATTTAGTTCGCACTCTTGAAGGCTATCAAGATCCGATCGACAGTTTAGTCTTTAGTCGTGATGGTAAGTTTTTGATTAGTGGTGGTGGTAGGAACGATCCACAATTAAGGTTTTGGTCAACAGAAACAGGTAAGCAACTGCAAGAGTTTCGCGCTCAACGTACTGCTATTCTAACTATGGCGATGAGTCCCAATGGCAATACCTTAGTTAGTGGTGGTGAGGATGCAGGAATTAATCTGTGGGACTGGCAAACAGGAAAATACAGAAGAATGTTTCTCGACCATTCCAGCAGCGTTACCTCTATTGCTATTACTAGCGATAGCAATATTTTAATTAGTGGTAGCTTGGATGGGATCAGAGTTTGGGATTTAAATTCTGCTCGCCCTCTCTATACTCTGGCACACAAGGGTGACTCTATCTCGGCGCTAACTGTTAGTCCTGATGACAAACTGGTAGCTAGTGGTAGTCCTAATGGTAAAGTAAAGCTTTGGAATTTAAGAACTGGAACTTTTATTTCTAGCTTTTTTCCCCATCCAAATTCTATCAGTGGCTTAACCTTTACTGTTGATGGCAAACTAATTACTGCTGCCGATCACTATATTTCTATTTGGGATTTGAAATCAGGAAAATTATTAAAAACTCTCAAAGGACATCGCGGTACAATTAGAGCGATCGCTCTTAATCCAGATGGAAGAACTCTTGCCAGTGCTGGTAACGATGGCGTTTTTCTGTGGAATACCGATACGGGTGAATTACTATCGCAAATAGGCGATCATCAAGATTGGGTGCGATCGCTGGCATTTAGTCCTGACGGTCACTTTTTAGCTACTGGCGGTTACGATTTTACGATTAAAATTTGGCAAGATGCTTTAGCGGGAAAGAAATAACTAACTGAGGAGATAAAGTTTGCTCAAACCAGCAGTTTATATCATTGGTGCGGGACCTGGCGATCCAGATTTATTGACTGTTAAGGCGGTAAAAATTTTAGCGGCAGCAGATACAATCTTATATGCTGATTCCCTTGTCCCCAAGGAAATCTTAGCCAATGTTCGCCCTGATGCTGAGATCGTTGGCACTGGTAATAAAACCCTAGAAGAAATTGTGCCATTGATGATTCAAAGGGTGAGGGAAAATCGAGCGGTGGTACGTCTTCATTCTGGAGATTTGACGCTTTACAGCGCCGTTCGCGAACAAATACAAGCACTGGCAGAAGCAGAAATTCCTTTTCAATTAATTCCTGGTATTAGCACTTTTCAAGCAGCAGCAGCAAAACTCAATGCAGAATTAACTGTCCCAGGATTAGTGCAAACAATTATTCTGACTCGTATTAGTGGTAGTGCTTCAGCAGTACCAGAAGCAGAAGAATTAGCTTCTTTAGCAGCACATCAAGCTAGTTTATGTCTTTATTTAGCAGCGCGTCATGTAGAGGCTGCCCAAGCGCAATTATTACAGTACTATCCAGCAGATACACCTGTAGCTATTTGTTTTCGAGTGGGGTGGGAAGATGAGAAAATTTGGATAGTGCCTTTGCAAAACATGGCAGAGGTGAGTAGAGAAAATAATTTGATTCGGACTACTATGTATCTGGTTAGTCCTGCCTTAAGAGAAACCCAACAACATTGGACTCAAGAACGTTCTCGTCTCTATCATCCAGAACATTCCCATTTATTTCGTCCCAATTTAAATATTAAATGTAGGGGCGAATGGCCATTCGCCCCTACCAATTCGTCATCTGACTCTATTAATCTGCCACCAATACCTGTTTCTCCTCAAGAAGACATAATTGAGGATGAACCTGATGAAGTTCTTTGGGAATTTATCGAACCCGAACCAGAACCCGATCTTTTCGATCCAGAGGCGATCGATGAACCTGATGAAATTTTGAATTGGTTTTATGAATGTGAAGAAGGAAAAAAATAATAGTTCATGGTTCATAGTTCATAGTTCATTGCTAATGGCTAATTGCTAATTGCTTATATTGATTTTCGATCGCTCCTTAGTGTTGGAGATTTTAATTTCTCGATCGATCGATTTATATATAAGCAAATTTTTATTTATATTGCGATCTCTTTGAAAATTTATATATATTTTTACTCTTTACAGTTCTTAACTAGTAACGAAAAAAATTCGTTTGCGAGTTAAAATTTGAGTATGCTTTTCAGGGGACAGTGTGTCTAAAATTAGCTTCAATTTGTGAAAACCCTTGAAATAACGTTGAATTATTGAGGCGATCGACACATTTATAGAGCCTTTTTAAGCGAGTCGATGCACTAATTTTTCAGGTAATGTAAATCGATTGTAAATATAGTCTTGACAAAATTAATAGTTCATAATCGGTAGATGATAGCTTAATGCGATCGCTTCTAAAAAAACTTAAACTATCTCTATAAAAAAGAAAATTTTTAGTATTTTCTATTAATAAGTTGATAATTTTTTATAAGGCGATCGCAGTGAAGAGTTGAAAAATTGGGAAAGATGATTTTGTCTGATTGTTGCTGACAAATCAATTATGTATTCTCCTAACAAAAGCCCTGATGTAGATTTAATTATTAGTGACGTTAATGTTCCCGATTTAGTTAAACTTAACGAAGACTTACAAATTGATTGGACAGTTACCAATCAAGGGAAAGAAGCTACTACTACCGATTTTTGGTATGACAATGTTTATCTCTCATCAGATAAAGATGTAGATTGTAGTGATTACACACCTGGTTGACTGACAAAAGTGAAGAGAAAAGGAGGCTTGACCCTTTGTTGAGGGG
>CAZJTL010000110.1:0-16637 GCA_964548905.1 uncultured bacterium | reverse complement strand
CCTATTAAAAAATAATTTGCTCATGTATCTAGCTAGTTTCGAGAATTGGTATTACAAACAATTTCTATCCCTCAATTTAAAGTTGACAGAATACTAGGCGAAAGGCAGAAGTAGGAATTACAAATTATTTGTCCTCTCTGCCTCTTTCCTTTAACGATCGCGACAAGAAACCCAACGAATATCCCGATCGCTCGATCTGAGATCTTGCACCAGTTAGCCGCCAGGAAATCAATTTCCTGTCTTATAGATTAAGTCCATTAAAATGGACTGAAAAACTTATCTAGTCGTCAAAAGAGTGACTTTCTCTATAAGGGCTGCGATTTCAATCGCTGACGGGTTAATGAGAATGGTGCAAGTTAAGAGTCGATCTAACTTTAAAGCAAATCATATACGCTTGTAAGCCTTTTACTTTGTTTTTTGTCAAATATTTTTTACAAACAGTTATAATTCTGTCTTCGTGTCTACTTTGCTACTCTAACGAAAAAGCAAGGTTGTAGAGGCATTTTCTAAAAATAGGCACACAGATCCGCAAACCTATATTTTTACATTACTCAAACCCTAATAATTTCGTCAAGAGGTTAAAAATTACTAGTACGATTTTTGGTCGTTGTAGCGCATGAGCAGTATGTTAATTTATGTTGCGACAAAAAATCTATTTAAATATTAAAACTAAATCTTAATAACTAAAAGAAAAGATTATTTATTGAACAGGGAACAGGGAACAGATCTAAACCCTGCTCAAAAAAATCTAGAATGATTAAGGTGTAAATCAACGGATTAAAATCAATCCAATCTTATTTAAATATGATTGCTCATTTAGAGGATCGATCGACCAGTGAAGATAAGCAGGAAGTACTCTTAGGTAAATCCTTAGCTGAGTTAACCGAATGGGTACAACAACGGGGACAGCCAGCTTATCGAGGCAAACAATTATATCAATGGTTATACGAAAAAGGAGCGCGATCGCTTGGTGAAATTTCTGTATTTCCCAAACAATGGCGAGAACAAGTTGCAGATTATGCGATCGGTCGTTCTCAGATTCATTATTACAGTACCGCGCCCGATCGCACTCGTAAGTATTTGTTGCGTCTGGCAGATGGTTTAATTATTGAGTCTGTTGGCATTCCCACCTCCAAACGCTTGACTGTTTGTGTATCTACCCAGATAGGATGTCCGATGGCGTGCGATTTTTGCGCTACAGGGAAAGGCGGGTTTACGCGCAATCTTAAATCTCATGAAATTGTCGATCAGGTTTTAACCGTCCAATCGGATTTTCAACAGCGAGTAAGCAATGTTGTCTTTATGGGAATGGGTGAACCTTTAATCAATATAGATGAAGTAATTGCTGCTGTTAAGTGTTTGAATCAAGATGTTGGGATTGGACAGCGATCGCTAACAATTTCAACAGTAGGATTGCCAGGAAGAATTATTCAATTGGCGCACAATCACCTACAAGTCACTTTGGCAGTTAGTCTTCATGCTTCTAATCAAAAGTTACGAGAACAACTAATTCCTAGTGCTAACCATTATTCTCTCCAACAACTTTTAGATGAGTGCCGAGAATATGTCAAAATTACTGGGCGCAGAGTAACTTTTGAATATATTTTATTAGCAGGAGTCAATGATTTAGCCGAAAATGCAAGCGAATTAGCCCAACATCTGCGAGGGTTTCAATCTCACGTCAATCTAATTCCTTATAATCCTATTAGTGAAGTAGATTATCAACGCCCTAATAAGCAACGTATCGATCGCTTTACGGAGATACTGAAGCGTGAAAACATTGCTGTTAGCGTGCGCTATTCCCGTGGATTAGAAGCAGATGCAGCTTGTGGACAACTAAGGGCATCTCGCAGTTAAGCAGCCAAATCTAAGCAGCAACAGCATTGATTCCAGGGGCATATGCTTCAATAACCTTACCAGTATGAGAGCATTTAACCATTAAGTAATCGCATTTGGGGCATGAAGTCCTAATAATGCGATCGATTTCTGAATGATAATATTCGGCGTGATTGCCACAATTAGGGCAATGAATAGTTTGTTGAATAATTTGATTTGTAGTAGTCATGATTAAGTTTTGATATTTATGTGCTGTTCAGATTTAAAAGTCTTTTAAATTTTTAGTAGCAATTTAACTTTACTACTTCAGCTAACTATGCCCAATTATGGAACTCGATCGCCAGCGCAATTGCTGCTGATAATTATTATTGATTTAGTAAATAATAGTAGATTATTTTAATAACGATCCCCAGAGATTTTAATGTTTTTTTAGCGATCCCCGTTACTTAATCATTAAATCTATCCGCAAATACAATCACAAATTCAAACAACATACCTCATTATTTTTTAATCAACCTAAAAACGATCGATATAACTTATGCAGATAGAATGGCAGGCAGTTAAAACTTACGAAGATATTCTTTATTACAAATCTGGCGGCATTGCCAAAATTGCAATTAATCGCCCTCACAAACGTAATGCTTTTCGTCCTAAAACAGTCTTTGAACTTTATGATGCTTTTTGCGATGCCCGCGAAGATAATCAAATAGGGGTAATTCTGTTTACAGGCGTAGGTCCTCACACAGACGGTAAATATGCATTTTGTGCGGGAGGAGATCAAAGTGTCAGAGGCAAAGCTGGTTACGTAGGTGATGATGGCGTACCGCGTTTAAATGTGTTGGATTTGCAACGCCTAATTCGTTCCATTCCCAAAGTAGTAATTGCTTTAGTCGCTGGTTACGCGATCGGTGGTGGTCATGTTTTACATCTCATTTGCGATCTTACTATTGCGGCAGATAACGCAATTTTTGGGCAAACTGGACCTAAAGTTGGCAGTTTTGATGGTGGCTTTGGTGCGAGTTATTTAGCGCGGATTGTAGGTCAAAAAAAAGCCAGAGAAATTTGGTTTTTATGCCGACAGTACGATGCCAAACAAGCTTTAGAAATGGGATTGGTAAATTGCGTTGTACCCATTGCTGAATTGGAAACAGAAGGTATTCAATGGGCAAATGAAATTTTAGAGAAAAGCCCGATCGCGATTCGCTGTTTAAAGGCTGCTTTTAATGCAGATTGCGACGGACAGGCTGGTTTACAAGAACTAGCTGGTAATGCCACTCTACTCTATTACATGACTGAAGAAGGCGCAGAAGGTAAGCAAGCATTCCTCGAAAAACGCCCACCTGATTTTCGTCAATATCCTTGGCTTCCTTAGAGGATGTAGGGGAGACAATTCGCAATTCGCCCGTGCAGTGGCGCGGGTTCGCTCCTAAGCAATTAAAAACTTTCTGCCTCCTGCCTCCTGCCTTCTGCCTTCTGCCTTCTGCCTGTTAGGCAGGAATTTGACACATTTTCATAGTGAAATCAGCGTAACTACTAACTATATTCTGTCCATCAGGAGTAACGGCTACTGATTCGACAGCAGCGCAACTTTCTAGGGAATGAAGTAGTTTACCTGTATTGAGTTCCCAGATTTTGATAGTTCGATCGCTACTACCGCTAACAACCTTAAATCCATCGGGAGTAATAGCTACAGATCGCACAGAATTTAAATGACCTTCTAAAGTATTTAGGAGCCATCTCGTTCTTAAATCCCAGATTTTAATGGTACTGTCACCGCTTCCACTAACCATTTTTTTGCCATCAGGGGCGATCGCCACGGCATGAATTTCATCAGTATGTCCTGATAGAGTATGTAATAACTTTACCTCTTCTAGATCCCAGATTTTAATCGTGCGATCGCTGCTGCTACTAACAATTTTTTTGCCATCTGGAGTAATCGTTACAGAACTAACGCGATCGCTATGTCCTTCTAAGATACAAAGCAATTGTTGAGTGTGTATATCCCAAACTTTAATTTGGCGCTCATCATAGCAACTACAAGCGATCAGTTTGCTTCCGTCTGGACTAATAGCGAAGGAATTGGGAGCATCTAAGTTTATTTCTCCGACAAAATCCTTGAAAAAAGCAAATAACTCAAAAGGAACATAGTTTTTAACGAAATTTTCGCTAGGCATAAATTTATCTACCGATGGATTGTGTAGAGTATTCCCAGAAAAGATAAATTTACGATCTCTCTAGTTTCAATTATTAAAAAATAAAAGTTTGCCCCGAAAGCGCCGATTGACGCGCAGCATCAGCTACTTCGAGAGCATAGCAACTAGCAGATGGGGTTACATATAATGGTTTATTTTCTAAAAGATTATCTATTACCATTTGAGTATCGCGAGCAAAAGAACCTCTTTTACTGGCTATGGCGATCGGAGTCTTTTCTTTACCTCTAATTAGCGTTCCTTGCTCTCCTTCAAAAATTAACGTTCCCTTGTCTCCATGCACTTC
The DNA here is from genome assembly GCA_964548905.1 of uncultured bacterium. Lineage (GTDB taxonomy): Bacteria > Cyanobacteriota > Cyanobacteriia > Cyanobacteriales > Xenococcaceae > CAZJTL01. Next base: position 12,305 of record CAZJTL010000110.1, on the reverse strand, counting down.
AAAATTACGATAGCCATGCCCAAAAACTTCTCCTTTGCCATAGGTGACATCTGCTAATAAACCGCTGGTAAAACGAAATTGAGCTTGACACAAACAGGCAGTAAAATATCCAGTTACAGGAGCTTCCCAAAAGCGAGATTGGCAAGTTAAAGTCTCTACCTTTCCGAACAAATCTGTCATTCTATGAATGCGCGAAAGGGCAGCAGTTAAGGGAAAGCCAAACATTTGATGGTGATAATTCCAACGATTGGCAACGTTTTGTTGAGGTGCGATCGTCGCGTAACGAGCATAAAAGATATTCCCTAATTCTGGTAAATACTGCCGTATACCTTGATGCACTCCACCAATTAATTCGATATGTTCGACGTGTAGTAGTTTTCTTTTTTGTTGGGATAATTCTAATATTTTCCTAGCTTGCTTGGGTTCGAGAGCGAGGGGATACTCGATCGCAACATGCTTGTCAGCTTCTAATGCTGCACGAGCGATCGCCCCATGTTCTGAGTTAATCGTACAAATAAAGATTAAATCTAAGTCAGAGCGATTTACCAATTGCTGCCAAGAATCTACAGGTGCAATAGCAAATTGCTGACAAAAAGCAGCTAGTTTTTCGGGTTGATTGCCAGTAACAGCGATAAGCTCGGCGCGATCGTCTTGTTGTAGTGCTTCTGCTCGTTTTTTTGCAGCATAACCCGTTCCTACTATCCCTACTTTCACAGCTTTTCCTCTACTCCTGGCAAAGAGACTTTAATGGTAAGACAAACTCCGATCGTGTAAATAATCGGAGATTAATAAATATATAGTAGACTCGGTAACTAGATCTTCTAGAATAAAAAATGCCTTAGCAATAAATCATCTTGTCAATTCGATCGCTTGCAAGTTTGGATCGTATTTTTCCCAAACTGAGCGCGAAAAAAGTAATTATTGTCACATTTGACTGCCTCAGACAGTGCTGAGATAGATTACCAGCTCCATAAATTTTACTTATTATTGAAGAGGGTGTATGGCTGAATCGATTAGTTTTCTGATGTGTTCTCCCGATCACTACGACGTAGATTATGTAATTAATCCTTGGATGGAGGGCAATATTCATAAATCTTCGCGCGATCGCGCGGTGGAACAATGGCAAAAACTCTATCACGTTCTTAAAGATAATGCGATCGTAGACTTAGTTGAACCAGCTAAAGGTTGGCCAGATATGGTATTTACTGCCAATGCTGGCTTAGTTTTAGGCAAAAATGTAGTTCTGAGTCGTTTTTATCACAAAGAACGCCAGGGAGAAGAACCTCATTTTAAAGAATGGTTCGAGAGTAAAGGCTATACTGTTTATGAATTGCCCAAAGATTTACCCTTTGAAGGTGCTGGTGATGCTCTGTTAGACCGAGAAGGACGCTGGTTATGGGCAGGATATGGTTTTCGTTCCGAATTAGATTCTCATCCCTATCTAGCCAAATGGTTGGATATCGAAGTATTATCTCTGCGTTTGATTGATAATCGCTTCTATCATCTCGATACTTGCTTCTGTCCTCTTAGTGGCGGTTATTTACTCTACTATCCCGCCGCTTTTGATTCCTATTCCAATCGTTTGATTGAAATGCGCGTACCCGCAGAAAAACGGATCGCGATCGAGGAAACTGATGCAGTTAATTTTGCTTGTAACGCTGTCAATATCAACTCAATAGTGGTGATGAATAAAGCAGGCGATCGCCTCAAGCAAAGCCTAGCTGACTTAGGTTTCCATGTAATTGAAACACCCCTAACTGAATTCCTTAAAGCTGGCGGTGCAGCGAAATGCCTTACTCTGCGAGTTACTGAACCAGTTTTAGAAGATGTTCATGCTAACGAACCAGTAGAAAGTCGTATCGTCCATATGGAAGGACATCTGCTTGATGCTGGAATTATGAATCAAGCTTTAGACTTAATTATCGAAAACGGTGGTAGTTTCCAAGTTCTTAACTTTAATTTAGGCGTACAGAGACAAAGTACTTCCGCCGCCGATGTGAGAGTTTCAGCACCATCTCACGATGTTATGGAAGAGATCGTCTCTCAACTAATCGATCTTGGTGCTGTACCCCCTCCTCAAGAAACTTGCGATACTAATATTGAAGTAGTTACTAAAGCTGGTGTAGCACCTGACGATTTTTACGTAACCACAATTTATCCTACGGAAGTAAGAGTTAATTGTGAATGGATACAAGTTCACAATCAACGTATGGATGGAGCGATCGTGGTCAAGGAAACTAAAGATGGGATCTTTGCTAGTTGTAAGATTCTCAGAGATTTAGAAGTAGGCGATCGCGTGATTGTTGGAATTGAAGGTATTCGTACCACCCGCAAAACTGAATCGCGAGAAAAACGCAACAGCGCAGAGTTTAGCTTTATGGGTTCGGGAGTTTCCAGCGAACGTAAAGTTGAATTAGTAGTCGAACAGATTGCTTGGGAACTGCGCCAAATTCGAGATCGAAGCGGTAAAGTAGTAGTGACTGCCGGACCAGTCGTAATTCATACTGGTGGATCGGAACACCTTGCTCGTTTAATTCGTGAAGGCTATGTACAAGCACTCTTAGGAGGTAATGCGATCGCCGTTCACGATATCGAACAAGCCCTAATGGGTACTTCTCTTGGGGTTGATATGCAAAAAGGCGTACCAGTACACGGTGGACATCGCCATCACCTCAAAGTAATTAATACTGTCCGTCGCTGTGGTAGCATCGCTCAAGCAGTAGAACAGGGAGTGATACGTAAAGGTATTATGTATGAATGCGTTAAGAACAACGTTCCTTTCTCTTTAGCTGGTTCAATTCGCGACGATGGTCCGATGCCTGATACAGAAATGGATTTAATCAAAGCACAAGCTGAATACGCCAGACTGCTGCAAGGAACCGATATGATTTTAATGCTCTCTAGTATGCTCCATTCGATCGGTGTTGGCAATATGACTCCTGCTGGGGTGAAGATGGTGTGCGTCGATATCAACCCTGCTGTTGTTACTAAATTGAGCGATCGCGGTTCAGTAGAATCTGTTGGTGTAGTAACCGATGTAGGTTTATTCCTCAGTTTGTTAGTCAAACAGTTGGATAAATTGACTAGTCCCTATAAATTGGGGCAGAAGAGATAGAGGATAGGGGTGTAGGGTGTAGGGGATAGGGGTGTAGGGTGTAGGGGGAAAGGCTGTTCCCTTCTGCCTTCTGCCTTCTGCCTTCTGCCTTCGCACTAGCGCTCATTTTAAGTCCTGAATAATGCTACGAATTTCTTTGGAATAAAATTCAATACTCTTAGTCAACTTGAACTGGACTAGCGCCCTAGCTAGGTTATGCTCTCTATATTTAGCCTTAAAATAGACATTTCCTGCTAAATAGTCAGTAAAAAAGCGCAAACCTAACTCAAAAGCAATTAAGCGAATCGCATCGTAGATATATTCATAATCATTTTCAGTCAGAAAAGCACCAGCTTGCGAGCAATAACCTTGCAAAATTGCCTTAGCTAAATCTGTGTCAAAGCGCACATCTTCCCAATGTTCGGTTTCTTCTCCCAGAGGATTACAGCCCGATCGCAAACAATCACCAAGATCGTAGTGAATTAAACCTGGTTTGATTGTATCTAAGTCAATCATACCTGCGGCTTTACCAGTGTTAGTATCGATAACAATGTTATTAATTTTAGGATCGCCGTGAATGAGACGCATAGGTAACTTAGCTTGGGTTTTGGCATCTTCTAGGACATAAGCCCATGCTCTGCGCCGATCGATAAACTGAAAACAATAGTCTACTTCTGGAGATGTACTAGCGTTAGCTGTGGCTAGAATGCGATCGTAGTCGCGTAGGTAGAGAGGGGTAATATGAAATCCTTCTAAAGTATCTGCTAGTCGATCGGCGTTTAAATCGCTAACAAGATGGTGAAAAGTACCGAGTGCATAGCCAACTTCTTTGGCATGTTCGAGATTTTGAATATTGTCGAAAGTCTGAGAAGAATCAATAAAACCGATCGCCCGCCAAAAATTATCCCGATCGTCGATATAGTAGTCTCGATCGTCCTCAGTTAACAAAACGCAAGGTACATCCCAACGACGATCGGGTGCGATCGGCTGTTTTTGTAAACGCTGACGAACATGTTCGGTAAAAGTACGCATATTCGACATAATCAGCTTTGGTTGCTGAAAGACATGCGTATTGATGCGTTGCAGAAGGAAATATTTTTCTGTGCCAGAATCTAGGGTGACGAGGAAAGTATCGTTGATATTGCCATTACCAAAAGCTTGAATATCGATCGCTTTACCTGATGCCTGAAATCGATCGGCAATAGCAATCAATGAATCTTTGGTGCTAGTGTTGAGATCTTGTCTGATGTGAGTATTGACCATATCAACTCTAAACTCCTTGCGACTCGACAGCACAGTTTATCAGCCCAAAATAACTTAATTAAATTGAGCTTGGCAAGTTTTTCTACAATAAGGTACAGTACATACTTTGATTTTTGTTGATTGTTGATTGTTGATTGTTGATTGTTGATTTGGGTGTACCTCATGAGTCTAAGAATTGCTATATAGCGATCCTAAATCATTTGTGAAAAATTTCTGTTGCCTGTTGCCAAGGCGCGGGTGGCGAATTTACTTCGCCACATTGAGCGCCGCTGTTGCCTATTGCCTATCTTCACCGACTAATTCACAATTCAAACCCCGACTGCTATATTCGATCGCTTTTTAGCAACTGATAAGTAAGATCGGGAAATTTAACTCGATCGCTTTAAAAATTTTAATCAAAATTCTCGCTTTACATAACTTAATTGGCAAAAAGAATTAACGCAACAAGTTCCTTTCAGGGTTATAATTTAAAGGTGCGTTTCATGGATTCTTGTGTCTAAAATTTCTTCCTTTTTGGTCAAAAGCCTAATTTATCGTTAATTGAGCTAGTTATTGACAAGCTTATTGAGAATAAAAAAAGCATGTCGAGCAACTAATTTTTGGAGCAATGTAAATCGATTGTAAAAAGTATTTGACAAAAATACTTATGAAGCGATCGCCTTGTTTGAATATTTATAATCGCGATCGCGTAGCACCTCCAATATAAGAATAAGAAAATCTGCAAAGTTTGCAGATCGCCAAAAAAACGCGGAACAATAGATAATATCCAGAACTAAGAATCGACGTGGATTTACATCAAGTAATTATCGCCTACAAAGCAGGAGATTCTCAAAGTCAAACTTGGGCAGAAACATGCGCCAAGCAATTAGAACAACTTAATAGTAATGTTTTGATTGGACCAAGCGGTATTAAAGATAATCCATATCCCGTTTTTTTAGCTTCTGCCAACTCACAAATCGACTTGGCGATCGTTCTTGGCGGCGATGGTACCATCCTATCTGCTGCTAGGCAATTAGCCCCCCAAGGAATCCCAATTTTACCAGTCAATGTTGGTGGACATTTAGGTTTTTTGACAGAACCTTTTGAGTTATTCAAAGAAACAACAACCGTTTGGCAACGCCTACAAGAAGATCGCTATGCGATGCAAACAAGAATGATGTTAGAAGCACGTTTGTATCAAGGCGATCGCCGCAAACCAGAAGTACTTAGCGATCGCTTTTTTTGCTTAAACGAAATGTGTGTCAAACCTGCTAGCGTCGATCGAATGCCTACTGTCGTGCTAGAAATGGAAGTAGATGGGGAATTAGTCGATCAGTATAGTGGAGATGGTTTGCTCGTCTCTACCCCTACGGGTACAACTGGTTATACGGCTTCTGCTAATGGTCCGATCGTCCATTCTGGCATGAATGCGATCGCGATTACTCCCATTTGTCCGCTCAGTCTTTCTAGTCGTCCCATTATTATCCCTCCTGGAAGTGTGGTGGATATTTGGCCCCTGGGAGATTACGAAGTCAATACCAAGCTTTGGGCTGATGGTTCTCTGGCAACTACAATTTGGCCGGGACAAAGAATTTCGATTCGCATGGCAAATTGTCTCGCTAAGTTTATTATTTTGCGAGAAAATAACTCTTTCTATCAAATTCTCAGAGACAAGTTGCAATGGGCAGGGACGAGGGTTTATTACGGAAATAATGGGATAGGAGATAGGGGTTAGGGGTTAGGGGTTAGGGATTAGGGATTAGGGGTTAGGGATTAGGGGCTAGAAAGGAAACGATTAGATATGAAAGCTAATTGGCGAGTTGCATCTTTATTTGGAATACCTTTATATATAAATTCTTCTTGGTTGTTAATTTTGGCTTTGGTAACGATTATCAATGCTGGAGAAGTCAATGCTAGTGGATTAGCTGGCGATCGCCCACTTTTGGGGTGGCTTGCTGGTTTTGTTTTAGCTTTACTGCTATTTGCTTCAGTATTGCTGCATGAACTGGGGCATAGCTTAGTAGCTCGATCGCAAGGAATTGAAGTTAACTCAATTACGTTGTTTTTGTTTGGTGGAATTGCTTCGATCGGACGAGAATCAAAAACGCCTAAAGAAGCTTTGTTAGTGGCGATCGCTGGTCCTTTAGTAAGTATTACTTTATTTGGTGTCTTTTTTACTGCCGCTCTCTATTTGGAAGCATCAAGCTTACTCAGTTCGATTGTCACCGATTTAGCCAGCATTAATCTAGTTTTAGCCTTGTTTAATCTCATTCCAGGTTTACCTTTAGACGGTGGACAAATTTTAAAAGCAATTGTCTGGAAGATTTCAGGCGATCGCTTTAAGGGAGTACATTGGGCTGCGGCTAGTGGTAGATTAATCGGTTTGTTGGCGATCGGTAGTGGAGTTTTGCTCTTTCTGCTATTAGAAGAATTTAGCGCCATTTGGTTAGCGTTGATTGGTTGGTTTGTGTTTCGCAATGCTAACGCTTACGATCGCCTGACACAATTGCAAGAAAGTATTTTGGCATTAACCGCCGCCGATGCCATGACTCGCGATTATCGAGTTGTCGATGCTCATCTGAGTTTAAGCAATTTCGCCAAAGAGTATATCCTTGCCAATTTAAACCAATCTATGCCCTATTTTGCTGCTTCTGAAGGACGCTATCGTGGTTTGGTAAAAATTGCCGATTTACAGGCGATCGAACGCAGTGAATGGGAAATTAAAACTCTTCTCGACATCGTTCATCCTTTATCAGAAATCCCTTCTGTAGAAGAAAAAACTCCTCTGGTAGAAATAGTCAAGAAATTGGAGGAAATCTCCGATTATTGGATTACCGTCCTATCTCCTGCTGGTGCAGTAGCTGGAACAATCGATCGCGGTGATGTAGTAAAGGCGATCGTTAAAAAGGAAAACTTGGTAATTCCTGAAGCTGAAATCAAACGCATTAAAACAGAAGGGACTTACCCTGCCAATTTACCACTGGTTAAAATTTGTGCCGAGCTAGAGTCTTCAACTGGGGTTAGGGATTAGCGAGCAGGCGAAGCAGAGGAGGCGGAGGGAGACTAGGAGACAAGGTAGACAAGGAGGACAAGGAAGTAAAAAACTTAAGACTTCTGCGGAGTCGGAGTTTCTCCGCCTCCGAACTTCTGACTTTTGACTTAAAAACCTTTTGACTCTTGCCTTACTGCTGCCTGCTGTCTGCTGCCTGCTCCCTGTTCATAGATTAAGATTTATTGCCCTCCAACATCCTTTGTCGTGACTCATAAGAAATTAAATATAGCGGTGTTCAAAAAGATTTTTATCAAGCTTTGAGGGATAATTTTATGAAATTAGCTTACTGGATGTATGCAGGACCCGCTCACATTGGCACTCTTCGCATCGCCAGCTCTTTTAAAAATGTTCATGCTATCATGCACGCTCCTTTGGGCGATGATTATTTTAATGTCATGCGATCGATGCTGGAGAGGGAGAGAAATTTTACTCCAGTAACTGCTAGTATTGTCGATCGCAATGTGTTGGCGCGTGGTTCTCAAGAAAAAGTAGTTGATAATATTACGCGCAAGGATAAAGAAGAAGCTCCAGATTTAATTGTTCTGACTCCTACCTGCACTTCCAGTATTTTGCAGGAAGACTTACAAAACTTTGTCGATCGCGCCCAAATGGATTCCAAGGGCGATGTGATGTTAGCAGATGTCAATCACTATCGGGTTAACGAACTGCAAGCAGCTGATCGCACCCTGCAACAAATAGTTGAATTTTATATCAATAAGGCTCGCAAAAAAGGAGACTTACCAGCAGGAAAAACAGAGAAGCCTTCAGTTAATATCCTCGGCATTTCGACTCTTGGTTTCCACAATCAGCACGACTGTACCGAATTAAAACGCTTGATGGCGGATTTAGGTATAGAGGTTAACGAAGTTATACCAGAAGGCGCTTCGGTGCATAACCTCAAAAATCTACCCAGAGCTTGGTTTAATTTGGTTCCCTATCGGGAATTGGGTTTAATGGCTGCTCGCTATCTCGAACAGGAATTCGCCATGCCCTACGTTGATATTACACCGATGGGGGTAGTAGAAACCGCTCGTTGTCTTCGCAAGATTCAACAAGTTCTCAACGCACAAGGAGCAAATGTAGACTACGAAGATTACATTGAAAACCAAACTCTCTATGTTTCTCAAGCTGCTTGGTTTTCTCGCTCGATCGACTGTCAAAACTTAACTGGTAAGAAAGCTGTTGTCTTTGGTGACAATACCCATGCAGCAGCAATGACCAAAATTTTGGCAAGAGAAATGGGCATTCATGTAGTTCTGGCTGGTACTTACTGCAAGTATGATGCTGATTGGTTTAGAGAGCAAGTTAGCGAATATTGCGACGAAATTCTGATTAGCGATGATAATGCCGAAATTGGGAATGCGATCGCCAAACTCGAACCTGCGGCGATCTTTGGTACGCAAATGGAACGTCATGTCGGTAAGCGACTAGATATTCCTTGCGGTGTCATTGCTGCACCCATCCACATTCAAAACTTCCCGATCGGTTACAAACCTTTCTTGGGTTACGAAGGTACTAACCAAGTCGCCGACTTAGTTTATAACTCTTTTACTTTGGGAATGGAAGATCATCTGCTGGAAATCTTCGGCGGACATGATACCAAAGAAGTCATTACTAAAGGCGTTTCGGCTGATTCTGACTTAACTTGGACAAAAGAAGCACAAGCAGAATTAAATAAAGTACCAGGTTTTGTCAGAGGGAAAGTGAAACGCAATACGGAAAAATTTGCCCGCGATCGCAACTTTAATGAAATTACTTTAGAAGTTATGTATGCAGCTAAAGAGGCGGTAGGGGCTTAGGGATTAGGGATTAGGGGAAAGTAGGAAGTAGGAAGTAGCAAGCAAAAAAAACTTCTCTACTTATGTACGGACGTTCCATGGAACGTCCCTACGACTTAAAACTTATTTACCTTCTGCCTTCTGCCTTCTGCATAAAAGCCCTCTGCCTTCTGCCTTCCCTAACCCCTAATCCCTAGCCCCTGCTCCCTTTTATTCGTCGAATTCCTAAAACTCCTAATCCGATGGCGATGGCGATCGCCGTTCTAGCTTGACTATAACCATTCCATTGCAATTCGCCCAGGTAATGAGAACCAAGGGTAACTGTATGCATAACAGCTAAAACTAAAGCAGGAACACATAATAAGTGAATTTTGCGCCACATTTGCCCTAATTTTTTTTGCAGGCGATCGAAGCTAGTTAGGGCGGCTGGAGTCATCAAAAATAAGGCTAGAAAGCCCGACAACAAACCAATCTGATGCTGGGGCAACATAAAGGCGATCGCTTCTAAATTCCAATTGAGAGCATGATCGAGCATATGACTGGTGTGGGCTAGAGTTAAGGCGAATGCACCTACACCAATTGCTCGACGATATTGTAAAGGGGCTGCCCACCAATGAGCCAGAGGACGGGCAATTAAAGCTAAAACTAATAATAAGAGCGCTCCATGACCTGTATAATCGACCATGGCATCAGTACGAAACAAAGTCAAAACACCGATCGCTAGAGTGAAATAACCTCCCAAACGAAAGAGTTGACTGCGGCGATCGGCACTTAATCGCGATGCTGAGATACCAACACTCGTCATGATCGGCATCGTTCCCAGTCCAAAAGCCAACATGGTAGCAGTTCCCCACCAAAAGCTTCCCGTTTCGATCGCCTTGATTTGGGCTGTATACAAAAAACCACAAGGAATTAATCCCCAACATATCCCCAAGCCAAAAGCTTTAGCCCAATGAGTTTGCCAAGATAATTTGCTCATCAGCGCACTGAGAGAATAATGTAATTTTCCTTGTAGTGGATGCAGAATAGGTAGATCGGGTAAGAAGGTAGGGTTAATTTGAACTATTCCCATTAAAATCAACAGTAATCCCGTCATCAGTGCGACAATATGACGTAATTCACTGCTAATTCCTGCTAATTGACCGCTAACAATTAGTAACGAACTGAAGCTACCCAATAAGCCGCCGACTAACCCATAGCTAATTGTTCTGCCTAAATTAAGCAATAAATGGAAACTTAAGCTGTAAAGCCAGCCATATTTTGCTTTTTTTTGCTCAGAGAGGGAAAAAGCAACGGCTAAAGGGGAACACATGCCAACGCAATGCCCAAAACTTCCTAAAAAACCCAAACTAGCAACGAGCAATAAATCTAACACGATCGACTAATAATTCTCCGCACGTCTTCAACAAACGCTGGCTTTGTAAACTAATTTTTATTATTGTAAAGCTTATAGTTCATTGTTTATAGCTGTCAGTAGTCAGCCGTCAGCCGTCAGCCGTCAAGAGAAGGCAGGAGGCAGGGGACAGGGGGAAACAACTGAAAGCTGATAGCTGAAGAACTAAATTCTGACAATTCATCTAGGATTGTTATATGGCACACAATAAAACCAATAACGAATCACAAACAACTGCTTGGTTACTAATAATTCCTGCCTTATTAGTCCTAGCACTGGTATTTGTCTATCCGATCGCTCGTGCTTTTGGATTGAGTTTGTTTGCTCAAAACCTGGGTACGCAACTACAACCAGTATTTACAGGTTTAGCCAACTATGGGCGCGCGATCGGTGATGGGCGTTTTTGGCAAAGTATTTTTAATACCAGCGTCTTCACGATTTTTAGCGTCACCCTTGAGTTAGTCCTTGGTATGATTGTTGCCTTGGTACTCAATCAATCTTTTCGAGGAAGGGGAATTATCCGCACGATCGCAATTATTCCTTGGGCGTTACCTACGGCAGTTATGGGTTTAGCTTGGGCGTGGATTTTTAACGATCAGTATGGAGTTGTCAACGATATTTTTCTGCGTCTGGGGCTAATCGATCGCGGTATTAATTGGTTGGGCGATCCAACTCTAGCAATGATAGCGTTAATTATTGCCGATGTCTGGAAAACCACCCCCTTTATCGCTATTATTCTTTTAGCTGGACTGCAAACTATTCCAGCCGATCTCTATGAAGCGCACTCGATCGATGGTGCTAAACCTTGGCAAAGTTTTTGGCAAATTACCCTACCTTTAATTGCTCCTCAAATCTTAATTGCTTCCTTGTTTAGATTTGCTCAGGCTTTTGGTATTTTCGATTTAGTCCAGGTGATGACTAGTGGCGGCCCTGCTGGAGCAACGGAAACTATTTCGATTTATATTTATACTACAGTCATGCGCTATCTGGATTTTGGTTATGGAGCTGCATTAGTAGTAATAACGTTTTTAATTCTAATCTTAGCGATCGCGATCTCTTCATTGTTATTAAAGCAAGCACAATTAAAAGCTAGGTAAGACATTTTTTCTACCAGTCTCAATAACTGTCAATTAAGGATCGTTCAACCTAAGCCAAAGCAGTATTTTCTCGATTTCCTGAATCTCTGCTTCAATTTCGTCGGGAAAAGCTTCAGCGTATGTCCAGGCATTAGCAAGATCGGTAGCAGATAAAGATGGATAACTTGTCTGTTGACGCAATTTTTATAAGTCAAGCAGGCTCTCCCGTACTCATGGTGATAAGCAAAGATTATCAAATTAAGGGCATATGCCATACGCGAGGGGCTGTCTCTGGAGGTTGCCTCCAGAGTTTATAAGCCCCGTCCCTACAGTAGGTCACTGATACCTTTGTAGGGGCGCGAGGTTTGTACCTAAAATGTATGTAGCGAACATTTAACCCCATTATGTTGGGAGAGCCACCAGATAGCTATTCAGGAGTTGGAAGACCTAAAAAACACGACCAGAAATTTAAAGTCAATGACCCTAGCACTTGGTGGGAAGCCGACGAAGAAGTATTCGTAGATGACCCCAAGTTAGGAAAACTCAAAATTAGTAAATGGGCTCATCTACATTTTCGCACTTCTGCTGCTCATCAAATGAGCTTAATTAAAGTAAAAAGGCTTAATTCTCAAAATTCATCGAAAAAGCGTCGCTATTTGTGGTTAGTTTG
>CAZJTL010000109.1:0-16830 GCA_964548905.1 uncultured bacterium | reverse complement strand
ACTATCTTTTACTTTGTTTAGAGTAAAAAAAAGGGAATGAAACAGCCCTGGGGGGAGTCGATCCTCCCAGACGAGTAAACTCTCCCAAGGCTACTGCCCCCAGAGAGGAAATTATTGGAGTTGGCATTAGAGCTACTCAAGATCCAAAAACCAAGAAATTTTTGGTAGTTGACACTATAAAAGGTAGTCCAGCCTCTATTTCGGGAGTTTTGCCAAAGGATATCATTGTAAAAATTGATAATTTAAGTACTAACGATATGAGTCTTGAGCAAGTAGTTAAACTCATTAGGGGAGCTGTTGGAACGGAGGTCAGATTGGGAATTTTGAGGCAGGGTCAACCGTTAAATTTCACACTTAAACGAGAGCGATTTGTTGTTCAGTCTAGGTAATTACATTAAAATTCACAAGAGAATTATCACTGTCCTAACCTCTTCCGCGCACCTCGGACATTGCCAAGTTGTTTCAACGCCATTGCGCTAACTAGGGCTTGCTGAAAAAGTCTGAATAAAACATATGTTCTGTTAATGAATTATTCAATCAAGCGTCAAATATAATTGATGATTATCTACAAATCTCCAAAGCATAATTTTGATTAATTAAAGAACCGAGAAACACTTTTTTGTCGAAAAATAAACACAAAAAATTCAACACAACTAGCAGAAATTTTTGCCCCAAATTCTACCGATGCACCTGCTTTACCTCTTACTATAGGGCGGATGTGGGGTTGGTTAATACTCACAATTCTATCTTCAATTCTAATGGCTTTATTTTCATACATCCACAATTGTTGACGATAGATTTCTGCGACTACTAATAAATTTTTGTATTCTTTTCTACTTAACGATGAAAGAGAAGTCCCTACTAGATCTGTCGCTTTATTTCTAGAATAATTCCCCAAATTAAATACGCTCAGAATATTAATCAAAGGATTGGATTCTGAGCGCTTAAAGGTTTTACAAATTACTTAGCAGTAATTTTAAGTTCCGTCTACAGGTACAAACATCCTTGTTTCTGCAACATATTGCCAAGCAACCCCTTCGGGATCTCGACTTTGACTCCACTGAGGAAAATCAGAATCGGCTCTTTTTCTGCCAATTGTACTTGGATTGATTTCTAAGCGTTTAGCTAGTTCTGATTGAATCAAGGGTTGGCAATTGCTTGATGGCGAAGAAACCTCAATTTCTGGTGTTGGTGTTTCTGGTTGGTGGGTATTTCGATCTTCCTCCTGTAGCGCGGTTTTAATTTCTTCTAGTGGTACTTGTGGTTCAGATTCAGTTTTGTCGTTAGCTTTTGCTTCTGGTTCTCGAACGGTACTAACGGCAGATGGTTCTGAAGTTGCTTTGCTAGTTGTTGATGAGACAGTTACTAATTCTGGTTGTGCGGTACTGGAATCACCTCCAGTAGGAATTGGATTTGTCTTCAGGCTGGGGGTTTTACCAGCTTCTAATCTGGGTTTTGGTTCTGGTGTGGCAATTGCTTTTTCTTCTGCTGCTTTGACGAGGAAATCGCTATCGTCAAAGATACTGCCAAGAGAGCTTGCAGTCACAAAATAATAGACTACACCTCGGTCTTGGATTAGTTGACGCTGAGCGCCGTATTCTTCGGATTTTCTCTCCAAGAAAGCGGTTGCAGCTCTGGCAGATAAGTTGGCTTTGAGGGACAAATCTACAGGTGTAAGGCATCCCTGATTTTCTCTTAAGAGTTGATTGAAGTAGGGATTAACTTTTATGCAGGTTTGTTGCCATTGATAGTTCTGCCAAATTGTCCAAGCCAAGCTGAGTATAGCTATCCCTAGGATGATCGGCCAAAAATTGTACAGAAAAACGACCGCAACTGCTACGGGGATAATCAGAATCAAAACGCCAGAAGAACCACTATCTAATACTTTTCCAGTCATATCTCTGGTTGTTCTTTAATAAGTTTGGCAAACCTTATTCGTTAATAATTGCCAATTTTACGCTATAAGCGGCTAAGATTGGCTTTGCCTTTTGGATGGCATCAAAGGTTAATACGAACAGTTTAGGCTGTTTTTAGTGAACTCGACGCATTATCTTGAGATTTAGTCAAGATAAATGTTGACGAACTAGTTAAATCTAAACGTTTAAACATTACATCACGAGCGGGATTAACGAGGTAATCATTAATTTTTGTTAAGGGGATATCGGTTTGATATTTGTTTTGTAGTGCTTTTTGAAGCATCCAATCGGCAATGAATGGATTTTTGGGTAACAAAGGACCATGAGAATAGGTGGCGATCGCTTGACGATAAAATGCTCCTTCCGTCCCGTCTTCGCCATTGTTACCATAGCCTCTAACCACCTTTCCCAAGGCTGCTACTTTACCTAAATAGGTACGACCGCCATGATTTTCAAAACCAACTACGATCGGTGTAGTTCCAGTCATCGCTCGTAATTCTTCTGCTAGAGGAGAAGCAGTAATTTCAAAGACTACATTACCAATACAGCGACGAGCATCAGCGCCTGGGTGTTTGCTAACTAAATCGAGAATGCCCAAACCTTCGATTCTTTGTCCGATCGCTGGTTCGTAATAACGACCGAGTAATTGGGGTGAACCACAGGTAAATACACCAGGAGTATTGGCTTCAATTTTAGCTTTGAAAATTTCGGCTTTTGCTCCTTGTAAATCGCGCATGACGATTTCTTGTTGCCTGTCTTGTGCGCCACCGCCAACTATAATGTCAACTAACTCAAAATCGCTCGCCTTGCTTTCGCGATCGAGGGGAACGATCGATACTTCGATCCCTCGCCAACTAGCACGGCGTTGCAAACAGATGACATTACCGCGATCGCCATAGGTACTCATTAAAGTTGGATATAACCAACCAATTTTTAATTCCATTCCTCCTCACTGAGTTTTATTGCATTAACCCGATGCACTACCATCTAAACAGTTGAATTTTATCAAAACATATTTAAATCGCACGGTATTTTAATATAAAAAATAATATTCGATCGCTATTTATTGTCAAATAAAACTAAGAAAAACTATGAATTATGTTGAAAAATTTACAGATTAAAGTTGTTTCCTCTCAAAATGAGTTTAATTCGATCGCCAAAATTCGCTCTCTAGTTTTTCAACAAGAACAAAATGTCGCACCAGAATTAGAATTTGATGGTAAAGACGAACAAGCAGAACATTTACTCGCTTATTTAGATGATGAAGCGATAGGAACTTTAAGAATTAGAACAATAGATAACAAAACTGTCAAAATCGAAAGGCTGGCAGTTTTACCAAAAGCAAGAGGGAAAGGAATTGGTAGCAAGTTAATGGAATATGCGATCGAGTTAATTTCCAGTCAAGGCGATCGGCAAATAATCATTCATGCTCAGGCATACATTAAGGAACTTTATTTAAAATTAGGATTCGAGCAGATAGGGAATGAATTTGATGAGGCGGGTATTCCTCATGTCAAGATGATCTATAGCGCTTCTCAAATGAACTAGAAGAAAGATCTTAATTGTCTGTTCATAATAGCTAGCCACCTTGATCCTTGCTGATATAGGAAAGCCTTCTGTTGAAAAGCTATGTTATCTTTTATGGTAATCTAAATAAGTTCATATGTTCTTCTATTAAGATGGCTAGCCTACCACATCCAATTCAGTATCAGGGTAGTAAAAGAAATCTGGCATCAGATATTCTTAGGTTTGTACCTGGTAGAGTGGAAAGGATTGTAGAGCCTTTTGCGGGAACCGCAGCCATCACTATTGCCGCATCTGCCAAGCAAATTTCCAAAAATTTCTGGCTTAATGACTTAAACAAGCCGCTTGTTGAGCTACTAGAGCTAATTATAGAAAGACCGCTTGAGATAGCAAATGCATATGCAGATATATGGAATCAACAACATCACGATTCCATAAACCACTATTTTGCAGTTAGAGAAGCATTTAATAAAAATAATAATCCCAAGCTTTTTCTATATTTATTAGCTCGATGTGTGAAAGGAGCAGTTCGGTACAACTCTGAAGGCTTTTTTAATCAAAGTCCTGATAAAAGGCGTAAGGGAACTAAACCTGACAAGATGCGGAAAAATATAGAAGGTGTTTCTGACCTCTTGAAGAATAAGTGTAGATTCACTTGCTTAGATTATAGAGAAGTTTTATTTGATGTAAAAGATACTGATTTTGTTTATATGGATCCTCCTTATCAAGGTGTATGTGGAGATAGGGACTCAAGATATTTTTCTGGAATTTATTTTGATGACTTCGTTCTAGCTATTGAACAATTAAATCGAAGGGGGATAGCGTTTGCAATTAGTTATGACGGTAAACGAGGCAAAAAAACTTTTGGCAATACTTTGCCGAAAGAATTAGGACTCAAGAAAATTGAAATCGAAGTAGGGCGATCTTCACAAGCAACACTGCTAGGTAGAGATGAGATAACAATAGAATCTTTATATTTGTCACCGAATTTACCAAGTGGGCAAATTTTAGAATTGGCAGGCTATGTTAGCAAAAAATCAAAACAACTAACCCTCTTGGAACAAGATGGACAATTCTCAACAGCTACCCGATGAGTTTATACAACTTTGCCAATCTATAACTGCTAAAAGACCAAAAGCATCGGGCTAAGTCCTGGTCATGCGAGCATTGTGAAAATTGGAACAACATTAAGGATAAGTCTATTTGTTTGTCATGTTACTGGGCATATCCAGAGAACTATACTCATATCGCAATGCGACAAGTTAGAAGGATCGATCTGTCTCTCTATGCGTCTTTTGTGAATTAGTTCTAGCAATAAATCTTGGTCTTCTAATGGAAGATTTTCAAAGTCTTCAATAACTTGTTGAATAGATACAGCATTACTCATAAAAAGATTGTTTTGATTTTTACTGACGCGATCGTATTTCTCATTTTAAACATTTGTACAGTAGAGCGCGATCGCTCCCTTCAAGAGACAATTTTCAATACCTGCTAAGTATAATAAAGGCAAACATGATTAGTGTTTCAAAAACTAACATGATGAACCTAGATTTACCACAGCCCCATTCATCCAATAACCTCAAAGTAACACTCCTACTCGAAGCGCTTCAATCGGGACAATTTGCAGCATCTGTATTAGAATTTCCCGACTGTCGAGTGAAAGCAGAAACACGAGAAGCTGCGATCGCCAAAATTCAAGCTATCTTTTTAGAAAGATCAAAAAACATAGAAGCAATGTCATGGAGCATTCCAATTCAGACTTCAGAACCGAGTTGGATGAAATTTGCAGGTGTTTTTCAGGACGATCCAGATTTTACGGAAATTATCCAGTCAATTCGCGCCGAACGAACATCAGATGATGACTCAGAAGTCGATCCATCATATTACTTGAAGAGATAATCCACCTCTGCGAAAAAATCGCTTGCAAAAAGATATGCGGATTGCAGCAATTGCATTGTCCCTTAATGCTATCGTTGTTACTCGTAACCAAAGAGATTTTAGACTAGTTCCAGGACTAACAATTGTAGATTGGACGCTTAACAATTAGCTCTTTGTTGGTCAATCGTACGACTAAAAACTAAATCATTTGAATCATAAAACCAGAGCGATCGCATTTTTAGAAGACAAGGGTGCGATCGATTTCATTTTACTGACTAAGTTATATTTAGTTATTAAGAATAAATTATCGAACAGAGGTACATGATATGACACTCGCTGAAGTTCTTCCTGCGGTGCGGAAGCTTTACCCTTTAGAAAAACTCAAACTAATTCGTATTTTAGCTGAAGATTTGGAGCTAGCTGAAGATATTTCACCTTTAGAACCCTTCAAAACCTAAGACTTGCCTACTCCCTATGATAACTTTGGCGCTGGTGCAGTTTTGATGGAAACCCTCAAGCAGTCAGATTCAAATCAGCAATAATCTATGCGATTTAAGTATTCAACCACTAGCCCAACCCAAAATGAGTTTGATAGCTTACCAAGACTTGCATTATCTTTAAGTCGAGAAGATCGCAGGGTTGAAGCCATTGGTTTGGTGGATAGTGGAGCTACAGTTAATGTCCTACCTTACGAACTTGGCATTCAATTAGGGGAAATTTGGGACGATCGCAGAGTCATCATTCAACTATCAGGTAATCTCAGCAATCAATCGGCGTAACACTAATTTTTTTCTGGAATTTGATGTTTGCTTTTATCGTTCCAAGTCAGAATTTGAAGTCAATCCGAAATCTTAAGTGCCTAAACACAATTAATTACACAAATTGTATTTTCTCTTGCCTCTTGCCTCTTGCCTCTTGACTACCCTCACCTGTGAATTTAATTTTGTGCAACTACTTAGATAGTGCGATCGCAAGACTGAAAACTAACTCATGTCAGAAATATGTAAGAATTTTAGCATCGAAACTTAAAAGTATTTGTGTCAGTCGAACACTATTAAGCTAACAAGCAAGAGATTTTGGTGTTGTAGCAGTCAAAATTAAAAGTGAAGGAAAAAAAACAACTTAACTGGATTCAAGGATTATTATGGTTGGGGATAATTTGGCTATTAGGGGCGTGTTGCGATCGCCTGTGGTTTTGGCTCGATCGCTCGACTCCTGAATGGGATCAAGCCGATTATCTCAATGGTGCTATCAACTATTGGGAGGCACTACAAACACCTCAATGGTTTGATGCTGATTGGTGGCGCAGTCTTTGGTTAATCTCTCCAAAAATACCACCACTTACATACATTCTAGACGTACCGTTTTTAAATGTTTTCGGACTGAGCGAAGATGCAGCTACTTTAATTATGCTACTTTTTAGCGCCATACTGTTAATTTCTGTCTTCGGTATTGGAGCTAAATTATTCAGCATCTCGATCGGTCTATGGGCAGCAGGATTATGTCAATTATTGCCAGGTTTATATAAATATCGTTTAGAATTTTTGCTCGATTATCCTCTGACTGCAATTGTCACTTGTAGTTTTTGGTTGCTAACGGTTTGGTGGTTTTCGCAAACAGGGAGCAGGGAGCAGGGACTCCGCAGCAGGAAGGCAGAGAGGCACAGAGGCAGAGGGGCAGAGGGGCAGAGGGGCAGAGAGGCAGAGAAGCAAAGATTACAAGTAAGGTTTTCTTTGTTCCTTGTTCCCTGTTCCCTGTTCCCTAAATTATCTTGGCTATATTCTGCTCTATTCGGATTATCGCTAGGGATAGCTTTAATGGTGAAGCAGACTTCGATATTTTTTTTGTTTTTGCCGTTATTCTACATATTCCTAGCAAGTTTATGGCGGCGTAGATGGACGAGTTTATGGCAATTGATTTTTTCTCTGTGCTTGTCTGTTGTGGTTATATTTCCTTGGTATCGAACTAATTGGTTGTTGATGCTAACTTCTGGGAAAAGAGCCACTATAGATTCGGCGATCGCAGAAGGAGATCCAGCCCTCAATACCTTCGATGCTTGGACTTATTACGCTAAAATTCTGCCTGAATTAATTTCTTTTCCTCTTTTAATAGTCCCGCTCGTCGGTTTAATTATTTACTTTGGACGCACTTTAATTGGTAAAATATTGTCATCCGATCGCTTAAAAATTCGATATCATTCCTACAATCCTATAATTTGGCTGCTAATTTTCCTAATAGGTGGTTATTTACTCTCTTCTGCCAATATCAACAAAGATAATCGGTATATACTTCCTTTACTGCCAGTTTTCTCTGTTTTTTTAGCAATTGGTTTATTATCGTGGCAGCGAAGTTGGAGAAAATTTGTTAATTGGGGAACGATCGCCTTAGCTTCATTATTAATGTTATTAAATATCTTCCCTTCAGGTGCAGTTAGCAGCTTAAAAGCATTAAGTCCCAACGGACAAAATTACCCTTATCTCGGTCAAATTTATCCCCATCAAGAAGTAATCCAAGAAATTATTAAAACTAGTCCCTATCTTCGTTCTACCCTGGGTATACTACCGTCAACACCAGAAATCAATCAACACAATTTTTCTTGGTGGGGAAATATCTATCATTCTCAAGTAACTAGTCGTCAAGTAGGTACAAAAGAATCTCAGGTAGAACAAGATGCGCGATCGCTAGACTGGTTTATTACTAAAACTGGCGAACAGGGTTCAGTTCCTTCGGCACAAGCAAAAATTGTCAAACTGGTTGAGGAAAATCCAGGGTTTTACTTGCACAAAAGCTGGCAACTTCCAAATCGTGATACTCTTAATCTTTATCATCACCATCAACCATTAGTAGAGGTAAGGCAGGGAGCAGGGAGCAGGGAGCAGGGAGCAGGGGAGCAGAGCGGAGGAAGCGGAGGAAGCGGAGGAGGCGAGAGGAGCCAAGAAATTTCCCAAACCCTACACCCCTACACCCCTATACCCCTACCTGAGGAAATAGTAACGCTCGATCGCGTTATTATTCCCGAAAAAACTCCTCCAGGTGTGCCTATTCCTGTTACTTATTATTGGTCGGGAAGTTGGCAACAATTACAATCTGGATTAGTTCTGTTAACCTGGCAAGCAAAACAATCTCCTGCTAATTTTTGGATACACGATCGCGCGATCGGTATGGGTGCATTAAACTCTAGTCGTCTGACTCCAGAAGAATTGAGTAATATTTTTGAGGTAATTGAAACAACGGCGATGTTTGCTGATAGTAAAGTAGCACCAGGAGAGTATATTTTAAAGGCAACTTATCTCGATCGCCAGACAAGAAAAACTTATCCGATCGCAACTCCATCAGTGACTATTACTATCGATCCTAATGCTACTGCATCACCAGCACCAGAATTAGATTTAGTTACCCAATTACGTAATGTTGCCCCAAATTTAGCTAAAGGAATTGAAGGCTTAGATCCCATCTTCGAGCAGACTAGCCGCATCAATCAATACGATCCGAACCAGGATTATTTAGAACAAGCAGCGAAAACGTTAACTTATCGGGTAGAAAAGGGATTAACAGGGAGCGGAGGAAGCGGAGGAGGCGGAGGAAGCGGAGGGAGAGAAGGAGATTGGGAGAAGGGAGTAATAATCAGTAATCAGCAATTACTTGATTGGAGTTACGCGATCGCTTTATCTAAGGTTTTACAGCAAGATATTGAAGGCGCGATCGCATCTCTACAAAAGGTTATCGAAATTGATGACAAAAATCCTTATAATTACGCCTATCTCGCTTTTGTTTATCTCTATGACTGGCGCGGAAAACCAGCAGAAGAGGCAATAGATAAGGCTCTTCAACTCAATCCTAACATTCCAGAAATACAAGGACTCAAAGGAGTAGCGGCATTGATGCAAGGAAATTTAATTAAAGCGTGGCAAAATATTGCCCCTGTCATCGATCGACTCTAAAAAAGGCAGAAGGCAGAAGGCAGAAGGCAGAAGTTTTTTACTCATTACTCATTACTCATTACTCATTACTTCTCCCCCTCTCCCCCTGCTCCCTAATCCCTAATCCCTAGCCCCTAGTTTCCTTTTCGCTTGCTGCCAAAGTTGTTCTAACTCGTCGATCGTATAATCTGTCAGAGGGCGATCGGCAAACTTTTCCATTTGTGATAGGCGCTGAATAAATCTACGGTTAGTTCCTGCCAAAGCATCACTCGGATCTAGTCCGTACCAACGCGCTAAATTAATTACTGTAAATAATAAATCTCCTAATTCTTCCGTGGCGTGTTGTCGATCTTCTGTGGCGATCGCTTCTTTAAATTCAGCTAATTCTTCAGCAAATTTATCCCAAACTCCTTCAACATTATCCCACTCAAAACCAGCCGCAGCAGCTTTTTGAGATATTTTCATTCCAGCCATCAAAGGTGGTAAAGTTCGTGCATAGCGATCGAGTTTACGACTGAGTAATTGATTCTCTTCTAGAGTTTCTCCTTTTTCTGCTGCTTTAATTTTTTCCCAGTTTTGATGCACTTCTTCAGAATTAGCTACTTCAACATCACCAAAAACGTGAGGATGGCGACGAATTAACTTATCTGCTATACCTTGAGCTACTTCTTCCAGAGTAAAATGACTGTATTCGCTAGCAATTTGAGCTTGCAAGACAACTTGTAAGAGTAAATCTCCTAATTCTTCTGCGATCGCGACTTTATCTTCACTTCTAATTGCCTCGACAACTTCATAAGCTTCTTCAATTACGTAGGGAATCAAAGTTTTCGGCGTTTGTTCTAAATCCCAAGGACAACCACCATCAGGCGATCGTAATTTTGCCACCACTTGAATTAGATTTTGTAAAGCTCCTAAGATTGATTGATTCATAGATGATTGTTCATGGTTCATGGTTCATAGAAAAACGGGGAGCAGGGAGCAGGGAGCAGGCAGCAGGTAGGCACAAGGCTTCCAGGCAGAAGGCAGGAGGCAGGAGGCAGGAGGCAGAAGGCAGAAGGTAATAAAAGTCTAAAGTCTAAAGTAAGCAAGTTTTTTTACTTGCTACTTGCTACTTGCTACTTCCTACTTTTTCCCCTATCCCCTAACCCCTAATCCCTAGCCCCTAATCCCTTTCACTCTAAAAGATGATGCTTAAAAGCAAAACGGATCAATTCTGCTCGATTATTGGTGTCTGTTTTTCTTAACAAACTGCTAACGTGCTTTTCTACAGTTCTAGGACTCAGATGTAAGTGATTGCCGATTTCAATATTAGAATTACCTATAGATAAGAGATTGAGGACTTCTTTTTCTCTTTTGGTAAGTTTGGCAAGATAAACTTGTGCGCCGTTGTTACCGTTATTGTTACCGTTGCTATGGGCTGGCGCTACCTGGGTTGGTGTGGGTTGATATTCAAGGTGAGAAAATCTCAATTCGGATTGAATTATTTGCGATCGCTCTAATAAATTACGAATTACCGCCCCTAACTCTTCCATTTCAAAAGGTTTGGGCAAATAAAGATCGCAGCCAGCTTGATAGCCGCGAATTCTCTCTTCGATACTACCCCGTTCGGTCAAAAATATGACTGGCATGAGACGAAATTCAGGGCGCTGACGAACTTGTCTGACCAACTCGTAGCCATCTTTCCCTGGCATTTTAATATCTGAAACAAGTAAATGAGGACGATAGACATCCATTAAAGCCAAAGCTTTTTCTCCATCCTCAGCAGCGATCGTAGAATAACCAGACATTTCTAGGTAATCGCAAACTGATAGACGGATCCCTGGATCGTCTTCAGCAACCAGGATTAATAAGGGCATACCTTAATTACAAGAATCAAAGGATCTTGTCAGCAACTCCATTCCTATGTTAATGGAATTGGGTACAATATCAAATCAAGCGATCGCAGTTAAATTAAATTTTTCTAACAATAGTTCATTGTTCATTGTTCATTGCAAAAAAAGGGAACAGGGAACAGGGAACAGGGAACAGATAAAAAACTTGCTACTTGCTTAAAAATCTGCTAGCAATTTGGCTTTTCTGAGCAAGAATTGGAGAACGGTTTCTTCAGAAGCAATAATATCTGCTTTACCTTCCATCCCTACTTGAAGCTTGCACTTTTTCTTGCCTTGACTTAAGATGAGGCTGTCTGGCTTAATCATTATTTTATATCGATCTGTGCTGGCGTTGGTTGTACCACCAGCAGCAACATTTTCTGAAGACATCACGTCTGGAGAAACATTTTGAACTGAACCTTTGAGAGTGCCATAATCTGGATAGGGACAGGCTGAAATTCTTACCTGTGCTTTTTGTCCTGTTTTGATTTTACTGATATCTTGGGCTGAAACTAAGCTCTCGATCGCCATAGAATTATTACTAGGGGCAATTTGAGCAATGCGATCGCCAGGTCTGACGGTTTGTCCTGGGTTGCGTATTTTAAGTTGAAATAGAGTGCCAGCAACTGGTGCTTTGATTGACGCTTGTGTCAGTTCACTCTCTATCTGTTCTAATTCAGAGCGATCGCTCCGTAATTTCTTTTCTATTTCGATTTTCTGTTGGTTTAAAGCTTCTTTTTCGCGCCTTAAACTAGCTAAAGTTGCTTGACCTTTAGCATTTTGAGCGGCTAAATTTTGTTCTTGTTGTTTAACAGCTAATTCAGCTTCTTCTACTTGATTTTGGGAAATTGCGCCAGAGGATGCCACTTGTTTGTATCTTGTGTGTTTGGCTCTAGCTACATTTAATTCAGCTTGAGCTGCATTAATAGTTCGATT
Organism: uncultured bacterium; assembly: GCA_964548905.1. GTDB lineage: Bacteria > Cyanobacteriota > Cyanobacteriia > Cyanobacteriales > Xenococcaceae > CAZJTL01. The sequence continues at coordinate 4,785 of CAZJTL010000109.1, read as the reverse complement.
AATTTGCTCTGTTTCTGCCAAGATTTGACTATGATGGGCTTGCAACTGAGCATCAATGCGACCTATTTGCAAGCCTGCTTGCTGGATATCCGATTTTAATTGTTTTTTCTTGGTTTGAGAGCGAGAGGTATCGATAATAGCAATAATCTCTCTTTTTTTGACAACTTGATTATCTTTGACCTTAATATCAATAATTCTCCCCTCTGTTTCAGCTTCGACAATGCGTAACTCTCCAGTAGGACGAACCTTAGCATCTGCTTTAACGGTAACGTTATAGGGAGTAAAAGCTGAGACGATAAAGCCAATACCAACAGCACCAACAATAAACATGCCACCTAACTTTGTCCAACGGCTAATTGGTGGTAAAAAGTCATGCTCTCCTATTGAAGGCAGAAAATTGGCAGGAGAGGGAAACACATTGGCTGAATTTTGTTGAGGTGGAATAACCATTGGCGATGGTTGGGGCTGTGGTGGGGCGATACTCGTTGGGGCTTCATGATTAACTAATGGGGATGGTTGGGGTTGTGGTGGGGCGATTCTGGTGGGAAGTTCCCAATCGACTGCTGGCGATGGTTGGGGTTGTCTTGAAGGAACGATACTAGTTGGCGCTTGGGCATTAATTACTGGCGGTTGTTGCCACATTTGTGCTGGTACAGTGCGATCGGGAGTTGGAGGGTTTGCTGCTGGAAATGGTTGGGGATGTTGGGGGGGAATCTGTTGGTTTGGCTCTGGTGCAAAAAATACCGCAGGTTGTTGCGAGTGTTGTGGTGAGATGGGATGTTTGCCAGGTTGAGGGTTTGCTGCTGGGGATACTTGGGGATGTTGGAGAGGAATCTGTTGGTTTGGCTCTGGGGAAAATAATACCGCAGGTTGTTGCGAATGTTGTGGTGAGACGGAATGTTTGCCAGGTTGAGGGTTTGCTGCTGGGGATACTTGGGGATGTTGGGGAGGAATCTGTTGGTTTGGCTCTGGGGAAAATAATACCGCAGGTTGTTGCGAATGTTGTGGTGAGACGGGATGTTTGCCAGGTTGAGGGTTTGCTGCTGGCGATGGTTGTGACTCGATTAAGCTGACATTTTGCTCAGAGCGATCGACTTTAGATAGATTTTTTGTCCCAGTAGCAGGATTTTGAGAGTTGTGCTGGGGTTGCTGCTTTCCGTTTATTGCAGATGGATAAGAAGCTAGTGATGGTATGATTGTTTCGGGTAAATGCTCTCTAACAACATACTTCATTACCATTGGTTGCAAAGAGAATAATTGTTTCTCTTTGTCATTGACGATTTCTAATAACGATCGTCTACCTAGAGAAGCGATTGCTTTAGTTAGCTCTGAAGTAAAGGCATTAAAACTAAGAGACTTTCGCAACTGTTCTAAATCGAGGGGTTGTCCTGCATTAGCAACAACTTGGAGGATTTGCTGTTCTAGGGGTGATAATTGATTAAACTGCTCTTCAAGTCGTTTTTCGGTAGTTTTATCTACTACTACATTTAAATAAGTTTGCTGTTGGAAAAATCGAGAAACACGTCCGCCAAAAACTTCTTTAATAATGTTACTAACTAGTTTTAATTGTTGGGGATTGCCTCGATAATTATCAATTAATTGCTGCCAAAGCTCTTCTTCTTGTAAACCTTTTTCCTGAAAAATTGCTTTTGCCGATTTTCCTAAACCTTGTAGTGATAAACAACGTACTAATTTTCCTTCCAGTAAACCAATTATTTCAAACTTTTCATCGCTATTAAAAATAATGCAACTTTGATGGCTAATCTGACTTACTCTTTTGAGTAGTTCGTTATAGTATTCTCGCTCTTTGCGATTAGCATCAGTATCTTGGCGAAATGCTAATTGCCAATCATCTAAAACCACCAGACAACGAGATTCGCGTAAATAACCAATTAACTTGGAAAGTCCGAGATCGATATTATCGATCGCCTTAGTTTCTTTACCGTTAGAAAGAGATTTGATTAGTTCTTCTAGTAAATCATTAAAAGATTCCGCGTAGCGCACACTGCGCCAAAGCATATAATCAAATTCATGAGCAAGAGACTGGAAAACCTTGGCTGCTAGAGTAGTTTTACCTATTCCCTCCATACCAACGATCGCGATCGCTCGACATTGTTCTTTGACAATCCATTGTTGCAGAGTCTTTTGTTCTCGCTCTCTGCCGTAAAAAATTGAAATATCTGGTAAACGATTATCAAATTGACTGGAAGGGGACATAAGTAAGTAGGTAAAATTAAATTTCTAGGTAGAGGTAGGCAAAAGGCAAAAGGCAATAGGCAATAGAAAAAACAATTTTTATAATTAATTTTGCCTATATACTTAACTGTTGCCAAATTCCCAAAATTTTTTTTGCTTAAATTTTGTTTACTATAAAATTGGTGAACTTACCGTAAAAATTTTAAATGTTCTCCTCCTTGGTAAATTAAATCTCGTAAATATCCTTGCAATTGCAATTGTCCGCGTTCCATCAGTACAATCCATTCTGCTCTTTGGACAACTTGAGGACGATGGCTAATTAAAATCGTAGTCTTACCCTGTCTGAAATAAAATAAAGATTCCAGCACTTCAATTTCGCTGACTGGATCGAGAGCAGAAGTAGACTCATCTAAAATTAATATAGGTGGATTATTAGTAATAGCTCTAGCGATCGCCAGTCTCTGCTTTTGTCCTCCAGAAAGATTAGAACCGAATTCTCCCAAAATGGTTTGATATTTTTCTGGCAGTCTACTAATAAACTCATCTGCGCCTGTAATCTGACAAGCTGTAACAATTTGCTCGAAACTAGGAGGAGGTGAACCCAGTTGGAAGTTTTCCAGGATCGATCGACTCCAAAAATGAGCATCTTGGGGAACTAACACTACTTGTTGGCGCAGACAATCGAGGGCAAGATCTTCTAAATTATAAATACCAAAACGAATATTGCCAGATTGAGGTTGATACAACCCCGCGATCGTTTTGACTAAAGTACTCTTGCCACATCCAGATTTACCAATTAAAGCTGTCACCTTACCACCAGGTATAGTCAGGCTAAAATCTTTCAACAAATCTACTCTACCTGGATGGTGAAAGTTCAGATTGGTACAGATAATATTTACATTGTCATGGATAGTTGCCCAAGGTTTAGATTGAGTTTCATCGCTTTCTGGAGTAGCGTCAATAATTTCGGTGAGACGACGAGTAGCCGTTTTTACCCTAGTAAATTCATCGACAAAACCGATCGCCGCACTGATAAACGAAGTGAAATTAGAATTCATTGTATTGAATGCCAACAGCATCCCGATCGTCAATTCTTGTTTAATCACTAAGTTACTGCCAATCCACAACAGTACTACACTACTAGTTTGAGACACTAAACTGGAAAAGTTACCATTAATAATCCCAATTTGCATCGTACTAAACGTGTAATTGGCAAGACGACTAAAACGACTTTGCAATTCTTCCCAGAATTTCGAGTTAGCATTGGTAGTTTTGAGAGTAATTGCCCCCTTAAATGTTTCGACTAAAACACCTTGATTTTCTGAAGATAAGACCAAAAGATTTTGCGTTTTTTGTTGCAAACTGGGCAAGAAAATGATGGTAGAAATAGTCATTAATAGGGAGAGTAATACAGCAGCAATAGTTAAAGATGGGCTGTAAAACACCATAAAACCTAAAGAAACTAGAGCAATAAAAAATTGACTGGGAAGATTAACAACTACTTGAGAAATCAGTTGATTGATCGCTTGAATATCTTCCAGGCGACTAACTATTTCACCACTGCGATGAGATTCATAATACTTTAAAGGTAGACGGAGAATTTGCTTGCCGAATTCTAGAACTAATCCTAATTGCAAACGCTGAGAAAAATGAGCGATTAAATTTGACTGCACGATTCTCAGACTGCTACTAATTAAGTTCATGATACAGACAGCGATCGCCACCCTGCCTAACATTTGCGTATCACCACGAATCAAAACATCATCAGTGAGAATTTGTAACAGAAAGGGAGAAGCAAGAGAAAGCAAACCCAGTACAGCATTAATAACTAAAGCTTGAGCAAGAATATCGCGATAGGGCAAAGCTCGTTTGAGAAAGCGCCTAAACGTCCCGATTTTCTCTTTTTCGTCCTCTTGGGCATTAAACCTTGATGGATCGGGTTCTAGTACCAGTACCATCCCATCTGCCCATGCTTCTGCTAAAGTTGGTGCATCTAAATTGCGAATCCCGATCGCAGGGTCGGCAACAATATACTTATTTCCCTGCTTGCCATAGATCACAACCCAATGATAACCTTTCCAGTGAATGATGGCTGGGAAGGGCATTTTATTCTTATTGACAATTTCTAGATTTGCCTTAAACCCCTTGGCATTGAAACCTAGCTTGTTTGCTCCCTGTTTCAAACCCAACAAGGTAGTACCGAATTGTCCAGTTCCTACTGCTTCGCGAACACGATTGAGAGTAAAAATTTTGCCGTAATATTTAGCAATTGTAGCCAAACAAGCAGGCCCACAGTCTTCTTCACTATGTTGTCTGATAAACTGGTATTTCATGCCCTATGCTTTTACAATTGCGTCACTCTTACATACTTATATAGCAATTTGATTCGATCGGGGAACAAAACTTAGAAAATTTGCACAAACAAAACAATGGGGTAATGTCTGACTCTTTTTGCAAGCTTCTGTCACAGTACCCCTGAATTGATTTGGATTTACTTGAAATAAAGGAGAGAGAGATTGGATTGAGCTTAAGGAAACTCTCTCATGTGCAAACATCAACCTAGCAAGGATACTTAGGAGGGCAAGGAGG
>CAZJTL010000108.1:0-16840 GCA_964548905.1 uncultured bacterium | reverse complement strand
TGACAGGTATTGCTTTAAGCGATTCCCTCTTACTTAGCTACGGTCTTTTGGAAGTGCTGACTTTATCAACTTACTTGCTTGTAGGTTTTTGGTACGCCCAACCTTTAGTAGTTACTGCTGCTCGCGATGCCTTTTTAACCAAGCGGGTAGGAGATATCATCTTGTTGATGGGAGTAGTCGCACTCTCTAGCTATGGGGCAGGTTTAAATTTTTCTCAGTTAGAAAAATGGGCGAATACATCTCCCTTGAGTCCACTGGTAGCTACATTAATCGGTTTATCTTTGATTGCTGGGCCAACAGGCAAATGCGCTCAATTTCCTCTCAATCTTTGGTTGGATGAGGCAATGGAAGGACCAAATCCAGCAGGGATTATGAGAAATTCGATCGTTGTCTCTGCTGGTGCTTATGTACTGATTAAACTACAACCCGTGTTTAGTTTATCGCCAGTATCTTCTATCGTGTTGATTGTAACTGGAACGGTGACAGCGATCGGTACTTCCTTAATGGCAGTTGCTCAGATTGATATTAAAAGAACCCTGTCTCATTCTACTAGTGCCTATTTAGGTCTAGTCTTTATCGCGGTAGGATTGGGACAAATAGATATCGCCTTTTTATTGCTGTTTACTCATGCGATCGGGAAAGCGTTGTTGTTTATGAGTGCTGGTTCGATCATTATGACCACCAGTAATCAAAACATTACAGAAATGGGTGGTTTGGGTTCGAGAATGCCTGCTACAACTACTGCTTTCGTGGTAGGAGCTATGTCCATAGTAGCTTTGTTACCCATGGGCATTTTTTGGACAATACAGCGTTGGTTTAATGGCTCTTGGGAAGTAGATTGGTGGCTGTTAGCAATACTTGTATTTGTTAATGCTTTGAGCGCTCTTAATTTAACTCGCGTTTTTCGTTTAGTCTTTTTAGGCAAACCACAAATGAAGACGAGAAGAGCGCCAGAAGTTCCATGGGCAATGGCACTTCCTATGGTTAGTTTGACAGTGGTAGCATTATTAACACCTCTTGCTCCCATCAACTGGCCGCTTTGGTTAAGTTATACTACTCCCCTAGATCATAGCGAGCAGTTAGTTGTTCGCCTAGCTGTACCTCTGTTGATTGGTTCGGGATTGCTTGGCTGTTTAATTGGCTTTACGATCGAGCTACGTAAAGCTTGGGCAAGACCTACACAGTTTTACCTCAGATTTTTCCAAGATTTGTTTGCCTATGATTTTTACATAGACAAATTCTACAATGTCACCGTTGTTTGGGCTGTTTCGACCCTTTCTCAAATCGTCGCTTGGATAGATCGCTTTGTCATTGATGGTTTCGTCAACTTAGTCAGCTTGGCAACTATCTTTGGTGGCAATGCCCTCAAATATAACGTTTCTGGTCAATCTCAGTTTTATCTGCTGACGATCGTGCTAGGTGTCAGCCTTCTGCTGTGGTCAATTTTAAACAGTCAGTGGTCTGTGGTGACAAATTATTGGTCGTCAATCATTGCTAATTAAGGTCTAGTAGGTATTTGGCGATCGTTAGCTCTTAGAGCGATTACCAAATGCCAATCGACCTTACACATTTAAAGGAGCCAAAAAGTAAAAGATGTTAAGTGCATTCATTTGGGTGCCGTTGTTAGGTGCAATAATCATTGGCTTTTTGCCAGGTAAGATTGAAGCGGCGACTTGTCGAATTATTGCCATAGCGATCGCTGCAATACTTTTAACAATTAACTTAATTTTAGGGTTGCAGTTTGATATCAGTGCCGAGCAAATGCAATTTTCTGAGTATTTGCCTTGGATCGGTCAAATTGGACTTAATTATCATCTCGGTATTGATGGTTTGTCCTTGCCGTTGATGTGTTTGAATAGTCTTTTGACTCTAATTGCTGTGTTTAGCAGTAGTAAATCTATTCATCGACCCAGATTTTATTACTCTTTACTATTGTTATTAAACGCTGGTGCTTCTGGTGCGTTCCTAGCTCAAGATTTACTACTCTTTTTCCTCTTTTACGAACTAGAGATTATCCCCTTATATTTTTTAATTGCTATTTGGGGTGGTAGCAGAAGAGGCTATGCCGCGATGAAATTCCTGCTTTACACAGCAATTTCAGGATTTTTAGTATTGGCATCCTTCTTGGGTACAGTTTGGCTTACAGACGCTAATAACTTTGATTACGAACCTTTGCGATCGCAGGTTGCTACTTTATCGGAATCGAGACAGCTATTATTACTTGTACCTTTATTGTTAGGTCTTTTTATCAAAATTCCTATTTTTCCGTTTCATACTTGGTTGCCAGATGCTCACGTCGAAGCTTCTACTCCTATATCTGTCTTGCTTGCAGGGGTACTGCTCAAGTTAGGAACTTATGGATTGCTTAGATTTGGAGTCGGATTGTTTTTAGATGCCTGGGTAATTGTGGCACCGTGGATGGCAATCTTGGCAGCGATTAGTGCTTTGTATGGTGCTTGTTGCGCGATCGCCCAGAAAGATATGAAGAAAGTAGTAGCTTACTCTTCGATCGCTCACATGGCTTATATTTTGCTTGCTGCGGCTGCAACTACTCGTTTGAGCATCACTGCTGCTGTGTTTCAAATGGTCAGCCATGGTTTGATTTCTGCTTTATTATTCTTATTAGTGGGCATTGTTTACAAGGAAACTGGCACTAGATATGTTGACTCTCTTAAGGGTTTACTCAATCCTCAAAGAGGTTTGCCTCTGACAGGAAGCCTGATGATTTTGGGAGTCATGGCAAGTGCAGGAATACCAGGAATGGTTGGGTTTATCTCTGAATTTTTAGTATTTAGAGGTACTTTCCCCATCTTTCCTCTTGCTACTTTGCTCTGTTTGGTTGGTACTGGTTTAACCGCAGTTTATTTTCTGTTGGTAATCAATCGCGTCTTTTTTGGTCGCCTTAGCCCAGAATTAGCCAAATTGCCCAAAGTACCAGCGATCGAGCATCTTCCTACTTTTGCTCTAATCCTGCTCATCTTTGCTTTTGGCATTCAACCAAACTGGGTTGTCCATTGGAGCGAAGTGCAAGCGGCTACTTTATTAACTGGTGGCTAATTTTAGGGATTAGGGGTTAGGGGTTAGGGGTCAGAGGTTAGGAAAGCAGAGGGAGCAGGGGAGCAGGGAAAGCAGGGGGAGCGAAGGGAGCAGAGGAAGAAGTAATGAGTAATGAGTAATGAGTAAAAAACTTCTGCCTTCTGCCTTCTGCCTTCGCAATGAACTATGAACTATGAGCTATGAACAATTAGCGATTAGCGATTAGCAATGCCCAAATAACTAATAACAAACAACTAATAACAAACAACAAATAACATGGTCAAAGCAGCACTTCAATCTTCCAAACATCCTTTAGCTAAGTATATTTATCAATTGGAGTCGGGAGAGGCGTTACTTAAAGATTCGCCAGAGAACGTTTTAGAAGTTGTTGGTATTCTCAAAAGTTACGGTGTTGTTCTGGATGCCTATTCTAAGAATCTCTGTTATATTGCCGATAATCAATTCTTGGTTTTGTTTCCCTTTTTCAAATACTTTAATGGGGATGTTTCGGTAGATAAGTTGCTGCGTCATTGGTGGCACGATCGCATTAATTTTGAGTATGCCGAATATTGCATGAAAGCTATGTTTTGGCATGGTGGCGGTGGCTTAGATGCCTATGTAGATTCGCCTGAATTCACTGAGGTTGCCAAACAAGTTATCCAGGCTAAATTTAAATACAATCCCTTGATCTTAGGTATCAATACTGTTTTTAGTCAGTTTCTACTAGAACAAATGCGCCAAATGGCATTTTATAGCGGTTTGGGTCAATTTTGGCGCGTGATGAGCGATATGTTTATTGACTTGTCCGATCGCTACGATCGCGGGGAAATTAAAACTATTCCTCAAGTAGTACAGCATGTTCTCGATGGTTTAGTCGCCGCAGCTACCTTGCCCATTACTTACAAAGTTACTATTAGAGGAAAAGTATACGAATTAATTCCCGAAAGTGCGGGTTTAACTTTTCTCGCAGATACCGCCGTACCTTATGTAGAGGCAGTTTTCTTTAGAGGAACGCCCTTTACGGGAACGATTTCTTATAATGCTCAAGCATATCAAATTCCTTACGATCAGGGCATGTTTGCTTATGGTGCCTTATATGCTGACCCCTTACCAGTAGGAGGCGCGGGAATTCCTCCTACTCTGTTAATGCAGGATATGCGCCATTTTCTACCAGATTATTTACAGAATGTATATCGTCAGGGCATCCGACAAGAAGACGATTTATTGGTAAAAATTTGCGAAACTTTCCAAAAATCCATGTTCTGTGTCACCACTGCGGCAATTAAGGGTTTAGCGCCCTATCCCTTAGATACTAGCGATGTAGAACAACAAAAAGCTAATCGTGCTTATCTAGAAAATTGGATGAATCGTTTTACTACATCTCGCTTGTTAGATGTAAATTTAAGTTAGAAAAATTTTTGCCATCCAACATTATGAAGCTAGCAGAATTGAAAGCATACCGCGAAGAAATATTGGCGCTGGCTGAGAAATATCATGCCCCAAATATTAGGGTTTTTGGCTCTGTGGCACGGGAAGAGGCGACTGAAGAGAGTGATGTTGACTTTCTGATTGATGTCTCTTCCAAACAGTCATTGCTTGACCTGATTGGTCTTATCCAAGACCTAAAAGAGTTGCTTGGGTGTGAGGTTGATGTGGCTCAAAGTACTGTGCTTCATCCAAAAATTCGAGAAAGAATTTTAACAGAAGCAATTCCTCTATAAACTAAAGATTATGGAGAAAAGAAATAGAGATCCTCTTCTCTTTCTAGAGGATATTCGGGATGCAATTGAGAGAATCGAAGTCCATACAATTCTGGGCAAGGAAGAATTCTTTGATAACCCAACCATACAAGATGCAGTACTTTTCAGGTTGCAGACTATTGGAGAAGCAGCAAATCAATTACCAGAGGAAATTAAGGTAAAATGTCCTGACATTCCTTGGAAAAAGATAATAGGTTTCAGAAATGTTACCGCACATACCTACTGGCGAATTGACATGAATACTGTTTGGGTAATCATTGAATCAGGAGAATTAGCAATACTTAAGATAGCAGTACAAAAACTGATTGATGAGTTAACTGCTTCATCGTAAAAGCAAAATAAATGATTATAGAGATTTATTATCATTAGTCACAAGAGACTCTATTAATGACCAAAATCTTGTTTGCAAATTGGGAGTTTCGACAAGTTCATCACTCTCACGTCTATCTGAAGAAGATTGCCCTTCTGAGTGTTGATGCAAAAGCTGAGGTGAAGCAGGATCGATCGGTTCAATTTTTTTAGAGTTGACTTTGGGTAGTTGAATGTGTTTATTCGATCGAGGTTGTTCCAAAAAAGATAACTGATTTGTATCGTCGTTGTGATTATTGCTTGGCATTTTAGGCGGTAGAATCAAACCTGATAAAGGTTGAGTTTGAACCGATTCTTGAGCTACTTTTTTCGGCTCAAATAAATCGATTTCGCCCGAACTAGAGCGATCGCTATCTGGACTAGCTATTTCAGTGGCAATCGGCTGGATTTGAGGCAGTTCTTCTAAACCTTCCTGCTGAAAATCTGAGGTCGATAGATTGGTCGATAAATTAACAGTATCGGTAATATTTGATTCTCGATCTACCAAGGAGGAAAAGTTAAGATCTGCGCTTACATCTAAACTCTCTTCCGCAGGTTGATTATCGACTTGGGAATTGTTTTTAGAATAAACTTGAATTTCTAAATTTTGCTGTTCTGATAACAATTCTCCCCTGCATTCAATTTCCCACCAACCAGATTGAAGTTCTGTAAAAGGAAGAACAGTCAATAACCCTGCGCTGTTAGTACGACGACAGCGTTTTTGAGAACGACGCAAAGATTTTCCTGTTTCAGTTATTTGATGGGTAATGGTAATTTCTACATCTAAATTAGTGTGAATTGAGCGAGCAATTACTCTATATTTACCTTCTTCTATAGCGATCGTTGCATTATGCGGCGCTCTCCACAAGGAGACAGCAGAGCTATCGCCACTGGTGGAATCATCTTCTTTTTGAAGCAGAAATTGCCAGTCTTGCATAGTCTTTAATTTGTATTGATTTTCGGTTATAACATTGATTCTGCAATCTGGCTTGTCTGAAATATATTTTCAAAATTTATACCGATACGAGAGCGTTTTGTTGTTTTTGCTTGTCTTCAGTTTGAGCGTTTTTCTCTAATAGCCTTTGCTGCTTAATGCTTTGTAATTGTTGCAGAAGCATATCAATTTCAGCTTGTAGATGAAGGTATTTAACTTGTTGATCGGCTTGATAGGTTTTCATTGCTTTGATGGCGAGAGGATTATCCTCTGTTTTGATATTGCTGAAGGAGAGCAGATTAGAATGTATACTAACTTCGGAATTTGATGAACTAGATGATAGATTGTCTGACATAAATTGTTAATTTTTTTCACTTACTCACACCACCAAGCGATTCTATCTCGAACGGTAAGATGTAAATATACTCAAATGTGTCGATTTACCAACCGTCATCAAGAATTAAAATCGTTGAAAAAGCTATCAGGTATAGACTAGAGGGATTAAAAACCCTTGTCAAAAAGGTTGATTGTTTTTTTTTATTAAAAGTTGTAACTTTATTAAGTTTTACTTGTTCGAGTATTACCCTACCGAGGAAAAATCGTGCTGTTATCCAAAGGCTTTGAAATAGAAATGTATACTGGCACGCCAGCAGGTGATGTCGTGGGACTCTCCGATCGCATTGTCAGAGATTTAGATGGATTTGTGCGCGAACCAGACAGCCGCAACGTCGAATACACAACTGCTCCCCTGTGTTGTTACGATCGCCTGTTGTGTGCCATTCTCAAACCCCGTCGCACCTTGAGAAAGTATCTATTCGAGCTTGGTAATTACAGTTTGATTCCTGGTAGCACACTCTCTCTTGGTAATAGCGATCGCTTTTGGCGTTCCGATCCTAATAATCCCTATCACACTTATATCGAGCAAACTTACGGCACTAAAGTTGTTACTGCCAGTATTCACATCAACGTTGGTATTAGCAACCCCGAGCAATTGATGCGAGCTTGTCGTTTACTTAGAGTAGAAGCACCTCTATACTTAGCTCTGAGCGCCTCCTCTCCTTTTTTAGATGAACGGGTGACAGGCTATCATTCCAGTCGTTGGGCTATGTTCCCCAAAACTCCTGACATCGTTCCTCTCTTTGAGAGCCACGCTCATTTTATTAACTGGACAGAAACCCAACTGGCTTTGGGAACAATGAAAAATGTGCGTCATCTTTGGTCATCAGTAAGACCAAATGGCGATCGCCGTCCTTACAATCTCAATCGCCTCGAATTGAGAATTTGTGACTTGGTAGTCAACCCCATTAGTTTGCTGGCAATCACCGCCTTTTTAGAAACTCGCTTGTTACAAATGCTCGAAGATGAACAGATCGACCCTCTCAAAGCCAGCAAATTTAGCCATCAAGATTTAATTAACCTCACAGAAGCAAACGAAAAGGCGGCTGCGGTTTCGAGTCTTGATGCGCAATTAACCCACTGGCAAGATGGCAGACAAATCTTAGCTCGTGACTGGATTGAAGAATTATATGCACAAGTTTTTCCCACAGCTACCAAAAACGGAATTGCTTGTTTTCTATCTCCTCTTAACAAAATTCTCCGTCAAGGCAATACAGCTATGCAGTGGCTGCAACTCCACCAATCTGGCATGGATATTCGTACAATCATCCAACAAGACATGCAGCAGATGGAACAACAAGAGCAAGAATTGGAAGACAAAATCTGTCAACCAGTCTTAGTAGCTTAGTGTAGTATGGTTCATGGTTCATAGTTCATAGTTCATTGAGAAAAAAGGGGCTAGGGACTAGGGATTAGGGATTAGAGTCAGAAGTTTTTTCCTCATTACTCATTACTTCTCCCCGTCCCCTTGTCTCCCCCTCTCCCCCTCTCCCCTACACCCTAAACCCTAGCCCCTAAATTTATGCCCAAAGTGGTATTAGTCGAACCGCAAATCCCTCCTAATACAGGTAATATTGCACGTACTTGTGCTGCTACTGCTACCGAGTTACATTTAGTTGGGCCGTTAGGATTTGAAATTAGCGATCGCTATCTCAAACGAGCTGGTTTAGATTATTGGCCCCATGTGAATCTTCACTATCACCTCAACCTAGAAGAGTTTCAGAAAATGCATCAACTCAAAGGTGGTAGATTGATTGGCTATAGTACCGCAGGAACTTGTAACTATCTCCAATGTGAATACCGAGAAGATGATTGGCTTTTGTTTGGTAGCGAAACCGAAGGTTTACCCCGTGCTTTCCTAGAAAATTGCGACTTGACTGTATTTATTCCGATCGAGCGATCGAAGGTACGCAGCCTTAATTTGTCGGTTAGTGTCGCGATCGGCTTATTTGAAGCTAGAAGACAATTGGGCTATTAGTCATAAATTTTTCGTGAAAAACTCTTGTCTAAATTTAAAATTCAGGTTAATCTTGCCTAGAATCTTTAAATTGACTTTAAATTGATTTTTGTCAATAACTTGTAGCACTTACTTGTCTTTTTGAGCGCGATAAATAGCGCACCAAAACTAAAAAAATAACAGCTTTTTATCGCAAGTCGATCGAGCATCGCACCCAGAAAAAGGCATTCAGGCGTATGGACGAACACAAGCAAAATTCTTCACCACTAACAAAATCTTCTGAAAAATCAACCGATCTCACTACCGCTCCAGATCGAGAGATAATAACCAAGAATATTATTTGGAAAAAAACTCATCAATCTTTTACCACGATTGGCTTAGCAGTTTCTGTTGGCACTGCTACCATCTTCAGCCCCAATCAACATCATTCAGCCGTCGCCTTCAATTCTTCTATTTCAAACTCAACCTCTCCAGCCGAAAACGAATCAATTTCAATCAATGGAGTTACGCCTGAATCTCAGGAAATTAATTTAATTTACGCTGGCATTAGTCGTTTCTGGCAAGAAAGACAAGAAGCTTCTCTAAAACATTTACAAAAAAGACAACAAAGACTGCTTGATGCACTTGTAACGCTTCAACGGGAAAATGCTAAGAGAGCTTTGTTGCTCGATTATGCCAAGCAAGCTCAGCCCTTCGTGATAGCTCAACTTAAGCTAGATAAACTTCCCAAGCCATCCAAAAAGTTAGTTGGAAAAGATCTTACTGAGCCAACAATAGTACCTCCCCAACTTCCATTGACAAATTCGGTTGCGGCTGATGCTCAAACAGTAACTATTCCAGTCAACACATCGACTATTGCGAATACTAATACTCAGAAGGGAGAAACCTTACCACTACCATCAGCTTTGGATGTTTCTAACCCAACTTTACTAACATCTTTTCCGATTCAAATTTATCAGGTTCAAGCTGGCGATACGATCGACACAATTGCGCGTCGCTATGGAGTTTCTAGTGCAGAAATAATCGAGATCAATAACATTGATAATCCTAAATTGCTTCAGGTTGACGATCGCCTGAAGATTCCCCCCAGCAATACGACTCAACAGCCATCTGCTAATCCCAATTTAGTTTTGGCTGTTGCTCAAACCAACGACAGCTTGCCACTCAACAAGTCAGAGTTGAGACAACCAATATCCTCTTCAGAGAATGACGGTTTTAAGAAACTAACAAAATCAGTTACCACTTCATCAGTTAGTTTATCTAATCGTCAACCTAACGATAAAATACGAGCTGCAACAGATCCATATTTAGCTAAACTTAGAGCGGATATTGTCAAGTTACAGCAAGACTATCGCAATCAGCTTAAGGTCGCGCCCCTAGACTCTGCTAATCTTCAAGGAGATCGTTCTGATGCGAGCGATCCTCCCCTACTCGCTCCACCTTCACCCGCAGCATCTGCAACTATTCTTCATCAGCTTAATGCTAGTTATTTGCCCAAAAACCGAGGTCTAGGTGGAACATTTCCATCGTCAACAAAAACTAGTGTTATTCCTGTCCTGGCAAAATTACCAGAAACTATTTTAAGTTCGGCATCGACATCACCATCTAACTACAATCAAAAGCTGAAGCTACCAGCAGAAGTCTTGCCAGAATTACCGCCCCTATCTCCGCCTGAAGATTATTTACCAGGGGATCCAATCCGTTCTCAAGGTTATATTTGGCCGGCTAAAGGCAAACTTTCTTCTGGTTATGGCTGGCGATGGGGAAGAATGCACAAAGGTATTGATATTGCAGCCCCAGTTGGTTCTCCTGTTTATGCAGCAGCTTCTGGAGAAGTTGTTTCTGCGGGATGGAGTTCTGGCGGCTATGGCAATCTAGTCAAAGTCAAGCACTCTGATGGTAGTTTGACTTTTTACGCTCACAATAGCAAAGTGTTAGTGCATACTGGTCAAACGGTGGAACAAGGTCAACAAATTGCGGAAATGGGAAGTACTGGATTTAGTACGGGGCCTCACTTGCACTTTGAGATTCATCCTACTGGCAAAGGTGCTGTCAATCCGATCGCTTTTCTGCCTAAATCTCGTCAATTGCAGTAATTAGGGGCTAGTACATAAAGACGCGAAATTTCGCGTCTCTACCAAAGTCTGAAGTCATAAGACCTCCTGCAAAAGTATTATGACGTTCTTTTTATAACAAAGTTTTTTAAGGTTTTCACCTAATAATAAATCTTGAGCTGAATACTAGTTCAATTGTTGGTTATAGCAAAAATCGATCGGACTTATGCAGGAGGTCTATAGACTCTAGGCTCTAGATGGCGGGTGAAACAGAATATTAGCTTGCCTAATTGTCAAAAAGAATAAATCCGATCGCTACAGAAAAGCGTATAAATATTTATAATAATTATAGATGAAATTCATCTTTTTTCGAGCGTTTTAATCCTAGATTAAGGTAAGTCTATCAGTATATAGAGCAGAACCTTATCCAAAAAATTTATGGCGTTTGACTCTGGTGATGACAAATTAAATGGTTATCCCCTAGCAACAGATCCCGAATTATTTTTAGCCCTCAAAGCTAGACAGCACTCTGCTTTAGCAATACTCTACGATCGCTATGTCAGTTTGGTTTACAGATTGGCATTAAAAATACTCAATAATTCTCAGGAAGCAGAAGATTTGACTCAAGAAATCTTTCTCAATTTCTGGCGCAATCCCAATTACGACTCCCAACGTGGTTCTCTGAGTACTTTTTTGACCACAGTAACGCGATCGCGGGCGATCGATAAACTACGTTCCCGCAGTAGTAACTTAAGGTTTCTACAACGTTGGAGTCAAATCATTATCAATGAAAGTTCCTCCTTAACTCCTTTTGAAAACGCATCTCTTAAGCAGCGTTCTGAATATGTAAGACAAGCTTTAGCTCAACTTCCAGACAAACACAAACAAGTTTTAGAAATGGCTTACTATGATGGTCTTAGTCAATCGGAAATTGCTGCTCAACTTAATATTCCTCTTGGTACGGTGAAAACCTGGTCGCGCCAAGGGTTATTGAATTTGAGAAAAAACTTAGAGGCATTGCTTGAGTAGCTTAAATTTATGACTGAACCAACCCCTTCCGAACAGATACAAGAATTACTTGCTGGCTATGCTCTTGGCGATTTATCACCTGAAGAAGCTGAAGAATTGAAGCAATTGCTCGCTCGAAATACTGACTTGGTTGACGAAGTAAATCAGCTTCAGGAAGTCCTAGCCACAATGCCTTACAGTTTACCTGAAGTTTTACCATCTCCCCATCTGCGCTCGGCAACCCTAAAAGCGGCGACTGAAATCTCTGAGAGTCCTACTTCCCAAAACCAAAAGAGGAAGCTATTGCCACTGGTAAGTACTGGTATTGCCGCACTATTAGCTCTAGTCTTTGGCTCGAATAACTATCATCTGAGGCAGCAATTGGTTCTCGAACGAGCAAAAATAGCACAGCAACAAGAAGTAATTGCCATGCTTGAAAATTCCCAAACCAAACTTGTTGCACTTAAAAGCATGGAAACAACGTCTACTGCTTCTGGAAATGTGATCTATACACCTGGTTATCCTGAAGGAGTTTTACTAATCCAGAATCTTCCAGTTTTACCTCCAGGCAAATTTTATCAATTATGGTGTCTTGTTGATGGAAAAAAGGTTGGTTCGGGTGCTTTTAATTCCAGTCCACAAGGCAGAGTTTTTGTCAAATTGCCTTTTTCCTTTAATGCTGCCATTAGTGGTTTTGCCATTACTATAGAAGTCTCACCTAATCCACCAACTCCCCAAGGTTCAACAGTAATGATGAGTAAACTTTGAGCGAATCGATCAAAACACTTTACACTGTCCTCGATCGCGCAAGAGATGATCGCATAATACTAAAGCTACCATTGCCTCTACCATTGGTACAGCTCTAGGCAAAACACAAGGATCGTGTCTTCCTTTTGCAGCTAAAACTGTTTCCTCTCCTTCACGGGTGACGGTTTTTTGTTCTTTGCCGATCGTTGCTGTTGGTTTAAACGCGATACGAATAATAATATTTTCTCCGTTGGAAATTCCGCCTTGAATTCCACCTGAACGATTAGTAACAGTACGAGTTTCACCGTTTTCATCTATATAAAACTCGTCGTTGTGTTCGCTTCCTGTCATGGTTGTTCCAGCAAAACCCGAACCGATTTCAAAACCTTTGCTAGCTGGCAAAGACATCACAGCCTTAGCTAAATCTGCTTCTAATTTATCGAAAACTGGCTCACCCAATCCTTTAGGTACATTACGCACAACGCATTCAACCACACCACCTAAAGAATCTTTTTCTCTTCTAATGCGATCGATCAGTTCGATCATTCGTTCCGCACAATCAGCATCGGGACAACGAACAATATTACTTTCAACTTGTTCGAGGGTGACAGTACTAGGATCGATCTCTGCTTCTAAATCTTTGATCCGTTTAACGTAACCAACAATTTCTACATTAGCTACTTGTTTGAGAATCTTTTTAGCGATCGCACCTGCTGCAACTCTACCAATTGTTTCTCTTGCTGAAGAACGTCCGCCACCTTGCCAAGTCCGAATTCCATATTTAGCATCGTAAGTAGCATCGGCATGAGAAGGACGATATTTAACTGCCATCTCATTGTAATCTTGCGATCGCGCGTCTTTATTCCTAACTAAAATAGCGATCGACGTTCCTGTAGTTTTGCCTTCATATACTCCTGAAAGAATTTCACAGATATCATCTTCTTTGCGAGGAGTAGTAATTTTGCTCTGCCCTGGTTTTCTACGGTCTAATTCTACCTGAATTTCAGTCTCAGAAATTTCCAATAGTGGCGGACAACCATCGATAACTACACCAACACCACCGCCGTGAGATTCGCCAAAAGTGGTAATCCTAAATAAATGACCGAATGTATTTCCCATTTTGCCAGTAAAGCTGCTAAGTAATTCAATTTTATTAAACGTTAAATGGTGATGACAGGCAACAGGCAACAGGCAATAGGCAATAGGCAATAGGAAACAGAGAATCAAAATACTTTAAATATTTGCTAAAACTGCTTCTAGGAGAGTCCTTTGTTTTTCGGTTCGTTTAGTTAATTGTTCTTCGAGTTCGTCGCACATTGCCATCAGGCGATCGACTTTTGCAACGATGCGGTGTTGTTCTGGGAGAGGTGGAAGAGCTAAGCAAATTAATCTTGCCTTTTTGATTCCAAATACTCCATGTGTACTATTTGTCTTCGAGCTATCTAGAAAACTTAAAAATGAAGGACTATTTCAATTTCCTTAAGTAATTCACTCGCGGGTGGATCTTTAGGATCTTGAGGGACGAGTTTACCCATTACGGCAAGTTGTAGGATCGCTTTGCGGAGTTTGTTGATATTTTCTTTGACTGAATAGAGTTCGTTAAAGTTTTCTTGGATGAAATTCCAAGCTTCATTAAAGCTGTTTTGATCGCTTGTATTTAAGAGGCGATCGCTTGCTGCTGCGTGAATTATTAATCGTTTGCGATCACGTTCTTCTTGTAGTTTTTCCAGGCGATCGACTTGTTCCATCAGGCGATCGATTTTCTCTACTATTCGGCGTTGTTCTTCAAGTGGTGGAAGTGGATGAATACTGTCTGTAGCATCATTTGTTCCCAGTCTAGGCATTTTTACGCCGTACATTAAAGAATTAACATAGGCAAGAAATAAAGGTCTTTTCAATAGCCATTTCAAGAAGTGTGAATCAATTCCAGAGTAAGGAATGATTGGAACTATTTCAGTAGTGCAAACTCCATCATTATCTGCTACTACTACCTTATTTAAATAAGGACGAAGCTTTCCATATAAAACATCGCCAGTTTTAAAAGTAGATTTAGTTGATTTTGATTGTCTTTCGGAATATTTTGCCTTGTAGATTATTTTTGATGTATCTTTTTCAAGATCTTCGAGATCTAGTAACCAAGATTTCAATCGCTGACCTTCTGACTGTTAGTCAGTCAGAAGGTTTTATGATGGGAAACGACAATTTAGGCGATCCAGCTTGATCGGACAAATTAAGATTTATCAGGTTTAGGTGGATCGTCATTGTCGTCAATTCGTTCCAACATGGCGATTGTTGTATTTTGTTGATGATGTATTTTTTGATTTTGAACGTAGGCGATCGCATTGTCTAATTGTTTTCCACCCAAAGAAAAAACGCCATAACCTTCTTGCCAAGAAAATTGAGGAGGATCGAGAAAGTTTTGATTTAGATAATGCGAACTACTACCTTTGATGCGTTTTACGAATTCTGCTATGGACAATTTAGGTGGAATGGAAACAATTATATGAATATGGTTTTCCGTACCGTCGATCGCATGAATAATACAATTCAGAGAATCAGCCTTGCTAACAATGTAAGGATAAAGCCTCGCTTCGAGTTTATTATCAATTAACGGTTGTCTATTTTTTGTTCCCCAAACCAAATGATAATACAAACGCCACAAAGCCATATTAATTGTCGATCGCGATCGCTATTACCTAAATCTATAGCTAGAAAATCAATTCTTTGTCTAAATATTTTAAATCAGTTTATTCTTTTTGTAGTCATCACCCAAACAGCCAGAGAATCAATTCTCTGTCTAAAATATAAAATCCGTTAAAACGGATTATGGGTTGAGGGTAGGGAATTGGATCGAGATAAATGAAATTGTTGTTTTGTTTTAGTCGTCTTGAGACGACTTTGTGTATTAGGCAGCTGACTGACTGACTGACTTGACTTCTGAGTTCGGCGATCGCCTCTTGTGCAGATAAAGGCTTTAATTGACTGGTTTTAAATTCTTCTAAAGCAGCATGGGAATCAGCAGCTAGAACTTGTCGTCGTCGATCGCTCATTCGGCGTTTGATAATTTCAATTAATAATTCCTGGCGATCGAGCGGTAACTCAGAAACCTGTTCTAAAATTTCTTCAAAGGTTAACACGATTTCAAATAAAACACTGATTTTACATCGGAATTATAATAATCGGTCTGGCAATAACTTATACGAAACCGATTTTGTATCATATCTTAACTGCTTCTGCTAACACTCGCTCTCGAATCCTTGGCTTCAGACCTTTTTCTGTCACAATATCCACACGCACCCCCAAAACCTCGGTTAAATAATCTCGTAATTCCCCTAATATCCAAAGTGTTGGTGAGCGATCGTAACGAATCAAAATATCCACATCACTATTAATTGTTTGTTGACCCCTAGCATAAGAACCAAAAACTTGTATTTGAGAAACTTGAAATTTTTCCCGTAAATACTACTGATGTACCTGTAAAAGTTGGGTTATTTCCTCTAAACTTCTCATGAGACGAAGAAATTGTTTGTAAAAGAGCTACAGACTAGCATTTTAGCATTGAGCCTTATTGTAGGTTTAGGATTGGTTAGGATCGATCGCACTTTGAGTAGAATTAAGTAAAAACTCGATCGAATACCTGTCTATGACCACTATTAAAGAGAAATTGCTCATCGGGATCGAATCCACCCCAGAACCGATTCTAAAGCAAACTCTTGACTATCTCGAATACCTTAAAACCAGAGTCACCAATCCTACTACTCCCACTAGCAAAACTCCGACTCAAGATGAAGAACCCATTTTGCGGGGTTCTAAAGCGAAAGATCTACTGAAATTTGCTGGGACTTGGCAAGGCGATGATTTCGAGGAATGTCTACAACTAGTTGATGATACCCGTTCCCCAGCCGAATTTTAATGTATTTGCTAGGAAGTATTGTACTATGCCACTAAAAGAACAGTTTATTACAGACGAAAACGGCAAAACGATCGGTGTTTTTCTTACCATAGAAGATTATCAGACTTTATTAGAACAATTAGAAGAACTAGAAGCGATTCAAGCCTATGACGCTGCTATTGCTGAAGAAGATGAAGAAATTCCTTTTGAAGTAGCGATCGCAGAAATTGAGGAAAATCGTTAATGAATTATAGTCTGACGATTAAAAAACGTGCCTCAAAAGCCTTAGCAAAATTACCTAACGAAGACTACGAACAAGTCCGTGATGCGATCCGAGATTTAGCCAAAACACCTAGACCATAAATAAAATATTCGTAGAAATACTCGTATAAGGACTAAAAACACCCTTGGGTAAACGCACGATCGTATGCAGATTGAAATTCTCTAAAAGTTCCTGTTTGAGATTTGTTTTCACTCCTTCCCCAAACAAAAAACCATCGGGTAACACCACCGCACCACGTCCCCCGTCTTTTTTCAGGAGATGCATGATTAAACCCATAAATAAATCTGCTGTCTCTCTGGTTTGATATTTCTTGGGAAAATTATTTTCAATCCCATCTTCTTCCATCCCTCCAAACGGTGGATTAGTCAGAATAATAACCCAAGTTGCTAGTTAGTTAACAAAGGCGGATTCGAGAGTAAAAACGA
>CAZJTL010000107.1:0-16894 GCA_964548905.1 uncultured bacterium | reverse complement strand
GCGATCGCAATATCTTCATAAATCTTAGAACTACAATGTGAGCATGACAGAAAAAAAGTTTCTCAAGTTTTTTTCTTGGTTAAATCTCAATAATCGATCGTAACAATCGATTTCAACATTTCGCTTTTACCAACAAAAAAATCTTTGATTGGCGGACATATTCTTTGCCCTTAAAGTCAGCAAAATATCTTGCTCGACTAATTTCTGTTGTCTATTCAATGATTCGTGGATTTTAATTATGGATACTAACACCTACTTTGTTGCTACTACTGGTAACGATTATGCTAGCGGTTCGATCGACGATCCCTTTGCCACTTTAAGCCATGCTTTAGATGTAGTTGGTGGTAATGGTGGCAATATCTACCTCAGAGAAGGTACTTACAACCCCACTGAAGCAGAATGGTTAGCATCGGGTACTGCCGATAATCACCTCAAAATTAGCTCTTACAATGGAGAGAAAGTTACTCTCGATGGTAGTTGGTTTGGTGATACTGGTTTTATTCTTCGCTCCAGTCAATACGTAGATATCAACGGCTTAGAACTAGTTAACTTTGGCGGACACGGCATGGAAGTAATTGCTGGTTCCCATATTACTCTAACCAACAACAAAGTTCATGAAACTGTGGGTATGGGGATTAGAGTTCGCGGTGAAACAGTTGAATCGGAAGGACAAGGCTGGAATAAAGCTTATGATGTAGTTGTCGATGGCAACGAGATCTTTCGCACTCAAAAGTATAACAGTGGTGCCAATAAAGGTAATGTCCTTTGGGGTATGGCTTTCAATGGCATGAATGTAGACAACCTTACCGTTACTAATAACTATATCCACGACAATTATGGTGAAGGTATTGGTGTTGAACTAGCGAGAAATTGCAACATCAGTAACAATATCCTTGGTGATAACTTCTCTGTAGAGATGTATGTAGATAATATCGTCAACTCTACCTTTGACAGTAATTTTATCTATAACACAGGCAACCAAGAATACTATCGCAATGGCTATGCTGCTAATGGTATTCAAATTGCCAACGAAACTTACAAAACTAGTGACGATCCTTCCCAGTATTACGTCAACAATAATACGATTACCAATAATATCGTCGTCGGTGGTTCAACTGGTCTTTACTATGGCACTTATTCTGGTTGGGGTAACGAAGGTAGTAATCAACACAGTATGAAGAATACTTTGATTGCTAACAATACTTTCTACAATCCTACCTACAGTGCGATTCAAATTGATTACGATCCAGGCATTGAGAATGTACAAATCGCCAATAATATTTTCTCTGGTGGCGGTGGAGTGAACATCAGTGGGAATACTGGTTTGAACTTTAATTCTAATCTTTGGTCGAATGTCGATCCAGGTGCAGCAGCTAGCGCTAATGATGTCTATGGCGATCCGATGTTTGTCAATGGTGGTGGTTTGAGTGCTGAGGATTATCAATTACAAGCTGGTTCCGTGGCGATCGATAAAGGTAGTGTCATTGATAAGGTATTAGACGATAGCGAGGGTACTGCTCGTCCGATGAATGGTAGCTACGATATTGGTGCTGATGAGTTCGATAATGGTTCTGCACCTGTAGCACAACCTGCACCAGTTGAAGAGCCTGCACCTGTGGCACAACCTGCACCTGTTGAAGAAACTGCACCTGTGGCACAACCTGCACTAGTTGAAGAGTCTGCACCCGTTGAAGAAACTGCACCTGTTGAGGAGTCTGTACCTGTGGCACAACCTGCACTAGTTGAAGAGCCTGCACCTGTTGAAGAGTGTGCACCTGTTGAAGAGTCTGTACCCGTTGAAGAAACTGCACCTGTTGAAGAGTCTGTACCCGTTGAAGAAACTGCACCTGTTGAAGAAACTGCACCCGTTGAAGAAACTGCACCCGTTGAAGAGCCTAGTTATGAATTAGATCCTAAATTGTTAGAAGGACTAGATCCAGAACTTAAAGGGTTTATTTTGAAATTCTGCCAAAAATAAATCCATTACTTCAAGATTTTCAGTAATAAAGTGAGGAGTATTTGCCGAAACAATTGTTTCGGCATTTGCTTTTATTCGTGCTGTCTTCATCTGCACTAGTAGTTTGTCCAGATTGATTGATAGATTCTTAGTAAACCCTTAAGGGTTTACTACAAACAAGTTCGATTCCTCAATTTGAAGTTGACAGACCACTAGTGCAGTGCATAAACATAACCGTTGCTACAGCTAACATAAATTACTCCATCTGCAACAACTGGTTCGGAAAACTTTTCTAGATTGTATGTATTACCCGTAAATATTTTCATCAGTTGATTTACCGATCCATAAAACCACATTTGCGAATCCAAAACCCATCGATCTGATAATGGTGTCTCAAATCGCCAAAGTTGTTCTCCAGTTTCTAAATCTAATGCCTGTAGAAACTCTTGAGTACCAATGTAAACTGTTTTTTCGCTAATAATTGGATTAGACCAAAACCGTGCATACTCAATTTTAAACCTCCACAATCTTTCTCCTGTTTCTGGATTTAAGGCATATAGATAATCATCACCGCAATTAATACATACAGTTTGCTCGGTAATAGTTGGAGAATAAAGGAGTAAGTTATTAACAGTAAATGTCCACAAAGGTTGTCCAGTCTGAAGATTCAAAGCATATAAAATATTGTCAGAACTTACTATATAAACTGTTTCATTGGCGATCGCTGGACAAGAAGAAAAAGGTGATAATGCTCCAATTCTTAATTAAATAAAGTAAAAATGAGTAAGCTCCAGGCTGTTAAATCTGGAGCTTTTTTTATCTAATTTTTAATACTTTAGCTTGTTATTGATTTTGGTTAGGTAACAAATCCATTTTTCTGGGATAGCGATCGCGACAGGGAGTTCCCCAAGCTACTGTCGCTGAAGAAATATCACCAAACACGCTACTGCGTGCGCCGATGACGCTATTAGCACCAATTTTTACTCCAGGGGCAATAAAACAATCAGCAGCAATCCAGACACCATTGCCGATCGCGATCGGTGCAGTAATTAAATTAAAAGCCACATCTTGTATGTCATGACTACCAGTGCAAAGATAGGATTCTTGAGAAATAACGCAGTGGGAACCTACCGAAATGCGATCGAGGCTATAGAAAACTACGTTATCTCCAATCCAACTGTAATCACCAATTTCTACTTTCCAAGGATAAGTAAAACGCGCCGTTGGACGAATAATTACTCCCATGCCGATTTGGGCACCAAACAAACGCAATAGCCAGCAACGGAGGAAATTAAAATTATGAAGAGTAAGAGGAAAGGCGATCGCCTGTACAAACCACCACAATAAAATAAACCACATTGGTTTACCGCGATCGAACCAAGATTGATCGTATTTTCTCAGATCGATCCATGGTTCGGCATCTAGAAGCGGGTTAATGGGTTGTTGAGAGTTTAATGGCACTGGTTTTAAATGGGTAGTAAATATATAGCTATCAGCTATCAGTTATCAGCTATCAGTTATCAGTTATCAGCAAATAGACACTTCATCCCTAATCCCTAATCCCTGTTCCCTAATCCCTATTTTGGTGCAGTCGCAGGAATCGCAGGTAAAGCAGCCTTGTTTGCTGATAATTCTTGAGATTGATTGAGATGACCGCCAAAATTGCGTAATTCGTAAAGTTTTACCCCAATTTGGTACTCATACTGACTTAACAGACGAGCATATATATATCCTGCTTTACCATCGAGAAAACCAAGTTGGATGATATAAAATAAAATGAATCGCAGTGTTGGTTTAAATGGAAGTTTGACCCAAATCTTTTTGAGAAAGCGTTTGCGCTGAACTGCATCCCCTAGTAAATTAGCTCCAATCGTACCTCCATCGTCTCGATCGCTAAGGAGATTATAGTAAACGCGAGCTTCCCAATTAGAATAACGATTGTGTCTTTCTAGCCAATGATAAACATCCCGATAGTCGATATGAAGCATATCGTTTTTGAGATAACCTACTTTTCCTGAGAGAATTACATGTTCGTGAACTTCATTGTCACCAGTATTAGGAATATCTTCTGTATGTAGATTTTCGTAGCGACCTAACTTATGTTTAAATAAACGTAAATTCCAATCGGGATATTTACCACCAAAACGAATCCATTTGCCTAAAAAATATACTTTGCGATTGAGATAATAACCATCATATTGGTTATCTTGAATTGCTGTCGCAATTTCTGTCCATAGTTCTGGAGTAATTCTCTCGTCGCAATCGACAATTAAAACCCAATCGTTGCGAAAAGATAAGTTTTCTAGTGACCAATTCTTTTTCTTGGGCCAACGACCATTAAAATTAAACTGAACTATTTTTGCACCATGTAATTCACAGATCTCAGCCGAGCGATCGCTACTCTTAGAATCAACCACGAAAATTTCATCAGCTTGCTGTACACTTTCAAGACAAGCTGGTAGATTTAATTCCTCGTTTTTGGCAGGAATTAAGACTGAGACTGGTATTTTTTCAGTTGTAGAAGTCATGTTTTATCTATGATTAAAACTATCGATCGTCTCTTAGAGTATCTAAGTGAAAAGAATTAAAATTACTTAATATAGTTAGCATCAACTATAGCAAAAGCAAATCTTAATCTTTCTCCTTGATATTCCAATGAATAGCGATCGGTCAAGCTTACAAAGAATAATTTTAGTGACTGGAGCAGCTAGTTCTGGAAAAAGTGAATGGGCAGAAACTTTAGCTAAAAAAACTGAACAGTCTGTGATTTATCTTGCCACTGCACAAGTAGATTGTAAAGATAGAGAATGGCTTGCTAAAATAGAAAAGCATCGGCAAAGAAGACCTTCTAACTGGCAAATTTTAGAAGTACCTTTTAACTTAACTGAAGCGATCGAACTTGCTTGTGAAGACTGTTGTTTGTTAGTTGATTCTCTGGGAACTTGGGTCGCTAATTTACTAGATATCAAACAAGACCACTGGGAAGAAACTAGTAAAACTTTGCTGAAAAATTTACAAACCTCTAGTGGCAAAATTATTTTAGTAGCAGAAGAAACTGGTTGGGGAGTAGTTCCAGCATACGAAGCGGGAAGATTGTTTCGCGATCGCCTGGGAAAATTGATTCGCCAAATTGGTATAATCTCCCACGAAGCCTATCTAGTAACGGGCGGTCATGCCCTCGATCTAAAGAAATTAGGAAATCCTTTAAGCACTAGCGATTTCTAGATATTCTGTTTTTCAACAAATTGTGTTGTTTTGCACCGACAGCTTCACAAAGCTAGCGCTAGTCTTAATCAGACTACAATGAATTAAAGGCAAAGCTTGTCGCAGCAAGAAATTTAAAATCAATCTAAACAAAAAAATATGGCATCGGAACAACAAGTAAAAAAATATCTTGCTTATTGGTTTCAATTAGGAAAACAAATTTTGTTGCGAAATGGACAGGAAAAATTATTGCCTAAGATTATTATCCAAGGACATCGTTATTCAGAAGAATTTGAGTCTTGTTGGCAGTGTATACTCCAATCTGCGGGAGAATGTTATTTAGAAGGAACTTCCCAAAGCGTCAAAGACTTGTTAAGTCCTCGTTGGGAAATTAGTCCCTGTGCGCGGTGCGATATGCCCATCCCCATTATTCAACTAGGTATACAATCCGATCTTTGTCCTTGTAATGACCTTCCCAATTGGCCCAATCAAGAACTGCCCAAGCCGCGATCGCCTGTAGATAGTTCTGTTCATTTATCAAGCATTAGAACTAGACTTAATCGACTAGGAAAGAGCAACTAGGAGTCAGCTATCAGCTATCAGCTATCAGCTATCAGCAATTAGCCATTAGCTATCGGCTTTCTTGCTGAAGCGCTGAAGTGCTGAAAACTGAAGCTACGCATCCTCTTACTCTCGGTTTAATACATTAAATCGGCAACGCCTAATAATGAATTTGACTCAAAATATAGCGCAAGCGATCGTAATCATCTTTTAGTAAAATGCTCAAAGTTCTTCCCACCTTAACCAACCATTCTCGATTTGCTTGACGCAAGCGGTAAATTTCTCGAATCGAAGCAGCAATTAAAGACTCAACAGGAACATCTCTGACTTGTAATAAAGTATGCAAAAAATCTAACTGCTCGCTAAAGTGAATCACTTCTGAATCATCGCAATAACGGACAGCTTGATGAATTTGTGGTGGACGGGGAGGTAAATAATGATAAACTTTTCCCAGTCGAGGATGCTTGCCATTGCCATTACCATTACCATTGCCGTTTTTGCCATTGTGACTAGGTGCAGGTTCAGCAGTTTCAAAACCAACGATCGCGGCACGAAATTCCGTTTTCAGCATGGCAAAAATTTGTGGTTGCTGCTCTTGTAATTCGCCCAAAGATAAACCTAATGCTCTAGCACGATGCACTGAATCGATCGGAGTTGTAGTTACATAGGTGACTACTGCCAAAATTTTATTACCTGACTCCTCATCTGTAGATTTAATCCAGCTACCAAAAGGAGGCATAGCAGGAAAACGCAAATCTTCTGGTTCTAAACATTGTGCCAGAAAACCAGTGGTAGAGGTTTCAATTACTTCGGCAATATGATTGGGGTGACGATTATCGGCCGTAAACTGAGGTAGAGGAAGGCGCATATCCAATTTCAGTCAATGTTTTTGATGGAAACTTACCAAAGTAAGTCTTTACATCATTTATACATTAGACTTGTTGTGATTTCTCGTCATCACGTCTAAAAATCTATACTTATGGGAAGGCATAGAGATTGGCTGTCAATTTCGATGTAGGGGCTTTCTTGCCATTCACCCCTACTTTTTTGTGAAAAAGATCAACTGTAGTAGCGATCGCGATCGCTCTTTAGGTACTCTCAATCGTGAATAATAATAATTAAGTTAAAACAAGAGCGTCTGAGAGCAAAACATCATGTCTTTTCATTTAAAGCTAGAGTTAAAACCAGAAAAAACTGTCCTTGTTACTAATTCAGAAACAAAAGAACAAAGAGAAATGACTTTTGATTCTTTAAAAGAGAAAACTGGCGATCCTTTATTGTTGTTATTAGAATATAAGCACTTCGATTTATATTACAATGCCAGAAGTAATTGGGCAGCGATTATTTAAGATTACACCAGAAAATTGCCAATTTAATTCAACTTATTAAAATTTAAGTTTATTTGCCTAAAAAAGAAGAGAAGAGATTTAAACAATCTCTTCTTTTTTCTTGAAGCTATTTTATAGCCTTAATTATAACCATAATATTAGTGAATATTGTAAAATCTTTTACAAATCACTAAATCAATGCAGTTGACTTAATTTGCTTCTGTTTTTTGTCGATCGACTTGAGCAATTTTAGCTAAAAAATAATCTTCTTGATAATTCAAGCTTTTGGCGATCTCTAAGCCTTTGCGGAAAGAATTTAAAGCCAAAGCGTAATTATTTTGTTCTAAGTAAATTTGACCAAGGCGATCGTAAGTATTCATCAAGCCATAAAAATTATAAGCTTTTTGTTCTACTTTGATCAGTTGCTGATAAATTTGCAAAGCAGCATCAATTTGTTGATACTGTTGATATAAATACCCTAATTTATTTAAGGCTTGACTGGCAAGAGCAAAATCTTGTAAAGACCAAGCTAATTGAAATGCTTCTCGATAGTTGTCACTGGCTGGTTCTGGTCGATCTAAAAGCTGATAATCGTTGGCGAACGATAATTTTAATTCGGCTAATTCTCGATTTTTTGATTGTTTATCATAAGTTTCAGCAAGCTGTAATTTGACTTTCAAACCATTAGCAGGTTGACTGGATTCTTGATATATTTCAGCTAATTGATTTAGATAAATACCTTGATTTAAGGTATCTTCTTCTGTTTTGGCTATAGCTAATAATTCTTCATAAACTTGAGCAGCATTTGCATAGTCAAAACGAGATAGATTTAATTGACCAATAATTTTTAATGTTTCTTTTTGCGCTTCAATATTTTTATTCTGGCGAACATTAACTAAAAGTTTTTGATAAATTGCTAAAGCTAGATCTAGCTCTCTTACCTGTTGATATGCTTTGCCTAAAACCTGCAATAGATCGGGTTCTAACTTTTGCTTTGCTGATGCCTCTTGTTCGATCGCCTTTAAACGATTACTAATAATTTGTAGATCGGTTTTACGATTTTTTTGCCAAGCAATTTCTCCAACTCTTCCTAAAGCAGGTACTTCTTCTAATTGTCCCAACTGGCGACGCAATCTCAATTCTCGATACCAAAGATCGAAAGCTTCCTCTTCTTTATCTTCTTGAAGTAAATTGGTTGCTTGGTTATTTAAATCGTCAGTAGCTTTCTGTAGGCGATCTTTGTCTGAAGGACTAAGGGGAAGATCGCCCTGTGGTAAAAGTGGATCGGGAACATTGACTTCCAAAGGATTACCAAACCGAAATCTCTGAGTTTGAGCAATAGCGAAGTCTCCACTGACTGAGACAATTAGCAAACAAAATATGCTCAGTACCTTAATTATGCTTGAATAAGTTATTGGAGAGGTCATTTAAATCAGTTGCTAATGCTTGGTTTGAACTGAAACTGAAATACCACTACGCCGATAATACAGCTTTTTTCAATTGAATAGAACACAAGTTAACCTAATTACAATAAGTGAGAGCTTGTACAGAACTGAAGACTGCTAAATTAAATCAAGGGTTTCTTGCCAAGAGGAAAAGATTGTGAGAGATAAGTTTTTTAAGATACTGTTTGGATACTTTCGGTCTTGCCAATTTAAATTAAGAATAAACAAATTGGCAAGAATAGTGACGATCGTGATTGTGGCGATCGCGCTGACTGCTTGCATGTCATCTGCATCAGTAATGGCAATGGCACAAAAAAGACTTTTTCTCGATTTATCTCTAGAATTTCTAGGAGCATATCAGCTTGCCAAAACTACGTTTAAAGATACAGTCGTGGGTGGTTTGTCTGGTATCACTTACGATCGCCAACAAAATCTATTTTATGCTGTTTCTGACGATCGCAGTAATCTTGCTCCAGCTCGATTTTACACTCTCAATCTCGTCCTCGATCGCAATTCAAGCAAAACGAAAATTAACGACATCGAGATTAAAAATGTCACCTTTCTCTCTAATGAAAAGCAAGAACAATATGCTCCTGGTGCGATCGATGGCGAAGGAATCGCGCTTTCTCCTAGAGGTACTGTCTTTATCTCTAGTGAAGGTAACAGAGAAAAAGGAGTCAACCCTTGGATAGGTGAATTCGATTTAAAAACAGGACAACTAAAACAATATCTCAGAATTCCTCAACGCTATTTACTAGAATCGCCACAAGCAAAAGAACCACAAGAAGCAAAAGGTATTCAAAACAACAAGGCTTTTGAGTCTCTCACTCTCAATCAAAGCGGTGTATCGCCACAAGATCCTTTTCGTTTATTTACTGCTACTGAGTCATCTTTAATTCAAGACGACATTCCGAAAACTCCAGAAGTAGAAACTAAAATTCGTATGATGCACTACGTCATCAATCCTGTTGGCGATCCAGTTTTAGTCTCAGAACAACTTTATTTACTCGATCCTGGCAATAATGAAACTGTTGCTAGTGGACTTTCGGAAATGATGGCGTTACCCAAAGAAGGTTATTTTCTTAGCTTAGAAAGAAGCATGAATATGACTGGTTATGGAGTTAAAGTTTATCAAGTAGCTGCTAGTGATGCTACGGATACGTCACCTCTTGCTAGCCTCAGTGGAAATATCAGTCTAATTCAACCTCTCCGCAAAAAATTACTTCTAGATTTGAATCAATTGGGTATTGAATTAGATAATCTAGAAGGCATGACTCTTGGTCCTCGTTTACCAGATGGCAGTCAAAGTTTAGTACTGGTAAGTGATGATAATTTTAAGGAAGAACAAGTGACTCAGTTTTTATTATTTAAATTAACTCGTAGTTAGACTCTCATCATCGATCGAACTCTAATTTC
This sequence comes from uncultured bacterium, assembly GCA_964548905.1. GTDB lineage: Bacteria > Cyanobacteriota > Cyanobacteriia > Cyanobacteriales > Xenococcaceae > CAZJTL01. The sequence continues at coordinate 6,983 of CAZJTL010000107.1, read as the reverse complement.
TTAATTTTGTATTTCATATAAATAGATTCATGGCGATGACACCAATCGCCCCTAGTCCCTAGTCCTTAATCCTCTTCTTTCCATACTTTCAGTTGCAAATAGACGAATAAAAACGCGATTCCTAGCAAGACTGTCGCCGCCGCCGCCGCGTAACCGAATTCAAAGCGAGAAAATGCTTGTTCGTAGATGTAATAAACTAGTAAGTTGGTAGAATTTAACGGACCGCCATTAGTAATCGTGTAAACTTGCTCGAAACTGCGTAAGGTAAAGATAGCAGTCGTAACAGTGGCAAAAACTAGCGTTGGTTTTAATCCAGGCAGTGTAATATACCAAAACTTTGCCCAAGCACCAGCACCGTCTAGTTCTGCGGCTTCGTAACGAGATTGAGGAATAATTTGCAATCCTGCCAGAAAAACAACCAAATTAAAGCCTATTTGTTTCCAAATACTGAGTAAAATCAGCACTGGCATTGCCCAAACCGTGCTACTCAACCAAGGTATTGGTTCTATTCCTAATTGAAGCAGTAAATCGTTAATTGGGCCTTCTGTTTGAAATAACCAACGAAAACCCAAACCAACTGCAACTAAAGAAGTAATCGAAGGGATAAAATAGGCAGCACGCAAGGCACCTCTGAAGGCGATCGATCTATTTAAAAGGACAGCTAAGCCTAGAGGAATTATTACCGCAGGAATTACCGTAGCGATAATAAAGTAAATGGTATTGCCAATTACCTGCCAAAAATCGGAGTCAGTAAACAACCTCCAATAATTGCGAAAACCAATCCATTCCAATCCTTTCGGGGTAAAACTACCATTGGTAAAACTGAGATAGAATAAATAGGCGATCGGCCAGAGCAAAAAGATGCCCAGTAGAATTAAAGCTGGTGCGAGGAAGATCCAAGCAGCAACGCGATCGCGATCGAGGATTGAAGCCCATGATTTCTCATAGTTCATTGTTCATTGCTCATAGTTCATAGTTCATTGAAGGCAGGAGGCAGGAAAGGCGCGGACGGCGAACCTGCGTCGCCGTATTGAGCGCCGTGGCAGGAGGCAGGAGGCAGAAGGTTTTTAATTGCTTCTGGCGAACCCGCGCTACTGCACGGGCAAATTGCGAATTGTCTCTCCGTCTCCCCTGCTCCTGGACAACCACAAGGGATTGCCCCTACTCCCTGCTCCCTTTAAATAAGACTACCCCAATCGGCGGTACCATTATTTCTAGTGCGTAAGCCCAAGGCTGAGAATTCCATTGGCGAGCTTGAATCTGTTTGGGATTATCAACACCGCTTCCTCCATAAATTTTGGCATCGGTATTGAGCAATTGTACATAACAACCTGGCTGTTGGACTCCAAGCCAATAACCATGATAAGCCTGGGGTTTAAAGTTGCATACGGCAATAATACTCTCTCCTGAGTGCTTATCTTTACGCATAAAAGAAATTAAGCCTCGCGCTCGATCGTGGCAATCAATCCACTCAAACCCATCGTTGCTAAAATCATCTTGATATAAAGCTGGTTCTTGATGATAGATAGCGTGAAGATCCTGCACCAGTTGTTTGATCTGCTGATGTGGTTCATAATCCAGTAACCACCAGTCAAGATCGATATTCACGTTCCACTCGCGAGTTTGACCAAATTCCATGCCCATAAACAGGGTTTTCTTACCTGGATGGGCAAACATATAAGCAAACAGCGCTCTTAAGTTGGCGAACTTCTGCCAATCGTCTCCAGGCATTTTTTGAAATAGATGCCCTTTACCATGCACCACTTCATCGTGAGATAGTGCCAGCATAAAGTTTTCAGAGAAAGCATACCAAATACTAAAAGTAATCGCTCCATGGACATTGGAGCGATCTTGAGGATGGACGGTAAAATAGTGTAGAGTGTCGTTCATCCACCCCATATTCCACTTGAGATTAAACCCCAATCCATCCATATTGCTTGGTCGAGATACTTTAGCCCAAGCAGTAGATTCTTCAGCGATCGAAAGTACACCTGGATAATACTCAAAGATAGCATCGTTAAGTTGGCGCAGAAACTCAACTGCTTCTAAATTTTCGCGTCCACCGTACTGATTGGCAACCCATTGTCCTGGTTCGCGATCGTAGTCGAGATAAAGCATCGAAGCTACTGCATCAACACGAATGCCGTCAATATGATACTTGTCGAACCAAAACAAAGCGTTAGCAATCAAGAAATTACGTACTTCGTTGCGTCCATAGTCAAAAACTAGCGTACCCCATCCTTTATGTTCGCCTTTGCGAGAATCGGCATATTCGTAGAGATGATTCCCGTCAAATGAAGCTAAACCGTGTTCATCTTTAGGAAAATGTCCTGGTACCCAATCGACAATTACACCAATATTATTTTGATGGCATCGATCGACAAAATACATGAAGTCTTCAGGCTTACCATAGCGAGAAGTTGGCGCATAATAACCAACTACTTGATAACCCCACGAACCATCAAAGGGATGTTCTGAGACTGGTAACAATTCGAGGTGAGTATAGCCCATTTCCTTAATGTAGGGGATCAGCTTGTCAGCTAATTCGCGATAGTTGAGAAAACGAGCGCCCGGTTTATCAGGAACGGGAACGGGATTACTCTCACAAGAGTCTTCTAAACTGGCGTGCAACCAAGAACTAAGGTGAACTTCGTATACTGAAATTGGTTGAGTTAAAGGATCGGTATTTTGTCGGCGTAAGAGCCAATCGCGATCGCCCCAGGAATAATCTAAGTTAGCTACGATCGATGCTGTAGCTGGACGAAGTTCTTGCTGATAACCATAGGGATCGGTTTTGAATACCCAACCTCTGCGATCGCTCTCGATCGCAAATTTGTACTGTTCGCCAACGCTAATTTTGGGGATAAATAATTCCCAAATGCCAACTTTATTTACTTGCATCTGGTGTTTGTTGGTATTCCAGTTGTTAAAATCGCCTACAACCGAAACTTTACTAGCGTTTGCAGCCCAAACAGCAAAATAAACCCCCGCTACTCCTTCAATCTCAGTTGGGTGCGCTCCTAACTTTTCATAAATGCGATGATGTTTTCCTTCTCCAAAGAGATAAAGATCGTAATCGCTGAACCATGTAGTTTGAACTGTTTCTGTTTTTTGCATAATATTTTGCATATTTATTGATGTTCTCCCCTCGGTGAACGATAGGGAGATTCTAAGCCAAGTTTATTGTGACTATATCATCTACTTAAAATTCAATGCCAGCTTGTGCTTTAATTCCTTGTTCGCGGAAGGGATGCTTAACCAGAGTCATTTCTGTTACTAAATCGGCGCGATCGATTAATGCTTGTGGTGCGCCTCTTCCTGTGAGGATGACGTGGGATGGTTCTGGTTTTTCTGCTAACCCTGCCAGAACGCGATCGATCTCTAAATAACCCAATTTAAGTGCAACATTGACTTCATCCAACAAAACTAACTTATAGTTAGGGTTACGAATAAATGAGAGCGCTTTTTCCCAAGCTTCGTTAGCCTTAGCAATATCCCTTTCTCGATCTTGAGTTTCCCAAGTGAAACCCTCACCCATAGCGTAAAACTCTAACTGTTCTTGCCAACGACTGAGAACTTCTTTTTCGGCTGGTTCCCACGCACCTTTAATAAATTGTACGATCGCGACTCGATAACCGTGACCGAGTGAACGAATCACCATTCCTAAAGCAGCCGTGGTTTTTCCCTTGCCATTGCCAGTATTAACGATGATTAAACCTTTTTCACCAGACGCAGAAGCTAACCTTTGTTCTTGAACTTCCTTGCGTCGCTGCATCTTCTGCTGATATTGTTCGGGTGTTAGTTCGGGAGTCGTTGTCATAACCTTGCTCTGTTGCCTATTGTCAGAAAGCCTATTGCCTTTTTCAATCAATTTACCTCATATCGCCTAGCAAAAAGAAATTGTTGCATTTGTTGCCAAATTTCTGGCATTGGTTCTCCAAGGCTATGATCGCTCTCAAGTTCGACTAGTTTTACCCAGGGACGCTGGTTGGCGTAATCGCGTGAAGCTTGAATTGGAATAACTTCATCATGGCATCCATGAAAAATGAAAGTAGGCAGAGATTTTTGTAATTGCGATTCATCATAGCGATCGCAATCGACAATAAATTGATAGTGAAGAGGTAGCGATCGCTTTTCTCCATAATGATAAATCGATGAATATCCCGATTCTTGCCATGACTGAATCTCTCTTTTGCTCAATTTTGACAACCAATGGTTGAGAAAACCAAACGCAGGCGCTAGTAAGATTAAGCGTTGTACTTGTGGATATTTTTCTCCCAACCAAGCAGCAGTTAAACCGCCAAAACTCGATCCAATAATGGTTACAGGGCGCTCTTGAGGTAAGAACAATGACTTAGTTTGTTCTATTTGTCTGGATAGGGTGAGATGAGCAAAATCGCCTTGATTGAGATCGGGAATTTGTAGATCGATTTGCTCTTCCCAAAAGCGATCGCGCAAGTATTGAGCTTTATAAGATTGTGGACTAGAAGCAAAGCCATGCAGATAAATGTATTGCATTTGTCACCATTTTTTGTAAATTTACTTGTCATTTCTTAACAAAAGTTAATATAATAAAAAAAGCTAAGCAAAATAAGCATATATACTCACACTTTTTTTTGTATGATAACCCTACAAATTCCATGGTTAACAGTCATTATTTTGTTTCCTTTGCTGGCAGCGCTAGTAATACCATTAATTCCAGACAAAGACGGCAAAACGATTAGATGGTACTCGTTAACAGTAGGGTTAACTAACTTAGGCTTAATGACTTACGCCATTTGGCACAACTACAGCTTAACAACCACTAAATTTCAACTTGCAGAAACTTATACTTGGCTCCCACAATTAGGGATAAATTGGTCAGTAGGCATTGATGGTATATCGATGCCTTTAATTGTTTTATCGGGACTAATTACTACCTTAGCTCTGCTGGCGGCTTGGAAAGTCGAGCATAAAGCCAAACTATTTCATTTTTTAGTACTAGTTCTCTACAGCGCTCAAATCGGTGTTTTTGCAGCTAGAGACTTAGTATTGTTCTTTATTATGTGGGAACTAGAATTAGTCCCTGTTTATCTATTAATTTCTATTTGGGGCGGCAAAAAGCGCTTATATGCAGCCACTAAATTTATTCTTTATACAGCATTAGCATCTATCTTTATTCTTATTTCTGCTTTAGCACTTGCTTTCTGGGGCGATCGCGTCACCTTCGATCTAGCTGAGTTAGGGATGAAAAATTATCCCCTAGCACTAGAGTTACTAGCTTATCTTGGTTTCCTTGTTGGTTTTGGTGTCAAATTACCAATTTTTCCCCTCCATACTTGGTTGCCAGATGCCCACAGTGAAGCTTCTGCACCCATTTCCATGATTTTAGCGGGAGTATTGCTAAAAATGGGCGGCTACGGGTTAATCCGCCTGAATATTGAGATGTTACCCCACGCACACATTAAGTTTGCTCCTCTACTAGTAGTTTTAGGTGTAATCAATATTGTCTATGGTGCATTTACCGCTTTCGGACAAACCAATCTCAAACGCCGTCTTGCTTCTTCTTCGATTTCCCACATGGGATTTGTTCTGATCGGGATTGCTTCATTTACCGACTTAGGATTAAACGGCGCAGTTTTACAAATGCTTTCCCATGGTTTGATTGCGGCGGCTTTATTTTTCCTATCTGGTACAACTTACGAACGCACTCATACTCTGATGATGGATGAGATGGGAGGAATAGCCAAGGCAATGCCAAAAGTATTTGCTCTCTTTACCACTGCTTCGATGGCATCTTTAGCTTTACCAGGTATGAGTGGTTTTGTTGGCGAATTAACTATCTTTCTTGGTGTAGCTACTAGCGATGTTTATAGTTCTAGCTTCAAAGTAGTAGTGACTTTCTTAACGGCTGTGGGTTTAATTTTGACTCCAATTTATCTTCTCTCGATGTTAAGACAAGTATTCTACGGACAAAGCAATATCCAGCTAGAATTAAATAAATTTACAGCCGATGCTAAACCTCGCGAAGTCTTTATTACAGCCTGCTTATTAATTCCGATCGTCGGTATTGGTTTGTATCCCAAGTTAGTGACTAACTCTTACGATCTCAAGACGATCGAAGTTTCAACTAAAGTTCGTTCGGCGCTACCAGTAATCGTACAGCAGCAAGAAGTAAATCTTTGGAATGCTAGCTTGTTAAAAGAAGTACCATCGACAGCTTTAATTGCACCAAAAATTCCTAATGTTTAACCCTTTTCTGTCAAACTGGGTCAAAACCTTAATTTTTCGTAAGCTGAAATGACGTGCTTTTGTGAAAATATCCCAAAGTGATAGAAGAGAGTTAAAGTCAGTAGATAGGATTTAAGTCGCGATCGCTTGATTTTTTGTGATTTAGCGCTTCCACAATTCTGTTTTTACATCTAAAATCGAATCTAAATCTGATATGTCTAAGCCGCCAGTGAAATCATAGATAGCATAATCTTCACTTACTGTAGCTATTGCACGTTCATAAGTCTGCGGAAGAATTTCTTTTAGATAGTTCTTTAGAGATGGTGAATCTTTGAGTAGTACATCAATCTCTAGCCTAAAATTGCGAATCTCTATTTCCCAACCTCTAAAACACTCCGACATTCCCGTAACATAGCGTCTTTTTAGCAGATGATCTAATAATCTTTCTAACAAGCTTCTCAGTTTACGGCGATCGCTCTTTCCCAAACTCTCTAATTCCTCTTTCAAATTTTCAAGATCGAGCTTGTCAAAATCTCTTAACTCTAACAGTTTGACTTGTTGTTGTATCCATTGATAGTAGTCTGTCTCGTATAAAGTTTTCATGGACATAACTTCTAAAGATTAAGGAGAAAATTAGATATTTTGCGATCGCGAACTTCAATCAATATTCATTTCATTACTCGATTAAAGAAAGGTGCAGCTATTAAAGTAGAACAAATGGCGTTGCATCCCTGCGGGATGATCTGATAATAGTAAAGAATGAAATGTCCTAA
>CAZJTL010000106.1:0-17268 GCA_964548905.1 uncultured bacterium | reverse complement strand
TCCCTGCTCCCTGCTCCCTGCTCCCTGCTCCCTGCTCCCTGCTCCCTGCTCCCTGTTAATTGCTAAAATCGCTGCTGCCTCAGCTACACTGGGCGTTCCCACTTCTTGGTTAACTACAGGAGAAGGTGTAGGAACTCGAACTTGACTTAGCAATTGGGCAGAAAAAGTTTTTAGCGGTAGATTCCACTGTTGGCATAGTTCTAAAATACCTGGTTCGTCTGCTTTAAGATCGATAGTTGCTATCCCCGCGATCGCTGCTGTAGCTAAATGATGACGCTGACAGGTTTGTTCGATCGCCTTCTCAATTAGTTTTATTGACGTACCTCTCTCGCAACCAATTCCTAGCCATAAAACCCGAGGATGCCATTGTACTTTAGGAAAATCCGATTGGGAATCGAATCTGCGTTTAGTGGCACTAATCCAAACTCTTGCTTGAGGTTTTATCGATGGATCGTTAGGTTCGGCAAAACCAAACAGAAAAGGATGTCCTTGAGGAAGTTGTTCTTGCCAGAGAGTTGAACCAACTTCTTGAATGATTTGCACTGGTTCTTGGCGAGCGATCGCGCTACTTACACCCGTCCAGTCTCCTTCTCCTTTTCTCCAACCAAAAGGAACTCCTAAAATATCTATACCAGGTAAATTTAAACTGGCAGATGCTCCTGTAATAATCGGAGTAGCACCAATTTGACGAGCTATTAAGTCTGCTAGTAAATCGGCACCACCTTGATGACCACTAGTTAAACTAATTACATAACGTTCCTCTCGATCGATGACTACAATAGCCGGGTCAGATGATTTATCTGCTAGTAGGGGAGATATTAGACGCACTACTGCACCTACTGCCAAACAAAATACGAAGGCGCGATGCTGCTGCCAAATCGATTTTAAATGCTCCTGAAGAGAACCAGAATAAAACTGAGCATCCGCTATACCTTTACAAGATTCTGGCAACCAAAGAGTTATATTTTGGCTTTGAGCTAGGATTTTTAGTGTTTGCGCCGAACTTGGAGTAGTGGCGATCGCTGCTATGGGTTGAAATTGAGTAAGCAATTTTAGTGACAAATTCAAACAAGGGAAACTTTACCACAGTTAGACAGTAAGCCGATGCACTACCCTCTCTTGAGTCTATATTGAAGTCGTTATGACTTTAATGAAAAACCGTTGCGTCAACGCAATAGTTTTTTGTACAGCGATCGCTTCTGAGGAATAAATTAAGTTCCAACTTTGAGCATTAAATCTCAAAGCCTTGAGTCTATATTGAAGTCGTTATGACTTTAATGAAAAACCGTTGCGTCAACGCAATAGTTTTTTGTACAGCGATCGCTTCCTTGTTGTCGTCAAGTAAATATCGACTTTACCCTTTGAAATGGCTGGATTTTCTGTCGATATGCTATGGCATAGTAAGAGCGATCGCGACCTTGGGCATCAATGGCTACGACAGGCGATCGCAAATCTGTGTCCAAAAGTAGCGATTTTTTCTCTCCAACTATTTAGTAAACCAAACCATGTTAGAATTTTGCTTATCTTTAACAAAACTATTGGAACCTATATAAAAAGATGGAAGCAGCACTAATTTTAGCCAAACTGCCAGAAGCATACTCCCTATTTAATCCCCTGGTAGATGTTCTTCCTTTGATTCCCCTCTTCTTTTTGTTACTTGCTTTCGTATGGCAAGCAGCAGTTGGATTTAGATAAATCCCGATTTGATAAACCGAACAGACAATTTCAATCAAAGGCATCTATTACAGATGTCTTTTTTGTTGATGATTATTAAGTGCATAAACAAAATTAATTACACACTTTATTCCTCTATTGCCTATTGCCTATTGCCTATTGCCTGTTGCCTGTTGCCTATTGCCTATTGTCTCTACCTTGTCTTGCTGTTTCACAATCTTTAGCAATTTGTTCTTTTAGAGCATCGAGAGAGGAGAATTTTTGTTCCGTTCGGATAAATTTTTCCAGATAGACGGTAAGATTTTGACCGTATAAATCTCCTGCCCAGTCTAGCAGATGAATTTCAATGGTCGGGTTATTTCCGTCTACAGTAGGGCGACAACCAATATTCATGACGGCTGGAATTAGAGAACTGCGATCGATCGCGACGCTAGCAGCATAAACACCAAAGCGAGGTAAGAATTTATTATCTGGTATTTTTAAGTTAGCTGTAGGAAATCCGATCGTTCTACCTAATTGTTGTCCCGTAACGACTATTCCAGTAATGCTGTAAGCACGTCCTAACATTTGGGTGGCGCGTTCGATATCGCCCGATTCTAGTGCTTGCCGAATTAGAGAACTACTAATCCTCACCTGTTCTTCGCAGTGATTTTTTTTCAGCGAGACAATGCAAACTTCTATATCAAATTTAGAGGCGATCGCTTGTAAATCTGATACCTGTCCTGCGCGTCGATGTCCGAAATGAAAGTCCTCACCAACACTGATGCGCTTTGCCTGTAGTTGTTTGACTAAAATTTCTTCAACAAATTGTTGAGGATTTAAAGCTGCTAAGGAGCGATCGAAAGGTAAAAGTACTAATTGCTCGATTCCTAAAATGTCTAACTGTTGTTCTTTTTCTTCTAGGGGAGTGAGCAATTTTAATCGTTCTCCCGAAAAAAATTCGCGAGGATGAGGAGTAAAACTGACCACGGTTGAATAGATATGCTCGACACCAGGAAACTGGGACATTAAACCAGATTCGTCGAGAATTGGTTGCAAAACTTGTTGATGTCCGCGATGGATGCCGTCAAAGTTACCTAGGGCGATCGCAGTTGGTGTTAATATTTTTTCGCTCGATGAGGTTATCCACACAATAATAAGCTAAAAGCTAATAGCGATCGGCTATTAGTCAACGACTAAAATTGAATTACAATTTGTTAAGTATATAGCAATTCTTGGTTGAGTGAGGTGCACCTTGTAGTAGATAGGGAGCAGGCAGCAGGCAGCAGGCAGCAGATAATAAGAATTTTGCTTTATACCTCATCTATTTGAGAAGCGCTATATAAGTACCTATGCAGAATTGATTGCAGACTTTATATCTCTGTTGCAAGAGTGCCTACCTCCACTAATAAATTTAATGAAAGCCCAACTACTTAGCTTAGCTATGCGATCGCGTCTACCAATTCCCTCATTTTTTGAACCGCAAAAAGTCAAGGAATTCTGGCGAGTACCATATCAACAAAGAGCAACTGAGGCGATCGCCTGGAGAACAGAACACCAAATCCAACCAGCCTCAGAAGATAAAACTCGCATTTGTCTATTATTAATAGACGTACAAAATACTTTTTGTCTTCCCGATTTTGAATTATTTGTTGCAGGAAAATCGGGAATGGGAGCAGTTGAAGATAATTTACGCTTGTGCGAATTTATCTATCGCAATTTGCATGTAATTACAGAAATTACACCAACTATGGATACTCATACCGCCATGCAGATTTTTCACCCGATCTTTTGGATTAATAACGCTGGCGAACATCCTGCTGCTACTACTGTAATTAGTCTAGAAGATGTAGAAAAAGAAATTTGGCAAGTTAACCCCGCGATCGCTAGTAGTATTGCTGATGGCAATTATTTAAATTTACAAAAACACGCCCTTCATTATCTGAAAAAACTAACCGAATTAGGCAAATATCCTTTAATAGTTTGGCCATACCATTCAATGCTTGGAGGAATTGGTCACGCTCTAGTTTCTTCTGTAGAAGAAGCGATTTTTTTCCACAATATTGCTAGAAATAGTCAGACTCATTTTGAAATAAAAGGTGGCAATCCTTTAACCGAAAACTACTCGGTTCTGCGTCCAGAAATTTTAGAAAATGCAGAAGGTCAGGCGATCGCTTCAAAAAATACTAAACTAATCCAAAGATTACTGAAATTCGATCGGGTAATTATTGCAGGTCAAGCCAAAAGTCATTGTGTTGCTTGGACAATTGAGGATTTACTAACAGAAATAACGGCAATAGATGCTAGTCTGGCAAACAAAATTTATCTCTTAGAAGATTGTACTTCTCCTGTAGTAATTCCTGGCGCGATCGATTTTACGGAACAAGCAGATGCAGCTTTTCAACGCTTTGCTAGTGCTGGGATGAATGTGGTAAACTCTCAAGAGTTTATAGTTTAGAAAATGAACGAAGGTACTAAATGGTTGCACAAAATTAAATTTATAGGTAAGGCAGGCAAAAGGCAAAAGGCAAAAGGCAAAAGAAAGATAATTTGTGTAATTAATTTTGTTTATGTACTTATCAAAAAATAGTAAGATTCAATCAAAATCTGTGGATAGTTCTGGATGTCTGTAATGCTCGAACAAGCGAGTAATTTGAACTGGAACAACTCGTTCTAGAGAAAGTTCGGGAATCTCATTTTCGGCAAAAAACTCTGCTGATTCGGTTTCATAATTGTCGGTTGCAGTTCCACCCAACAATTCGCACTGGAAAAACATTTTGTAGACATGATAGGGGTAGGGAGGATATTCGTAACGGGGATGCAGGCGATCGCAAACCATCAATAATTTGACTACCCTAGTTTCATAACCAGATTCTTCGTAAACTTCACGAACTACTGAGTCGCTAGGCGATTCCCCTACATCTACCCAACCTCCTGGTAACGTCCAACAACCGTCTACTTTTTCTTTAACCAAAAGCAAGCGATCGTCTCGAAACACAGCACCTCTAACAGCTACTTTAGGCGTAGCATAACCTTGTTCTTGCTGGAATAGTTGCTTAATAATGGCTGGTTCACTATCACCATAGGTTGCCATAATCTGAGTCGCAATTTGATGTACTTGCTGATATCGATCGATATCGTACTGATTTTCTGTATAAGTAAGACCACTTTGGGCGATCGCTTGCAACTGCTGCATCCATGTCAACCATTGGGGATTCATTTTTTACTCCTTATCCTCGTTCGCTATTAATTTCGGATACTATTTCCAGATTTAAGCATAAGACATATTGTCTAGAATCGGTTGACAATTGAATCGTAGAAAGATAGAGATGAGAACATCGCTATAATTTTCCCAAATTTTAAAATAATAATTAAAGACATTAGTTAAAAAGAGAAAAATGGAAGCCATTGCTATTCCTAAAGGATTTCGAGTCACTCCAGAACAATTCGAGCAACTGGCATACGCCGAACAGGTAGCACGAATGGAGTTAACTAAAGATGGAGAATTGATTATCATGAGTCCCACTGGTGGAACAGCAGGAGGAAAGAACTTTAATCTATATTTAGATCTGGGAATTTGGAATCGTCAGACAAAATTAGGAAAATCTTTTGATTCCTCTACAATTTTTGTTTTACCAAATGGTGCTAGAAGAAGTCCTGATGTTAGCTGGATTAAATTAGAACGTTGGAATCAACTAAATCAAGCGCAACAAGATGGCTTTCCTCCTCTTGCTCCTGATTTTATAATCGAGTTAGTAAGTCCTAGCGATTTGAAAAATCAACGATATGAAGACTTGCAGGCAAAGATGCAAGAATATTTAGATAATGGCGTTACACTTGGTTGGTTAATTGAACCCGATACAAAAACAGTAGAAATATATCGCTCCCAGCAGCAAGTAGAGATCTTAAACAGTCCTCAAACTTTATCAGGAGAAAATGTCTTACCTGGATTTATTTTAGATTTAAGCGAGGTTTTTTGATTATCTGTCATAAAATGTATGTTTTATAGCGGAACTTTACCTCAAAATTTAAAATTATTAATATCGATAGCTACATCTCCCACTTAGTTTGAGAGTGTTATCAGGAAAGAAAGCTCATGAATATTTCTCCTAAAACCGTCTATCACAATCTTCGCTTACTCGATCGCGTTGATGTTGTTACTAGCGCTATTTATCGACAACAAGCTGTAGAAGCATTAGCAGATCCAGATCTCAGTCCAGTTTGGCAACAAGCGATCGCCAATCGTCTCTATCAAGCTAACCGTCTGCTGACAAGACAGTCAGTTAGTACTGAGGATAGCTATTAAACTTAAGGGAGTAGGGAGCAGGCAGCAGGCAGCAGATAGGCAAAAGGCAAGAGGCAAGAGGCAAAAGTAAATTTACTCCCTTGTCCTCCTCTGCACCTCTGCTCCCTCCGCTTCCCCTGCTCGATCCCTAGCCCCTAACCCCTGCTCAGATTCCGATCGTTTCCTTAAGAACTGAGCTGAAGTGTTGCTTTGGTTGAATAATAATAAAGCATTTAGAGTTACCGTTGCCAACTCTAAGTAGCAATTTTTTTGTCTTTGTTCGCACCGTCCCATAAATCTATCCCTAACCGACCATGAACAGTAACAAACTGCCAGCCAGACAAGGTTTATACGATCCGCAGTTCGAGCGTGATGCCTGCGGTGTTGGTTTTATCGCCCAAATGAAAGGGGAAAAATCTCACGCGATCGTCGAACAAGCCTTGACAATTCTCCTCAATCTCGATCATCGAGGTGCTTGTGGTTGCGAAAATAACACTGGTGACGGTGCAGGTATCTTGATGCAAATCCCCCATAAATTTTTGCAAAAAGTCGCTAGGGCAGAAAATATCCAATTGCCAGCAGCAGGAGAATATGGAGTTGGCTCGATTTATTCTTCTCCCGATCCTGCTATTCGTAGTAAAGGTAGGCAGATATTCGAGCAAATTGTTGCTGAGGAAGGATATAAGGTTCTGGGTTGGCGCAATATACCAACAGATAACTCATCGCTAGGAAATACGGCTAAATCTAGCGAACCGTTTATGGAACAGGTTTTTATTCAGCGTTCTCCCGATCGAGACGATCTGGAATTTGAGCGAAAACTCTACGTAATTCGCAAACGCGCTCACAATGCTATCCGCGCTACTCAAATTGACCCTTGTTGGTATCCTGCCAGTATTTCTTGCCGTACCCTAGTCTACAAAGGTATGCTGATGCCAGTCCAGGTGGGGCAGTATTTTCCCGATCTTCACGATCCCGATTTAGAAAGTGCTTTGGCGCTGGTACATTCGCGCTTCAGCACCAATACCTTCCCTAGTTGGGAGAGGGCGCACCCCTATCGCTACATTGCCCACAACGGGGAAATAAATACCATGCGGGGCAATATCAATTGGATGCACGCAAGGCAATCTTTATTTGAATCAGAACTATTTGGCGAAGATATCAAGAAGATTAAGCCAGTTATTAACGTTGAGGGAAGCGACTCGACTATTTTTGATAATGCACTGGAACTGCTAACATTGGCAGGGCGATCGCTACCTCATGCGATGATGATGATGATCCCCGAACCCTGGACAGCACACGAGTCCATGAGTGAGGAGAAAAAAGCTTTCTATAAATATCATTCCTGTTTGATGGAACCTTGGGATGGGCCCGCTTCGATCGCTTTTACCGATGGTACAACGATCGGCGCAGTCCTCGATCGCAATGGGTTGCGTCCATCCCGCTACTATGTCACTAAAGATGACTTAGTAATTATGGCTTCTGAAGCAGGAGTTTTGCCGATCGAACCAGAAAGAGTAGCCAGCAAAGGACGCTTGCAACCTGGAAGGATGTTTTTGGTAAGCTTGGCAGAAGGTCGCATTATCGCTGATGAAGAAATTAAAAACAAAATCGTTAGCGAGCATCCCTATCAAGAGTGGCTCGATCGCCATATGGTCGAACTAAGCCAGCTTAAAGATCCACCTGAAATAAGCAGAGGAGCAGAGGAGCAGAGGAGCGGAGGAGAAATAGATTTAGTTTCTTCCTCAAATCTTCCTCCTTCTTTAATTCAAAGTCAACTTGCTTTTGGATATACTTTTGAAGAGTTGCGAATGTTGCTAACACCGATGGCGAGGGATGGGGTAGAAGCTGTCGGTTCGATGGGTTCGGATACACCTTTAGCCGTTCTCTCCGATCGCCCCAAATTACTTTACGATTATTTTCAGCAGTTATTTGCTCAAGTAACCAATCCACCGATCGATTCAATTCGGGAAGAGATTATTACCTCAGCAGAAACAACTATTGGCGCGGAAAGAAACCTACTCAAACCAGAACCAGAAAGTTGTCATTTAATCGAGTTAAAAACGCCAATTCTGACTAATGCTGAACTAGCTAAGCTCAAATATTTATCAGAACAAGGATTTAAGTCTAGCGTCATTAGCATTCTTTTCAATCCTAAAGAAGGCGTGAAAGGACTGGAAACTTCGATCGAAGAGATTTGCGAACAAGCCGATCGCGCGATCGCCGCAGGTGCTAGTATTATTGTCCTCAGCGATCGGAGTTTTAATGCCGAAAAAGCAGTAATTCCAGCCTTATTAGCAGTTTCGGGACTCCATCATCACCTCATTCGTCAGGGTACGCGCACTAGAGTCGGATTGGTTTTAGAATCGGCAGAACCAAGAGAAGTGCATCACTTTGCCGTATTGCTAGGCTACGGCTGCTGTGCGATTAACCCTTACCTAGCCTTTGCCTCGATCGAAGATGCGATCGCTCAAGGAATATTAGTTAATGTCGATGCTAAGACTGCTTTGAAAAACTATATCAAAGCAGCAACCAAAGGAGTAATTAAAGTTGCTTCTAAGATTGGCATCTCTACCTTACAAAGCTATCGCGGCGCACAGATTTTCGAGGCGATCGGTTTGAATCGATCGGTGATTGACAAATACTTTACTTGGACAGCATCACGGATTGAAGGTGCAGATTTAGCCGCGATCGCCCAAGAAGCTATTTTACGTCACGAACACGCCTTCCCAGACCGCGAAGTTAACGGTCATACTCTCGGTGTTGGCGGTGAATATCAATGGCGCAAAGATGGGGAAGCACACTTATTTAGTCCTGAAACCATCCATACTTTACAAAAAGCCGTCACAACGGGTAAATACGAGACGTACAAGCAATATGCAACCCTAGTCAACGAACAAAATCAAAAATACTTTACCCTGCGCGGATTGCTAAAATTCAAACAGCGCCAACCAATCCCTCTCGAAGAAGTCGAACCAGTCGAAGCGATTATGAAACGCTTTAAGACAGGGGCGATGAGTTATGGCTCGATTTCTAAAGAAGCCCACGAATCTTTAGCGATTGCCATGAACCGCATCGGTGGTAAATCCAATACTGGAGAGGGTGGCGAAGATCCCGAACGCTACAGTTGGACAAACGAAAAAGGTGACTCGAAAAATAGCGCTATTAAGCAAGTTGCTTCGGGACGTTTTGGTGTAACCAGTCTCTATTTGTCTCAGGCTAAAGAATTACAAATCAAAATGGCGCAGGGGGCAAAACCAGGAGAAGGCGGTCAATTACCAGGTAAAAAAGTCTATCCTTGGATTGCTAAAGTGCGTCACTCAACCCCAGGTGTCGGTTTGATTTCGCCACCGCCTCACCACGATATTTATTCGATCGAAGATTTAGCAGAATTAATTCACGATCTGAAAAATGCCAACCGTCAAGCCCGTATTAGTGTCAAACTAGTATCTGAAGTGGGAGTGGGAACGATCGCCGCAGGAGTAGCTAAAGCCCATGCTGATGTGGTGCTGATTTCAGGGTTTGATGGTGGTACTGGTGCATCGCCACAAACCTCAATCAAACACGCAGGTTTACCTTGGGAATTGGGACTGGCAGAAACCCATCA
This sequence comes from uncultured bacterium, assembly GCA_964548905.1. Lineage (GTDB taxonomy): Bacteria > Cyanobacteriota > Cyanobacteriia > Cyanobacteriales > Xenococcaceae > CAZJTL01. The sequence continues at coordinate 7,726 of CAZJTL010000106.1, read as the reverse complement.
AACTCTGGTATTAAATAATTTGCGATCGCGAATCGTTGTAGAAACTGACGGTCAAATGAAGACGGGAAGAGATGTGGCGATCGCTGCTTTACTGGGTGCGGAAGAGTTTGGTTTTTCGACAGCGCCTCTAGTCACTCTTGGCTGTATCATGATGCGGGTTTGCCATCTCAACACCTGTCCTGCTGGTATTGCCACCCAAGATCCGCGTTTGCGTCAAAATTTCATTGGTGATCCCGATTATACGGTCAATTTCATGACCTTCATCGCTCAGGAAGTAAGGGAAGTTATGGCGCAACTAGGTTTCCGAACCATGAACGAAATGATCGGGCGTACCGATGTCCTCGAAGCCAAACAGGCGATCGCCCACTGGAAAGCAAAGGGGATCGATCTTTCTCCTATCCTCTATCAACCAGATGTAGCCCCAGATGTCGGTCGTTATTGCCAAATTCCTCAAGATCACGGTTTGGAAAAATCTCTAGATATGACCGTGTTATTGGATTTGTGCAAAGGGGCAATCGAGAATGGGGAGAAAGTAAAAGCCACCTTGCCCATTAAAAATATAAACCGTGCGGTGGGTACAATCCTCGGTAACGAAATTACTAAGCGTCACTGGGAAGGACTACCAGAAAATACCATACACTTACATTTCCAAGGTAGTGCGGGACAGAGTTTTGGTGCATTCGTTCCCAAAGGCGTGACGCTGGAACTAGAAGGCGATGCTAACGATTACTTTGGGAAAGGACTTAGCGGCGGCAAAATTATCCTTTATCCGCCCAAAGCTTCCACTTTTGTAGCTGAAGAAAATATTATCGTTGGTAACGTCTCACTCTATGGTGCGACTTCTGGGGAAGTTTATATTAATGGTGTTGCTGGCGAACGTTTTTGCGTTCGTAATTCTGGCGCGATCGCAGTTGTAGAAGCAGTCGGCGATCACGGTTGCGAATACATGACTGGTGGAAAAGTTGTGGTACTGGGTGCGACGGGACGTAACTTTGCCGCAGGAATGAGTGGTGGTGTTGCTTATATACTCGACGAACAAGGCGATTTTGCCACACGCTGCAATCAGCAAATGGCAGATATCGAAACTCTTGACGAAGAAGATGTCATCAATCTGCGTCAAATGATTGAAAAACACGCTCATTATACTCAAAGCAAAAAAGCTGAGAAAGTTTTGGTAAATTGGCCGGAAATGGTATCTAAATTTGTCAAAGTAATGCCGAGAGACTACAAGCGCGTCTTACAAGCGTTGAAAAATGCTTTAGCATCTGGTTTGAGTGGAGATGAAGCACTGACGGCAGCGTTTGAAGAAAATATTCGCGATGTTTCTCGGATTGGGGGAAGTTAAATTAGCTATCAGTTATCAGCTTTCAGCTTTCAGCTTTCAGTTAGCTGCTGATGGCTGACGGCTGACGGCTGACTACTATTCTATTGTTTCAGGCTGAAATCGATAACGAACTACTTTAGCTGTATTTCCAACTACAATGGCATATGCTGAAACATCTTTAGCCACAACAGCTTTTGCGCCAACTACCGCGCCATTGCCAATTTTAACTCCAGGCAAAATTGTTGCACCATATCCTATCCAAACATCATTACCGATTATTGTTGCTCCCTTATTGGCAGAATCAGTATAGCGTTCTTCTGGCTGAGATTTTGTAGATAACCACTTAAAAGGAAAGGTTGTTGCCCTTGTTGTTAAATGATTTCCTCCAGCAAAAATAACAATATCCTTAGCTAGGGAACAAAACTTTCCAATTTCTAAGCGATCGTCAGGTGTAAATATTGCCAAGCTAATACCATTTCTCAAAAGTAACAAGAGACTTAGTAGAAGGTAAGGCAACAGGCAACAGGCAACAGGCAACAGATTAATTAAGGGTTTACAAGTTTTTTCCTATTAAAAAATAATTTGCTCATGTATCTAGCTAGTTTCGAGAATTGGTATAATATGTCGATCGAAGTAAGTATACTCTCCAACTTTGATACGTCGATCTCGAACGTGTGAATTTAGCCAAATGGGAGGAGAATTTTATTCGAGCATTGCTATAAAAAAAATCCACCCTCTAAAAAGCTAACTCAATTAGATCGCTTTATTCGTCCGATATATTCGATTGGTTAGCCTGTTGATGGTTGCTAATTTTTGTCGTTTCGAGTTTTTGCTGAATTGCCACTCGAACTTTTTCATCAAAATCGGAATCGCTAGGACTTGCAACAATTTTAAGCGGACGCTGATTAATTCTATCTAAGTAAGCTTGCAAAGCAGCTTCATCTCCACGATGTTTGAGGAAATATTGCTTTAACTCAGCATCAGACATTTCATCATAATTAACTCGACTCATCAGCAAAGTCTCCATTCGGTAAAATTTGAAACTCAATTTCTTCTTCATATCCAGCCAATATATAAACATTACGAGTTCGACGATCGACACAAATGAGATGTATGGGCTGAAGCATGATGTATGTCAGTTGGTAAGCAACGCGATATAAAGTCTCTAGTTGAACAGCAGTAGGCATTTCCGTCACTCACTTCACCTAATCGCCATTTTAACAGGTGCTTCGATCGCTATTAAGTGTTTGCAAAAATCTGAAGAAGCTCGTAAAGCCTATCGGATGGGTGATTATCAAACTATACAGGAATATATCAAAAGTCAGTCAAATTTAGAGTTGCTGCTTTGGATTTATTCAGTAAAATCAATATTTTCGTAAAGATCGGCTATTTTAACTTGAAACTCAAATGAACTAAAAGACAAAATAATATTAGAGTCATCGTATTCTGAGAGAAGCCACTGATTGGCTGAGGTTTTGACAAAGTGTTCTACATGAGTGCTGTATTGGTCGATTAGTAAATATTCCCGAAAACTAGCGATCGAACGATAAACAGCAAACTTTTCACCGCGATCGTAACCTTGAGTAGATTTAGATAAAACTTCGGCAATAAAACAAGGATTGACGATCGTGTCAGTACGTCCAGCTTGAAGAGCTAAAGGTTTTTCCACAACCATAATATCGGGATAAGTATACAAGTTGCGATCGCTAATCCAAAGCCTTTGGTCTGTTATAAAAACTCGATAAGGTTTGCTTTTGAGGGCAAGCTTAAGCAAGACTATAAGATTACTAGCAATATCGTTATGGTTGGGAGTACCGCCAGTCATCGGTATAATTTTTCCATCACGGTATTCATTACGAAGATCGGATAAAAGTTCGAGTTCGAGATATTCTTCGGCAGTGTAGTTTGTTTTCTCAGTTTGAGCGATCATTATTAATTTGTATTTCGAGGACTATCGAAAATTCACTTCAAATATAATTGAATTTACAAACCTTAATTAACCAAAGCAGCAACAAATTTTTCACCTCGATCGTTAAGTACCTATACAAACAAGATTAAATTAATCATACAAAAAGGATTATTGGCCTAACTAACCATGGAAAATAAGTATGCCAAAGTTTGCATATTATCGAAGATTTAGTTGATGAAGCGGAAGAAGAGAAGATCGAACAGAATTGATTAAAAAGTTAATAGAAGATGTTATGAAATACGAACTTTATTCTGATGCAATCTTGCTGTGCGATCTTCCAGAAGAAGGACTGTTTAAAGGAGATATTGGTACGATTGTCGCACAACATAAAGTTGAGGGACTAGAAACAGGTTATAGTGTTGAGTTTTTTGATATGTTAGGAAACACAGTAGCTGTTGCGACTTTACCTGAAAGTTCTCTACGCCAACCAACTCGTTCAGATAGACCTACTGTAAGACTTGCCGATAATTTTGTTGCTTAATTTTATCTAACTAGGACACAACTATGGGAAAACCAACAGGCTTTATTGAATACCTCCGCGAATTACCTTCCGAACTCGCCCCCCTCGATCGCATTCAAAATTGGGATGAGTTTCATCTACCCATGCCAGAAGACAAACTCCGCACCCAAGGGGCAAGATGTATGGATTGTGGTACACCCTTCTGTCATACAGGAACTATCTTTGGTGGAATGGCAAGTGGCTGTCCAATTAATAATCTCATTCCTGAATGGAACGATCTAATTTATCGCGGACTTTGGAAAGAAGCCCTCGATCGCCTGCACAAAACCAATAATTTCCCCGAATTTACAGGACGAGTTTGTCCTGCCCCCTGTGAGGGTTCTTGCGTACTGGGCATTCATAACCCACCCGTGACGATTAAAAATATTGAATGTTCGATCGTCGATCGAGGTTGGGATGAAGGCTGGATTACTGCCGAACCACCAGCTAAACGAACTGATAAAAAAGTCGCGATCGTCGGATCTGGCCCTGCTGGACTTAGCGCTGCTGCCCAACTAAATAAAGCAGGGCATTGGGTGAGAGTATTTGAACGTGCCGATCGCCCTGGTGGATTGCTGATGTATGGCATTCCCAACATGAAATTAGAAAAGCAATCGGTAGTTTTACGACGAATTGAACTGCTGGAAAAAGAGGGAATCAAATTTGTTTGCAATACCGAAATTGGCAAGGACATTACTGCTGAGAATTTACTGAAGGAATTCGACGCTGTAGTTCTTTGTACTGGTGCAACCAAACCCCGTGACTTACCGATCGAAGGGAGAGAGTTGCAAGGGATTCACTTCGCGATGGAGTTTCTCACAGCAAATACCCAAGCCTTATTAGAGAAAGATCGCAACGGTAATTTTATTTCTGCTGAAGGCAAGGATGTAGTCATTATTGGTGGCGGCGATACTGGTACTGACTGTGTTGGCACTTCTGTGCGTCATGGCTGTAATAGTGTCGTCCAACTAGAAATTATGCCCAAACCACCCGTAATTCGCGCTGCTGACAATCCTTGGCCCGAATGGCCGAAGATTTACCGTATGGACTACGGACAAGAAGAAGCTGCGGCTAAATTCGGTACAGATCCCCGCGTATATTTAACTACAGCCAATAAATTTGAAAGTGACGAACACGGTAGAGTCAAAGCCGTTCATACCGTACAAGTACATTGGGATAGAGATGACAAAGGACAGTTTACTCTCAAACAGGTTTCTGGGACAGAAAGAGTTATCCCTGCCCAATTAGTTTTATTAGCAATGGGTTTCCTTGGGCCAGAACAACCTCTACTTGATGCCCTTGGTTTAGAACGCGATCGACGTAGCAATATTCAAGCTGAATATGGAAAATATGCGACTAGCATTCCTGGTGTCTTTGCTGCTGGCGATTGCCGTCGAGGTCAAAGTTTGGTAGTTTGGGCTTTCAACGAAGGACGTGGTGCTGCCCGCGAATGCGATCGCTATTTAATGGGAAGAACGGATTTGCCCTAAGTTAGGGGCTAGGGGTTAGGGGTTAGGGATTAGGGGAAGTAATGAGTAATGAGTAATGAGTAATGAGTAATGAGTAATGAGTTAACAGCCGCTATGAAGGTTCCTACTTCTTACTTCCTACTTGGCTGTTTCCTCCTGCCTTCTGCCTTCTGCCTTCTGCCTTCTTGTTTAGCCGAATTGATAATGTTTTTTCACATCTTTGGTGATTTTCCAGACACAAGACATTCCAGCAGGAAACGTAACTAAATCTCCTTTGCCCATTGTCACTGCTTCGCCACCTTTAGGGGTGACAGTAACTTCACCTTCTAGGAAATAGCAAGTTTCTCGATCGCTGTAAGTCCAGGGGAATTCTGATACTTCTTTTTCCCAAATTCCCCAACTAGTTACACCAAGATGTTTGAGACGTTCTGCTGTTGGTTGACTTTCAATGCTAATGGCTGTAGTTGGTTGAGTAGTCATGGCGATCGCCTCCCAATCAAATTATTTATCTGTGAATTAAAAAGACTATAACAATCCTAGAAGAATTATCAAAATTTAATACTATAGCGATCGGCTATCTGCTGATTGCTGATGGCTGACTGCTGATAAATAAAGGGAACAAATAAAATCTTTTTCTAGTCAATCCGACATTGATAAATTTGCTAATTTGTCAAGTTGTCAGTAAATTAAAAGCAAAAAATGATGAATCAAGGGTTTGGTTTACTCGGACGACGCTGGACTAAGATTGGAAAATCGATCGCGTTGTTTTTATTATGTTGTGTGTTAGCGATCGGTTGTAATGGCAACCGTGGGAATCAAAATACCCAGTCTACTGCACCAATTGCTAACAAAAATAGCGATCGCATCACCATTGGCACAACCCTAAAACCTCGTACCCTCGATCCCGCAGACAGCTATGAAGTAGCAGGATTAAACGTCATTTACAATGTAGGAGAAAGTCTCTACACTTATGAATTTGGTACTACCAAGTTAAAACCATTGCTGGCAACAGCGATGCCAAAAATCAGCCAAGATGGTTTAAACTACACTATTCCTTTGCGTAAAGGCGTAACCTTCCAAGATGGAACTCCTTTTAACGCTAAAGCGATGGAATTCTCCTTAAAACGCTTCATTACTAACGGCGGTAAACCATCATTTTTGCTAGCCGATCTTGTCGATTCAGTAACAGCAACTAGCGATTACGAACTCAAGATTAAACTGAAAAAACCTTTTGCTGCTTTCCCTTCTTTGCTGGCATTTCCTGGTACTTGTGCAGTTTCTCCTAAAGCTTACAAAATTGGTGCGGGACAGTTTAATCCCAATCAGTTGATTGGTACTGGCCCTTATCTACTCGGAAAATTTAATAGCGATTCTCTTAGTTTAAATGCTAATGACAAATATTGGGGTCAAAAACCAGCCAATAAAGGCATTGACGTGCAAATTTATGCTGGTAATTCGGCTAATTTGTATAACGGCTTTAATACTGGGGCGATCGATGTTGCTTATCAATCTCTGGATACCGAACAGATCGAAAAATTGCAACAAGATTCATCCAGTGGCAAATGGCAAGTAATCGAAGCACCTGGAACGGTAGTTAATTATTTGGTGCTAAATTTAAATCAAGAGCCTCTCAATAAATTAGAAGTACGTCAGGCGATCGCCGCTTTTATAGATCGAGCATTAATTAATAAGAGAGTCTTAAAAGGACAAGCAGAACCAATTTACAGCCTCATTCCTACTACTTTTGACGTTTATCAACCAACTTTTCAGGAAACTTATGGCGAGGCTAATTTTGCTAAAGCACAAGAACTTTTAGCTAAGGCTGGTTATTCTGCTACCAATCCAGCTACGGTGGAAATTTGGCATTCTTCTGGTTCACTGACGCGGGGTTTTGTCGTAGAAACCCTTAAAGCTTTAGCCCAAAAAGAATTAGGTGGTGCGCTTGTCTTTGTGCCTAAAAACGAAGAATCAGCTTCTTTTTTTAGTAATGTAGGTAAAGGAATTTATCAAGCAGCTTTAGCCGATTGGTATCCAGATTTTCTCGATCCTGATAACTACATGCAACCATTTTTAGCTTGCTCTCAAGGGACAAAAGGAAAAGGTTGCCAAGAAGGGTTTTCTCAAAGTCGCGGTTCATTTTATTTCAGCGATCGCGCCAATCAACTAATCGACAAACAGCGTCAAGAACAAAATCCCAACAATCGCAAAACCATTTTTGCCCAATTACAAGAGACTTTAGCCCAAGATGTTCCCTATATTCCCCTTTGGCAAACCAAAGATTATGCTTTTGCTCAGAAGAGTATTAGCGGAGTAACTATTAATCCCAGCCAGAATTTTGCTTTTTGGACGATAAAGAGGGATTAGGGGTTAGGGGTTAGGAAAGTCTAAAGTCGTAGGGACGTTCCATGGAACGTCCGTACATAAGTTCGGAGGCGGAGAAACTCCGACTCCGCTGAAGTTTTTTT
>CAZJTL010000105.1:0-17370 GCA_964548905.1 uncultured bacterium | reverse complement strand
CTTTTTCTGTATTGCTTTGCAAGTTCTGAGTCTATTTTTTGTCCTGTACAGAGGGCAAAGTTAACCAGTCAGTTAATTTAAGTAAAAAACCTTCCGATCGAAGGTTGTTTCCTTCTGCCTTCTTGCACTAGAGTGATAAAAGAGAGATACCTAGACTTAATGGGAAGATCTATGAAGTTTGACGTATTAAATACTGTTCTCGATTAAACTGTTGCTGCTGTTGGGTTAACAATCCATAGTTTTCGATCGGCGGACGCATATCCCATTGAGTTTCAGCGAAAATTAGCAAATTAGCTACCATTACTAAACCTGTAGCTAAAAATTGCCAACCGATCGCATAAGGTAATATAAAAATTCCACAGATGTGAACGATGCCAGCAATAATAAAAGCACGCGATCGCATTCCTATCCCAGTGGCAAAATAACCTAATGCACTCAAGCTCAACCACAGAGGGCATAGATACATTAAAATTCGCCCTAAACCCCAAAATATTCCTACATCGGTGACAATCACACCAAATAACATCAAGCCTGCCCAAATATACAAGATCCAGCTTAAACGTTCTACTCTCACCCAAAAATGGGTCATGAAAATCATTGCCACAGTTCCAATTACAGTTAGCAATGACCACCATACAGCTTGTATTAACCAGCTAATCGGTGCAAACTGTGCTGTAATAAATATTGTTGCTGTAATAACGCCCCAAAGAACAAAAACTTGATCGATGCGCGTGTAGGTTACGGAATAAAGAATTTTTTGTTTTATTTTTAACTTAAAATGTAATAATCCTTGACGGTCTTGATAATCTAATGCTTCTTGTTTGCGTTGTAGAATCGGTTCTGAAGGATTAAAGAAATTCATTAATGAATTAACTGAAATTAATATTTATTCATATATTTTTACTATCTTTTACAATACTATACAATTTGGAAAAAGGGAATAGGGGTTAGAGATTAGGGTGTGGGGTGTAGGGGTTAGAAGTCAGGGATCAGAGGTCAGAAGTTTTTTACTCATTACTCATTACTTCTCCCCTTCCCCCAGTCTCCCAGTCTCCCAGTCTCCTCTATTCTCTAAATCTTCCTGATATTCCCAGCCTTAATCCATCCTTCTCGATCACTCTTAGGAAGGCGGATTTTTTGCCACAATTTATCTTCGCTTTCTTCTAGCACAATTATTTCCTGGTTATATAGAGCGCTACCGATGCGATCGCCATCTTTTTTAGGTTCCGAGCGCATACTCAATCCCTCTTCCCAAGTTACTATTGCTTTGTAAGCCCCTTGGGGTAAAGGTTCTTCTACTTCAGTGGCGATCGATTCTACTTGAGGTCGAGCTTGTTTTTCTATCTCGTTCACAGTGTTTGGATTTGGTTGAGAGTCTTGCTTGGGTGGATTGCTCTCTTCTGTGAAAACTGGTTTGGGTGGAGTTCCCGACATTCTCGTCAGCAAGATATAACCGAAACTAACAGCGCTTCCTGCAACTAGAGAGATTCCCAAGATAAAACCAAATATGAACTGGAAAAAATTGGATATGCTCATAACATTTACACATCAACTCTGACTAAACTCGATCGCCCTAAAATTAGAAAATGCGATCGATCTGCTCTCAACTATAGCTGGCGTTGAATGCGACTGCTAAGGCTACTTTCTCGCGAAGCTAGACGTGCTTTACCCGCCGCCGCCCAATTTTGCAGAAAAGTAATTTGTTCTTGTGCTGTTCGAGCCAGAGGAACAATCTGACTGGCAGCTTCTAAAATATCGTCAGTAGTAAAATCTCGATTTTGACTAAAACCGATGTGCATTGCTTCGACGATCGTTTGCTCGATTTCTGCACCCGAAAAGTCTGGAGTTTCATAGGCTAATCGTTTCAGATCGTAGCTGATCAGATTGTGAGGGCGCAATCTCGATAAATGCACTTGGAAAATTGCCTCTCTTTCTTCTTGATTGGGTAATCCCACAAAAAAGATTTCATCAAATCTGCCCTTGCGGAGCATTTCTGGAGGTAATGATTGAATATTATTTGCTGTAGCTACTACAAATACGGGAGTTTTTTTCTCAGCCATCCAGGTAATAAAAGTGCCAAAAACTCGGCTAGTCGTACCTGAATCTCCTTTTCCTTCTGCACCAGCAAAAGCCTTGTCAATTTCATCAATCCAGAGAATACAAGGGGCAAGAGCTTCGGCGAGATTTGTCATTTGCCTGGTGCGAGATTCCGATTCTCCAACCAATCCACCAAACAAACGTCCCACATCCAAACGCAATAGAGGTAAGTGCCAATGATGGGCGATCGCTTTAGCTGTTAAAGATTTTCCTGTTCCCTGAATGCCTACTAGTAATAATCCGCGTGGATGAGGCAAACCGTAAGCTCTGGCGCGATCGCTAAAAGCACCACCACGACGCAGCAACCAATCTTTAAGATTATCCAAACCACCAATATCGGTAATTTGTTCGGTAGCGGGATAAAAATCGAGAATTTGAGTCTGTCGAATAGATTGACGCTTCTCCTCTAAAATTAGCTCGACATCCTCTGGTTCTAATTTACCGTGACTGGCAACAGCGCGAGTAAGCACACGTCTTATTCTTTCTAAAGATAATCCCTGAGCCGATCGCACCAGTTCATTAGTTAGTTTTTCTGGAATTGATTGCCCGCTAGCGACAATCAGATTGATTATTTCTGTTTGAATAGCTTTAGCAGTTGGCAAAGGAAATTCTAAAACAGTAATAACTTCAGTTAAATCCGCAGGAATTTCAACGCTAGAGGCGAGAATAATCAGGTTTTTGGGTTGGGTTTTCAGAATGCGCGAGAGATTACGTAATTTACGAGAAACAGCTACATCTTCCCAAAAACGCTGAAAATCACGCAAAACAAAAATTCCGCCAGATTGAGGTGGTAATTTTTCAATTAATTCGAGAGCCTGGAGAGGATTGCGTCTACCAAAACCACGATCATTAGGATTGTCTTGATAACCATCGACAAAATCCCAAGTGTAGACATTGCGATTACCCAGTTGCTCTGCTACTTTCGCGATCGTCTTTTCTAATCTCTCTTCTTCTAATGTAGGAATATAAATTATGGGATAACGAGCGCGCAAAAGTAATTCAAACTCTTCAATAAAACTCATTTGCAGCTATTTAAGTTATTTATTATATCTCTAGAGTAATTGGCTTGTTACTTTTTTCAAAGTCAATCAGAATTCTCCACCGATCGCGTAGCGGATTTAGGGGATTGTCAACAAGAAGAACTAAGGATTTTAGAACGATCGAGAAATTTGTTGCTTAACCCATTCCCTAAACTCGCGGGTTGTCGCATTTTCTCCCTTTGTTTTAGCTTGTTGAAGAAAGCGAGGAAGTTCTTTGACTAGTATGGGATTAAAAGTAGGACTAATTTCAACCTCAGTGTATTGTTTGCCTACAAGAGTGTAAACTTTCAGTACACTACCATTAAATCTCCAAAATTCAGGAATCACCAGGGAAGCGTAGAGATCTAATTTATTAATCGCAGAACGAGAATATTCAACTTCAAGAACTAAATCTGGTGGTGGATCTGTTTGCAAATCTATATTTTCTTTATCCCGAACTAAAGACTCATTTTGGATATAGTAGCTACTATCTGGTTCTCCTCCACGTTCTAAATCATCCCTGGTTAAAGTTAGCGAACCAGTCCGCTTAATTTCTAACTCCAACTCTTCACACATCACTCCAATAAAAACCTCGATCAAACGATTTGAGTTTTCATGGGGCATTAGTGGGGTCATAATTTCTACCGTTCCTGAGTCATAGGTGATTCGATGCTTACGTTGAGAACCCATTTCGGCTAGCATTACTTTGAAGGTGCGCCAGCTAATATTAGTAAGTAAAGTTCTAGTCTCCGCAAGTGGCTTTGTTACGACCATAGCCATACTCCTTTCGCCTTTTATCTAGTATTACATCAAAAAGTAATGGCATCGATCGTTTAAGCCTGCCTATTTATGGTGATTACTGAGAGTTCGATGCTCAATGCCCTATTGACTAATATACATTTTCACTTTCTCCAATAACTCAGGAGTAGTGAATCCCTTAGTTAAGTAATCCGTAGCACCGACACGACGGGCTTCTTTGCCCCATTCTTCAGATAGGCGGGAAGAACTGACGACGATCGGAATATTAATACCATTTTCTCGACATTTACCAATTAAGGTAAATCCGTCCATACCTGGCATTTCAATGTCCGTAATCATCATTGCTGGCGTAGAATTACTTTGGAGCCAATTCCAAGCTTCTAGTCCATCGCGACAGGTATAAACCGTATAGCCATTGTTGCTCAAACTGACTTCTAGTCTTCTTCTAATTAGAGCCGCATCATCTACTACTAGAATAGTTTGACTGACAAAACCAGAATCTTCTATTTCGTCTGGTTCTTCAAAGTAAGTAACATACTCAGAACCAATAAAGCTATCGTAGGTGGGAGTTTGAGCATCATCTGCTAAACCAATCCAAAGTGTTTCTGCCAAACTTGCGGGTTCAATTACTGGTATTAAACCACCATCGTTTTGCAAACTGACACCCATCAAACCTACAGGTGCAATCAAAGGATCGGGAATGGGATTAATTAATAAATCTAGTTGATCGATCAGATCGTCAGCAAGTAACCAAACCTCTTTCTTTTGTTGTGTAGAAGTTACCGACGAGGAACGAATACGAAGACAAATCGCTGTTTCTGACAATTCTCTAGTAGAGCTTTTACGCCAGTATTCTAATAAATCTAAAGCTGGTATCGATGCTTCATCTTGTTCGATGAGATAGGAAAATCTAGAACCAGATCGCACGCTTTTACGATCTGCTAAATTACTCCAGATTGTAGTAGTAAGTACTTCTTCTGTAGGAATGGCGAATTTGTTGTCCCCAACTTGAACCAAAATGCAACCTACTAACAAATGGGGTACAGGCAAACGAATCTGAAAAGTAGAGCCTTTACCGATCGCTGTATCGAGAGTTAATTGTCCTCCCAAGTTAGTAATTTGGGAGGATACAACGTCCATACCCACCCCTCGTCCAGAAATATCGCTTACCTGACTCTTGGAACTAAATCCAGGCTGACAAATAACGGCTAAGATATCAGCAGGAGTTTCGGTATTAGTTAGGGGCATTCCTTTTTCTTGAGCGATTCTTTTGATTACTTGACCGTCAATGCCACGTCCATCATCTTTGATGTCGAGTTGGTAGAAATTTCCTTGTCTTTTTAGAGATAGAATAATTGTTCCCTGTGCGGGTTTACCTTTAGCAGTTCGATCGTCTGGAGATTCTAAACCGTGGTCGAATGAGTTACGTAACAGGTGCAAAAGCACTGGTTCTAAACTTTGCAGTGTACCAACATCTAATTGTAACTTTTCTCCCTGAACAATCAGTTGTACGGGTTTACTGTAGCGTGTAGTCAAATCCCTTAAAATTGCTCTCGATCGAAAGACTAATTTACTAAAAGGAACTAACCTACTTTCTTCTACAGTTCGCTGTAAGTTGAGCAGATTACGATCGAGCAAGCTAATACTTTCAGTTGTCTGACGAGAGGCGATCGAAGCTTCTGCACCTATTTCAGAAATCCGCAAACTAGATTCTAGGATGCGATTAATAATGGTGTAACCACGACGATAGGTTTCTAATTTAGGTCCATCGCCACTGTGAGAGCGATCTTCTTGTAAATCTTCTAGAAGTGCATAGTCGTTCTGCAACTCTCGCAATTGACTGATATTGCCCAAAATATCTTTAGTCAGGTTAGTTAGTTGCACTAATTGATTTTGTAGGGTTTGGTTGTAACCCTGACAAGAACGAGCGCTTAAGAGCGTTTCTACCAAATGTTGAGCAGATAGATTTAGTCTTTCTAGGGGAACGGGAATTTGTAAATTAGCCGTCGCATCCTGAACAGCTTTTTCTGGTTGTGTTGATTTAGGTGCTTGCTCCCCTGCTCCCCTACTCCCCTGCTCCCCTGCTTTTTCTTCGGAAACAGCAGGCGCAGTTTTTTTGACAACTCCCCCTACTCTGGCACAATCTTTGAGTTCTTTAAGAAAATCGGGAAACTTAGATCTCCAAAGTTGAGCGTCTAGATTGGTGAGAAATTCTTTACTTTTTTGAACTACTGGTATCCAACCTTGTTCAAATTCGAGATCTTTACCAATTTGAATCAGTTGTTTTAAAGTCTCTTTGGCAATTTGTACTGTAGAACTATGAACTTTTCCCGTATCTGGCAATTGCTTGATCGCCATATCTAAATCGAGAACAACCAGATCGAACCCCTGTTCGGCAAATTCGATAAATAATTGCGCTCTTTCGTTTATTTCAGACAAGTAAGATTGCTGAATTGTCTGTCTAAGATCGGTCAAGCGATTCATGCTCGATTCTACTGCCGATCGCGCTGCTTCCCCCGTCTCTTGGACTTGCAAGCTGGCTGTCATCAATTCCCCTGCTTCCATAAGCATTTGGGATAGTTGATTATCTTCTAAAGGTGGAGAATCTTTAAGATAGCGTAGGTCGGACAGAATTTCTTCTAGTAAAGTAGAAACCGATAAAATAGCATCCGCTCCTACTGTTACTGCTCCACCCTTAATCGTGTGGATGCAACGATACATCTCTTGAACATCAGCCGTCCACGAGTTTGGTTGCAATCTTTCGACGATATCGATATAGCTCTGAAGATAGTTTTGAGCGTCAACATCGAACATGCTCCGCAACTCTTGTTGTAGTTGCAATTCAGCTAAATCTATTTCTTGGCTAGCCATAGAGAGATTAGGGGTTAGGGGTTAGGGGTTGGGGGTTGGGGGTTAGGGGTTAGGGAGCAGGGGAGAGGGGGAGAGGGGGAGAAAAGTAGCAAGTAGCAAGTAAAAAAACTTCTGACTTCTGACTTCTGACTTCACTATTGCCTCCTGCCTTCTTTCAATGAACAATGAACAATGAACAATGAACTTACTCATCGTCATCTGTAACGACTTTACCGTTGACAACATGCATAATTTTTGAAGCTGGTAAATCATCACCAAAATTTTCAGAAATCATGACTCTGGAAGCTGGTAGTTCATCAATAGTTTGGTCGGCAATGCGGAAAAAGCTAACTCTAGAATATAAAGTACGAGCTAGGCGATCCATTGTGCCTGTTTGTTCGAGGGTTAAACGGGAAGATTTTTCGGTTTCGGCGGCGGCGGTAGCGATACTATGGATAGCTTCGAGGGTTGTTTCAGCTACAGTTGCGATCGCCACGCTAGATTTAGTAACTTCTTGACCGACTTGAGATACTTTGGATGTAACGTTTTTGATGTTATCGAAGACTTGACGGGAGCGATCGACGTTGCTGCTAAATTGTCCGACCGAACCGCTAATTTCTTCGATATCTCCTTTAATACCAGATACTACTGTTTGAATTTGGTCAGTTTTTTGTTTGAGTGTCACCAAACTTTGATTGGTTTGCACGGCTAGGTCGTTAACCTGAGTGGCGATCGTCGCAAATTCACGAGAAATGCTGGCAAATTGTTCGGGGTCTTGTTGTTCCGAAGCACGAGTAGCGATCGTGGAAGCGTTTAAAGCTAAAACACGAGTGAGTGCAGCTACCCGTTTTTGGTCTTGAGCAAATTGAGAAGCAAGAGTTACGAAATCAGTTAAATTTTGAGTACGTCTGACGATTTGTTCTGTACCTTGTTGCAAAAGTTTAATCTTCTCGATCATGGAGAAAATTTCCTGCTGTCCCTGGTTAAGAGCGTTTTGGGCTTCTTGCACGGCTTCGTCAGACCACATTGCTTGTTGAGCGGTGTCTTGAGAAAGCTTGTTGACGTTTTCCATCAAAGCTTGCACTTCCATTACCGAACTTGCCTGTTGTTCTACTTGATCGGTAGTAGAAATCGCCAGTTTTTCTAGCTGTTCTACACCCTGAGTAACTTGTTGGGAAGTAGACAAAACCGCAGACATAATTCTTGCCAACTCCTCAATCAGACGGTTGAGAGTATCTGCGACCAAACCAGTCGCGCGATCGCTCACATCAGCTTTGACTGTCAAATCTCCTTCTTCTAAGGAAGAAACTATTTCGAGGATATGACCAATATCTGTTTGAATTAAATCTTGGTTTAGTTGTTCGGCGGCTGCTTGCATAAGTTGCTCTCTTGTTTGTGTAGACTGAGCTACTTCTTCACGAATCGCAGCTTCTTTAGCTTCCAATTGTTCCAACAAAGCATAGAAGGCAATAGTTAATTGTCCTAATTCGTCTTCCTCTAGCATTTGCTCTTGCAAATTGGCATCGATTCTCGCCAATTGTTTGCACTGAATTAGAATAGGTTTTAAGCTGCGATTGAGATGCTTCATAAACAAAAATACAGCGATCGCCAAGATTGAAGTAGCAGCTAAGCTACTAATCAATGTCCCCAATAGAACTGGAGCTACAACTGCTGATTTGGGAACGACTGCCAGCATTAGCCAGTTTGTGCTTGGCATTCTTTTGTATACCCAAAAATTACCTTGAGCTTGCACCATGCCAGATTGACCTTGTTGCAATTTAGCCCAGACTGCTTTTAGTTCGGGAACTTTATCTAGGGTATAGCCTTGTTCGCCATCAGGTGGTAAAGGTAATTGCGCGGGAGGATAGGCAATAATTCTTCCCTCAGCAGAAATTATTGAGAAAAATCCTTTGTCTTTAAAAGCTTTTTGACTGTTAGCCTGTTTAGTCAGTTCTGTAACGTTAACATCGGTACCAGAACTGCCAATAATCTTATTCTGTGCGTCGTAAATAGGAGCGGCAAAAGTAGTAATCAGAGTACCATAGGTACTGTAAGGTTCTACCCAAGAGTTTTTTTGTTTTTTTAAGGGCAGTGTATAGTAATCGCGATCGTAATAATGGTCATCTTGAGCAAGCTCTGAGTAGAAAACATCTTGATGGGGAGATGGAAGACGTTGACCTAATTGACCTCCTACTTTTTGGTCTAGATAAAAATAAGGATAAAACCATTTAGTATCTTTTGCTAAAGCATGAGGATTTTGTCCGAAACCAAGACCAAAAGAAATGTTAGGTCGAGATTGGTAAAAATTAAATGCTAATTGTTTATAAGCTTCTGCTGATTTGATGCCTTGAGTTTGTAACGTCTGGACTGCTGTATTTAAAGCTAGAGTGTGCTGTTGAACTGGGGTAAGCTCACTCTCAAGCACTCCAATTTGTTGGTCTAAACTACTTTGAATTTGCGTTTTTGCCTGTTGTAAAAATGTACAGTAAAACAAAACTGCCATTCCTCCTAAACCGATGAGTGCGCCACCCATGACAGAAAAAAACAGTCTGGTGCCAATTGAGTTGAAACGAGGTTTGATCCTATGTATCTGGTGTGTTTCCTGTATTGGCGCTATCGGTATGGTAGCAAAGACTTCAGAAACTTGATTTGTATCTGTTGAAGGTTCTGGCTTTTGGTTATTCATAAACAATCCTAAAACAGCTCTGGCAATAAAGATTTTCTAGATAAAAAATTTGCGCTCTCTCGAATAGGAGTGCGCTCAAAAAAATTGCTCATTTGAAGTTATAAGCAGAAGTGGCATCGATGTCATCAACCTCATGTTCATTGTTTTCATCGAGATCCTCGTTGAACATGTCAGGTTGGGACTCAAAGAAAATGGTGCTTTCCATTTCATCGTCTTCTGAGGAATCAAAGGCGACATCATTGAGTAGTTCGTCAGGCAGACGGAAGAAGCTGAACTTATCGAGAAGACGAGTAGAGAGCTTCTCCATTCCTTCAGATTTACGCTGGGTTTTCTTGGTTAACTTGGCGGTACGAGCGGCAATTAAGCTAATATCGCGCATCACTTTAGCAGTAGATTTAGCGGCATCAACAATCTCTTGGTTGGATTTTGCAACTGCTTCGCTAGTCTCTAATACCTGTCCTGTCACCGATTGCATGTTGTTGAAAATGTCGTTGGATTGGGTTACACCATCGGTAAATCCACTTACCAATCCTCCCAAACCCTGTACTTCAGCGTCGATGGTCGATACTACGCTATGAATTTGTTCGGTACGTTGTTGTAGGGATAATAATCCATCGTTGGTTTGTTGAGCTAGACCACTAACCTGAGCAGCAATACCTTCAAATTCCCGTGCTACTGTAGCAAAGTAACGTGGATCTTTTTGTTCGGAAGCACGAGCAGCAACCAGAGTTGCGTTAACTGCTAGTACTTGGGTGAGATAAGCAATTTGACTTTGTTCTTGTACAAATTGATCGGCTAGACCGACAAACTCGCCTAAGGTTTTCATTTGCTGAATGATGCGATCGGTACCTTGTTGGAGAATGGTAATACCCAAGGTCATTTTCGAGGTCGCCTGTTGACCTTGTTCTACGGTAGAGCGCACATTTGCCAAGGATTGATTGTTGAGGCTAACTACAGTAGAAGCATTTTGAGCTGAGTGCTGGACTTGTTCGGTTAAATTTAAGACCTGAGAAGCGTCTTTTGCTTGCTTTTCAGCATTATCTACCACTTTATCTGCCAGTCCTTCTAATTCTGAAGCATTAGCAGATACTTGTCGGGCTGTTCCCAATGTTTGTCCTAGTACTTGTCCTAGCTGATCGAGCAAGCTATTAAAGGTATCTGATACTAAACCCGTGGCGCGATCGCTGACTTTGGCACGAGTAGTAAAATTACCATCTTGTACTTCGTAAACAATGTCTAGCAAATGGGCAATTTCTTTTTGCAGGAAATCGCTTTCTAATGCCAGCGAGAAGAGGTTGGCGATCGAACTGACAAAGACAATTTCATCCCCCTCCCACTCTCTTGGTTCGCCGATATGTTCGCAGCAAATCACCCCACCTACCATACCCGCACTACGGATGGGTAGATCTAGCATGGAAGTGATGCCTAATGGTTTGAGATAACTTTCAGCAAATGCGCTAGTTGCAGGATGAGTAAGAGCATCCACAGCTTCGATCGGACGATCTTGTTCTAACTCTTGAAAGTATTCGGGATAGTCACTTGCTGATAACTCTAAACCTTCTGAATGTTTGCCTGAATCCGCCTCATATAAATCGAAACAAACTATGCCATTACGACTGGGATTGTAAAGCCAAATACCGACTCGTGCTACTCCTAGCATCTTAGCAATAGTTTCTGTAAATTCTGTGGCTGCTAACTTAGCGTTGCCTTGCAATACTCCCTCATGACGAGCTAAAGAGCTTAAAGTATCGTTCTGGTGCATCAGCTTTTCTGTATAGCCTTGCTGCATACCGACCAAAACTTCTAAGTGTTCTGCCATTGCGTTGATGTTAGTACCCAAAGTAGCTAATTCATCAGTACCTTGAACTGTAAGGCGGGTGTTTAATTCCCCTTGTCCAAGCTTTTCAATCACTTGACTAGCATCGATAATAGGACTGATGGCGCGGTTAGCAACAATGGAGGCGATAATACTAATCGCTGCGGCAGAAATAGCCGTACCAATACCAAAAATCAGTAAAATTCGATTACTAGCAGCAAAAATTACTTTTTTATCTTGGTGTACTACTGCACTCCAGCCTAAATCTGGCATTGATAAGGAAGATTTAATCGGCGCGTAGCTGATCAGTAGAGGCTCTGGAGCACTGCTATCAAAACCTTCTATAGTGCCAATTTTCTTTGATGTTTTTAGCCCTGCAATACCTGGAATGGCTTGTGTCATCTTTTCATCCAGATTTTGCGTTTCTTCACTGGCAACCATGATTCGATCAGAAGCATCAACAATATGGCTGTCTATTTGTATAGATTCTTGTTTATCGGCATACTCTCCTATACCTAATAATCGAGCGATGTATTTAACAGGCATCCGCGTTCGTGCCACGCCAATCATCTTACCTGTATCCTTATCAAAAATTGGTGCGGAACAGTGAATTACTATCTCACCAGTTTGTTTGGAGACTTCTGGCTGACTGATAAAGGGTTTGCCTGTTTTAAGTGCCTGCTGAAAATATTCTCGATCCTTATGATTTTTACTGACCTTACCACTAGATTGAGCAAAAACATTACCATCGAGGTCGAGTGCAACTACACTATCGTAGATTTCGTAGGTGTCAACAAACTTATTTAAAACCTTTTGTTTGTCGGCTGGCAACATCTCCTTACGTATTTTGGCATCTGCCAGAATTGCCAAGTTGGCAATGATCTGTACGTCACCATAGCGCTCAAACATGAAAGCACTTACCCGTTTACCTTGGTTGTCGGTAAAATCTTCTTGCTGTTTGATAGCATCGCTTTTAATCTGTCGGTCAACAATTTTATAAGCAATACTGCCAACCGCCAATACAGGCAAAGTCCCTAAGACAATAGCTGCAAGTGTTGCTTTCAGCCGCAAACTCAATTTAGGTGAGCTTTTTGAAGAGCGAATCTTGAAAAGGTTATTTTTGGTTTTAAAAATTGAATTTGCCGAATTTTTTGTCATAGACTCACCTAAATTAGGGGTTAGGGGTTAGGGGCTAGAGAAGCAGGGGGGCGGAGGGAGCAGGGGGCGGAGGGAGCAGGGGGAGCAGGGGAAGCAGGGGAAGCAGGGGAGGCAGGGGAAGCAGGGGAAGCAGGGGAAGCAGAGGGAGCAGGGAGAGCAATTAGCAATTAGCAATTAGCAATTAGCAATGAACTATGAACTATGAACTATGAACTAGCTACCCATCTTCTTGGTTTCCACAGGCGATCGCCTAGGAGTTCGGGTTTAAATAATCTCATGGTTGCTTCTGATGTTTCAGAATTAGCATCGTCACCGCCAGAAAATAATTCTGAAGGTAAATCGCTTTGCAGAGACATACCTAAAGTTGTATCGATCGCAATACCTAAACCTGCTAATTTTCCTGTTTCTGAACCCAGATGGATAGCAGTGATAGTTTCTAAGTTCATTCCTCCAGAAATACCGAGGATATGACGCAAAGAAACTAGCGGCACAATTTTACCGCTAGTATGAACTACTCCTACTACCGCAGGATCGTATAAAGGTAAGGTCAAAATTTGCGAGCGATCGATCAATAAAATTCCTGCGACAATATTGGCTGGAAAGGCAAAGGTAAATCGTTCGAGTCGAGCTAATATATATCTTTCCTCTGGTGCATCTGACTCAATCAGAGAAGAGTGTTCTGGTGGAATTAAAAACGACTCGTTATATGTAGGTAACTGAGCAGAGTCCATAGATAAGTAGTTAGGTAATTAAATTCCTTAGTGGAGAGAGGCAAAAGGCAACAGGCAAAAGGCAAAAGAAATATAAATTGTGAAATTAATTTTGCATAGGTACTTAAAAATCAATTTTTATACAAGGAATGATAATCTTGTTTAGACAGAGGCTTTAACTTTGTCAATGGCTTGAAC
The DNA here is from genome assembly GCA_964548905.1 of uncultured bacterium. GTDB lineage: Bacteria > Cyanobacteriota > Cyanobacteriia > Cyanobacteriales > Xenococcaceae > CAZJTL01. The sequence goes on along the minus strand of CAZJTL010000105.1, from coordinate 4,077 downwards.
CACAGTTTCTTTGGTGACAGGTTTGACTATATAGTCGTTAGCACCAGCTCTTTTGAGTCCGTAGTCTATTTCCAATGAGGTTTTTTTGCTAGAACAGAAAATAACGTGCTGCTTGGCAGTTTTTTCGTTAGAACGTAATTCTCGCAAAAACTTGTAGCCATCTTGATCGGGCATAACTATATCGAGAAACACAGCCGTATAATTGTTGCTAGCAATTTGTTCTAGAGCGCCCTTGGTGCTTTGATAGACATCTACTTGATGACCTAATCCTTCGAGAACGGAGGTAAGTAAGTGGCGATCTACAGCGCTATCATCAACGATTAGAAATTTCATTAGTAACTTAGTCTCCAAAAATTAGTATTTACGTTTAGGAACGCTTCCTTTCAGTTTTATATTTCCCAAAATTTTGAAATAATTTACACAGGTGCAGCTTCAGGTGCGGTAGTCATTTCCTCTAGTAAGCTACGTAGTTCTGAAGGAAATTTTTGACTCTCTTCTGGGGTACGCGGTTTAGCCAGAAATTTGCAATTTGCCCATTGAGCGCGCCACTGGTTAGCAACGGTTTTTTCTGCTGTGAGTAAAACTACAGGAGTCGATGCTAATTTAGGTTGGCGACGAATTAACTTAATTAGATCGAATCCAGTCAATCCTGGCATATTGATGTCAAGAAATATTGCTGTAGGGTTACAGGTAACCATCTTATCTACAGCGCTGTTAGCATCATTGGAATAGTTGACTTGATATCCCCATTTAGTTACTAAATGCTGGAATTGTTGAATTACAATTGGTGAGTCATCAACTATAAAAATTTCCTTTTTAGTGTTATCGTTAGCGCTATTTGCTTGAGATTTAATAACTTGAATTACGCCTTTTTCAATCCAAGAAATAAAAATTTTCGCTACCTCTAAAGGTTCTTTTCCTAAATCTAGAGCAAGTCTTTCTAAAGTTTTGCCACCTGCTAGCATTTTTTCTAGCTGTTGTTGTTTTTCTGGAGGTAAAGCTTGTGCTGCTTCAGCTTTATAAACTAACTTACAACCAAGAGAAGGTAGATGATTAGCTAACTGCTGCCATTGATTTTTTCTTTTAGTAGCTTCAGCAATTAGGGTAGGAATCTCAAAACCTTGTATGGGTGCATTAACTACTAATTCAGCTTCTGCTACAAATGAAGCTTTGCCTGAAGAATTGAATAAATAAGAGTCTAAATCGCACAAAATACCTGATTGCAATGCCTTAAGAACTTCATCTTGGCTGAGTAATTTACTCTTCTGCATTTCTATACTTAATTTGCCTAGAGAAGAGTTTGCACCTACTTGTTCTTCAATAGATTGTAATGCCTGTTTAGACTGTGCGCTACGCAGTCTAGAAATGTAACGCTGTAAGGTTTTGATGAAAGATGTCCAAGAAAGTTTTTCTGCACCAGAAAAAACTACTTTGCCACGTAAAACTGCAAGATACCAAGCTTTAAATTTACTCGGATCGTTGCGATCGGCTATACTTATTTGCCAGTATCCCGTTAACGACTCATTGTAAGTTTGTTTGAGTTGCTCAGCCAGTTCTGACGTTTTAAAAGAAAAGCTTAAATCTGATTCCATAGGAAGTATTGAATTGCTTTTGTTTATAGATAAAAATCTCATCTCTTCACTTTATAATTCCCTTATTTTTAGAAATAACAACACATGCTCGGAAAAATTCATAAATTGGAATAGTTCATTGTTCATTGTTCATTGCTGAGACTTAGAATGAGAGGAAACCTCTGAAGACAGAACGCCGTTATTGCTTATTGTTTATAGCCGATGGAAGAGTTTTTTTTGGACTTGTTGTCAATAAATTGGGCTAAGTTAGCACGAGAATACGAAGCTAAAATTCTGCGTAGAAAATTTGCTGAATCGAGAGATTCTTATCGATTTGCTCTCTCAGGAACTCCACAAATTCCGTCTTCTCTAGAACTGAGAGGATACCAAAAACAAGCTGTTCTTAATTGGTTTAAAAATCGAGGTAGAGGTACTCTCAAAATGGCAACAGGTAGCGGTAAAACTATTGTTGCTTTGGCGATCGCGACTGAGCTTTATCAAAAAATTGGCTTGCAAATTTTAGTAGTAATTTGTCCTTATCGACATTTAGTTACTCAATGGGCAAAAGAATGCGAAAAATTTAATTTACAACCGATTCTTGCTTTTGAAAATGTACACAATTGGCAAAGTCAATTATCGGGACAACTTTATAATCTTGGTTCTGGCGATCGCTCTTTTTTAACTGTAATTACCACTAATTCGACTTTTATTAGCGAAGGTTGGCAATCTCAACTCAAGTTTTTTCCTGCTAAAACTCTTTTGGTTGGAGATGAAGCACATAATCTTGGTTCGATTCGTTTGGAGGAAAGTTTGCCCCGTCAAATTGGTTTGCGTCTTGCTCTTTCTGCTACTCCAGAAAGATATTTTGATGATGATGGAACTGAAGCAATTTTTAGTTATTTTGGTTCAATTTTAGAACCAGAATTTACTTTGGCAGATGCGATCGCTCAAAAGGCTTTAGTACGCTATTTTTACTATCCAATTTTAGTTGAATTAACAGAAGCTGAATCTTTAAGTTATGCCAAATTAACCCAAAGAATTGGTTGGGCATTGCAAAAAAATAATAATCTGCTTACCAACGAAAATCTGACCTCTTTACTGATGCAGCGATCGCGTTTAATTGGTGCTGCTAGTAATAAATTAAATGTGTTGCGAGAGTTAATGCGCGATCGTTTACATACCTCTCACACTCTTTTTTATTGTGGTGATGGTTATGTAGAAAGTAAATCTATTTATCGTCGCCAAATTGAAGCAGTTACTCAAATTTTAGGGAATGAATTGGGATATCGAGTTAATACTTATACTGCTGAGACTTCTGTAATAGAAAGAGAAAAATTATTACATCAATTTGAAGTAGGTGAATTACAAGGATTAGTAGCAATTCGCTGCTTAGATGAAGGAATCGATCTTCCTGCCATTCAAACTGCGGTTATTTTGGCAAGTACAACTAATCCTCGTCAATTTATTCAACGTCGCGGCAGAATTTTACGTCCACATCCAGGCAAGGAAAGAGCAACTTTATTTGATACGATCGTTATGCCTCCAGATCTCGATCGCGAAACTTGGGAAGTAGAACGAAATTTATTAAGAAAAGAACTGAAAAGATCGATCGAGTTTGCCAATTTAGCAGAAAATGCAGAGGAAGCTAGAAGTAAATTTTTGTTGTTGCAAGAGAGATATGGATTGTTAGATGTATAAAGCCGTTAGCAGGGAACAGAGAGTGGAAGAGGTGGAGGAAGCGGAGGAAGCGAAGGATACAACTTTGTCTCTATTGCTCTACATTGGCGAAACCAAGCGCACACTTAAAACTAGATGGATGGGTGTTCTTGACATTCTGCCCGATGAATCAGGGCGGATTCTTAAGAGATAAGAATCCTTTTAAACCAATCCAATCAAACTAGCGATCGCCAAACCAATAATAATGCCTACTGTGCCGCTCAATGTAGGTTGCACGAAGTACCAGTTATACCAATTCTCCATGAAGATGCACTAAATTAAGAGAGTCGAAACAATTCAGATAAGAGTGATGGGAAACCATTTTAGAGTTGAGATAAAAGAGAGTAGCGATCGCTGTTGACATTTAATTTGCCCATTGTAGAGAGATTGAACTGCTGTTAAAGCATGAGAGATTAATTCTGGAGTTAGGTTAGTTGCTACTGCTAAAGTTATCGTCACTCCTTTAGAGTAACTATGTTCGGTGAAGGCGCTGGTGCGAACATAGATTGTCATCACCCAGTTGTTTAGCTTCCTGCGATCGCACTAAATCTTTAATTGAAGCTGCAAAATAATAATCTCTAACTAATACCAATTCTCGAAACTAGCTAGATACATGAGCAAATTATTTCTTAATAGGAAAAAACTTGTAAACCCTTAATTAATCTGTTGCCTGTTGCCTGTTGCCTGTTGCCTTACCTTCTACTAAGTCTCTTGTTACTTTTGAGAAATGGTATAAGAACGAAACAATTTCTTAACTAGACACAACAAAAAAGCGCCCTCTCTCTGGAGG
>CAZJTL010000104.1:0-17377 GCA_964548905.1 uncultured bacterium | reverse complement strand
AGATTTTATTTGTTTACGTTCCGCTTGAATAGGTAACTAGCAACTTGGGTTAATATTAAAATGCAGATCTGCGATCGCGGCTTAGGTATCTTGCCTGACGATCGAACACAACTTTTTGAGCCTTTTTATCGGGGGAAAAACGTCCGTCAGATTTCTGGTACGGGATTGGGATTAGTAGTTGTCAAAAAGTGTGTCGATTTACATGGGGGTGATATTGCGATCGCTAGTGAAGTGGGCAAGGGGACAACGGTGACGATTACGCTGCCCCTCAAAAATTCTTAGCTTTTCGGCTTTGCATCTCGATCGGGATGAGCTAGGCATCTTGCTAACACATCCTTCAACTTCGGTGTTTAGAAACCAAGCAAAACTGCTATGAATAAGATTAAGATAAAAGCAGCTCCACCGATGGTAATGCCTGTGCCGATTTGTGCCAAAACTTTGGGTGGATTCTTTTGCCATTGCCAACGAGTGTAATCGAGACGAGCCGCTCCCCTGAAACCCCTTAAGCTAGATTCAGGCAGTTTAGCTCGGTAGTATTCATCATAACGAGCCATCCGCGCAAAAGGTAACTCACCTTGCGATCGCTTTGGCAGTATACGTCGTCGTTGGTAGGGAACGGTGCTATCGCCAAAATTACTTAGATATTCTTCAGTATTAGTCAGTTCGTCGATAAATCCTTGCAGTCCTTTGGTTGCTAGTACAATTGACCAAGCCATTTTTTCGCGATCGCTGTAAACATCTCGACCCAGAATTCGCTGAATACAAATTTGTACGAATCGATAGTTATTATTAGTGTCATAAATTAGTCGTCGAAACGAATCGGAAGTTGCCAATCCTTTAATGAAGTCTTTGACCGTAATTTGTCCTATTCGCAGTTGAGATTCTAATAAGCGTTGTCGATTGCTTGATAGCATCTGTTGTTCGTTATAGATCTGGCGGTAGGCAGCCTGGATCAAATTATCCATTTCTACTGGAGAAAACAGGTTGTTAGTGGTGTAAATTCTAGGTTGCTCATCACCAGAAATTTCGTAGCCAGCAACACGCTGATTATTAGAGGAAGGGGAATATTCTAGAAGAGAAAGAGTCATAAAATTTCCTTTATTAAATCAAATCGAGTTTCATAAACCGCCATATTTCAGCCAATACTGTCGAGCGATCGCTAATGGTTGAAAGATTGAAGAGACTTCGTACAACAACGAAATCTCTCCCATTTCTTGAATCCCTTGATAGATTCAGAAAAACTCATCAAATGGGTTCGCCTATAGTCTTAAAATTAGTCCAAAAGCAACACCGATCCAAAACCTATGTAACGGCAATCTCCGATTAACTATAGGACTAGTCACCAAATCGATGCAGATCCACTCTCTGATGAGCTTTTAAGAATTAAAGTTACAGGCTAAAAGTAAGGAAATTATTAAGGAAACGGTAAAGAAATCGGAAAGATTCTCGATAAGCAACAAATCTTCATTGTTAGCAATCTTTTTTAAACAAGCTTTTGTCTATAATCTTTCAGCTTTAGCAAGCAAAAATCTATTAGCAGCTAGCTGATTAGCGACGTAAATAAAAATTTAAGATCCAAATTCTAATAAAATTTTTACTGGCAACTGTGTCGATTGTTCCTGCTGAAGTAACTTTCTTGCTTTCTATTATGCCCCAGCCTCCATGCTATGAGAATTCTTTTAATTGAAGACGATTTACGTCTTGCGGAAACCTTGGCATAAGCCTTAACAGACCAGCTTTACGTGGTTGATATTGTAACCGATGGTGAAGCAGGATGGCATCAAACCAAAGTACTCGATTATGATTTGCTATTGTTAGATGTGATGCTACCAGAATTGGATGGTATTAGCTTCTGTCATCGGTTGCGATCGCATGGTTATAGTATGCCTGTTCTGATGCTTACTGCTTGTGACACTGTTAGTGATGAAATTACTGGGCTGGATGCTGGAGCAGATGATTATCTAGTCAAACCAATAGATTTACAAAAGCTATTTGCCCGAATAAGAGCTTTGTTACGCCGAGGAAATACTACCACACCACCAATTTTAGAATGGGAAGAATTACGCCTCAACCCTAGCACCTACGATGTCAGCTACGGACAAACCCCGCTTCACCTCACTCCTAAAGAGTATGCGCTTTTAGAACTGCTGTTACGGAACGGTCGCCGCGTTCTTAGCCGTAGTGTGATTATTGAACATGTTTGGTCACTAGAGTCTCCCCCTGAAGAAAATACGGTCAAGGTTCACATCAGAGGTTTGCGTCAAAAGCTCAAGGCTGCTGGAGCTTCTGAAGATTTAATTGAGACAGTTCATAGTATGGGCTATCGTCTTAAGCAAACCAATTGTCTATCCAACAGCGATCGAACGCATTCACCAACGCCGACTATTGAATAGGACATGATATACTAGCTTGTTCTTGGTTTTCTCTTTCTTGTTCCTTCTCTGCAATCGATCGCCAAAACTTAAATATTTGTCGGCTGACTTGTTGCGGATAAAAATAATGAAAGAAATGATGTCCCTGTGGACATTCCCACAGGCGATCGCCTTCTTTAAGCCAATCTTGCCAACCAGCTAAAGCATGAACGTCAATGATCGTATCATCTCTACTACCACATACCATTAAGGGTACATCTACATCTCCAGCAGGAATGCTAATTCTTTTGTAGAGTGAATGAGGAGAAGGAGAAGTTTTTAAATCTTCTTCCAGTACATTAATTAAACCCTTGACATTGTATTTATTCTGATGACCAAATAGTTTCTGTACCATTTGCGCGAGAATAATTTCACGAGAGCAAGGTAAAATTTCTCTTAGAGCGTAATAGTGGGCTTGCCAATCCACCGCAGGATAAACCCCTACTCCTAAAAGTGTCAGAGATTTAACTCGTTCGGGATGTTTACGCGCATAAAGAAGTCCTAACAATCCTCCCGTTCCATGACCGACCAAATGAACGGTATGGGAAGATAGTTTTAAGTAGTCGTGTAACAATACTAGGGCTATCTCTAAACAACTCGGTTCGTCTTGATGTTGTTGATATTCCCAATGGGCGATCGATAACTGTTGAGACAATTGACGTAAAATTGGTTGTTCAAATCGTTTAAATTTAGGATTAGTATTAATCCAAACTATATCTGTTGAACTCGACATTGTTGATTTCTCCTTAACCTTAATAAGCTTGATTTTGCTTTCTCTTATAAACAGACAGATTAGACTGAAAATCTCGACAGCCAATAGCATCTTCCCTCAGTGCATCGATTGGATTGACAGTACATTTGAGGCGATAGTCTCCTGTAAAGTATTGGCAGCGAGAACAGGGAATACTATGTATCTTCTTTAAGTATAGACAACCAGTTTTAGTAGTATTCCAAATTTTCCAAATAGCACTTAAAACTAGTAACCAAGCACTTAAGCAGCAGATTAGTTGAATCATAGTCAGCACTCAGCAGTCAGTAGTCAGCATTTCAGTAGTCAGCACTCAGCAGTCAGTAGTCAGCAGTCAGTAGTCAGTATTTCAGCCTTTAGATAATAGCTGATAGCTGATAGCTGATAGCTAATTACTGATAGCTGATTACTCTAAATTCCAAATTCAGTCTTCAATTGCGCTACCCATTGTTTAATTCTTTTGTCTGTTAATTCAGATTGATTGTCTTCATCAAGGGCAAGACCGACAAATTTACCGTTTCTGACTGCTTTAGAATCTTCAAAATCATAGCCGTCTGTAGACCAATAACCAATGGTCTTACCACCTAAACTAGAAATTTTTTCCTCAAGAATACCCATTGCATCTTGAAAGTTTTCTGAGTATCCAATCTGATCTCCTGTACCAAAATAGGCAACCTTTTTCCCAGAGAAATCAAGATTATCTAGTTCATCGAAAAAACCTTCCCAATCGCTTTGTAGTTGACCGATATCCCAAGTAGGAGAGGCGATAACGATCTTGTCATAATCGGCAAATTCAGCACCATCTTCTATTTCTGAAATATCGTGAAGAGTAACTACATCTTCACCACCAAACTCTTCTTGAATCATTTCGGCAACGGATTGAGTTTTACCCGTAGTACTTCCGTAGAAAAGACCTATCATATTTTACTCCTTGTTTATAGTTGTTGGTTGTTGGTTGTTTGTTCATGGTTCATGGTTCATAGTTCATTGCTTATAGCCATCAGCCGTCAGCATTCAGTAGATAGCTGATAGCTGATAGCTGAAATGCTGATAACTACTACTTGCTGATTACTGCTAAACCTTTCCACTTGCTAATGCTTGTAGGATGCTCAAATTATCCAAAATTAGGTAAGCAAAGATAGCGCCACCGATACCACCAACAAGAAAAGCACCCGAAAACTGACTCCAGCCATCTACTGTTTTGAGAGAATCGGGAACGCTAGGATTAGATGTTGCATAAGTTAGGCGATCGCTTCGGAACTCTTTCTTAAAGGAAACAGATCCGTAAATAGACAAGCAAATAGTAAGAATAATCACTAATCCGCAAGTACTAAGCAAACCAACTAAGTTACCCTGTTCGGAATTTCTCAAGGGACCTAAAGTAACAAAAGGCCCTAATAAAAGATATCCGTGCGCCATACCAATTTCTAAGCCTCTGGAGAGAGGAGAAAGCCCAGAACGATAAATTGGTAGATTTTTTAGTAACCAAAAAGTAAAGTCAGAGGAATTGACAGGAGTAGAAAGACTTCCCAGTTCGGGATTGGTAGTGAAATTCATCACCAAATCCCCTTTTTTAAAATCGAAACCTGAAGCTGCACCTCTGGCGCGAATGGCGTGCCAAATATGTCCAAACAAGAATAGAACTGCTAAGACAAAGTGGAATGTCGCCAACCATCCTCTTGCACTAACTACGCCTGTAGAAGTTTCAATTAATCCTACTGGGCCATAAAATACTTCTGGGTAAACTAAGTCGTTGACAGTGACAAAATAGGCAGCAAAAAAGCCCATATAAGCGATCGCGCCCAAACTATAAGCAAGATATGCCTCTCCCGAATAAATCAAGACTCGACGCGCCCAAGTTAACGGTTTAGTTGCCATGTGCCACAAACCGCCGATAATGCAAAGAGAACCTACCCACAAATGACCGCCAACGACATCTTCTAGGTTATCTACTGCTGCCATTCCTTCCGAACCATGAGCGCCGAAGAGATAACCGAAAATTCGCACGGGGTTGACGGTGGGATTGGTAATAATCCTTACTGCGCCAGCATCACCAGCAGGGGGATCGAATAGTCCACCCCAAAACATAGCTTTAAAAACTAGCAAAAATGCACCTATGCCTAAAATTGTGAGATGAATGCCAAGAATACTGGTCATTTTCTCTTCATCTTGCCAGTCATAGCCAAAAAAGCCGCTAAAGGTAGAATTTTTGTCTAATACTTCAGCGCCCAAGAGCGAGTGATAAATACCACCTGCACCCAATACTGCTGAAGAAATTAGATGTACTGCGGCGATCGCAAAGTAAGGATAGGTATCAATAATTTGCCCCCCGTCTCCTACACCTAAACCTAGAGTGGCTAAATGAGGTAGTAGAATCAATCCCTGTTCGTACATAGGAACATCAGGATTGTAGCGAGACAATTCAAAAAAAGTCATTGCACCCGCCCAGAAGACAATCAAACCCGCATGGGCAACATGAGCGCCCAATATTTTACCTGATAAATTGACAAATCGGGCATTACCAGCCCACCATCCCACTTTGGGAATATTTGAAATTGCTGTTGTCATTTTTGTTAATAGTTAATAGTTGATTGTTGATTGTTGATTGTTGATTGTTGATTGTTGATTGTTCATTGTTCATTGCTCATTGCTTCGGTGGTTTCTCCCCTGCTCCCTCCGCTCCCCTGCTCCCTCTGCTCCCTCCGCTTCCCCTGCTTCTCTGCCCCTCTACTTTTGAAGCACTCTACATCGGCTCAGGTGGAACTAAAGCAGAATCGATCCGACCTTGGCGAAAATCAAAGCCAGCAGCGCGTAAAGCGTGCCAAATATGACCTTGAAGAAAGAAAAAGGCTAAAAAGAAGTGAGCGTTAGCTAACCAACTTCTAGAGGAGATGAAATCTGATTCACTAGAAGTAAAGTAAGGACAAATGCCTAGCTTAATTGATAGCGCCGAACCGTAAAAAACTTCTGGATAGACTGTTGTATTAACTGCACAGAAATAGGCGGCAATAAAACCCATTAAAGCTAAAGCGCCAAGGCTATAAGACAGGTAAGCTTCTCCAGACCAAGTGAATAAACGAAGCGTCCAGTCAAATGGTTTAGTAGCAATATGCCATAAACCACCAGCTATGCAAATAATCCCAATCCAAATATGACCGCCAACGACATCTTCTAGATTATCGACTCCAGCCAGCCAATCATTTCCTACTCCACCGAATAGATAGCCAAAAATTATAGCTGGATTAAGAGTTGGATGAACGATCGTTCGTACATTTTCTATACCTGGATCGTATAAACCGCCAAAGAACATTGCTTTAGCTACCAAAAGAAAAGCTCCTAATCCCAGTAAAACTAAATGAAAGCCCAGAATAGAAGTCATTTTCTTGGTATCTCGCCATTGATAGCCAAAAAAGGAAAACTTGGTTTCTAAATATTCAGGTCCAATTAAAGTATGATAAATACCGCCAAAGCCTAAAAAAGCAGAGGAAATTAAGTGAAGAGCGCCAATCACGAAGTAGGGATAAGTATCGATTACTACTCCGTTAGCTGCTACACCCCAACCCAAACTGGCAAGATGGGGTAATAAAATCAAACCCTGTTCGTACATAGGCTGAACAGGATCGAAGCGAGAAAGCTCAAATATGGTCATTGCTCCAGCCCAAAAGACAATTAAACCTGCATGGGCGACATGAGCGCCTAGTAGCCTTCCCGACAAGTCTGTTAAGCGAGCATTCCCAGACCACCAAGCGATATCCGATCGCTCAGTTGACCCTAACTTAGAACTTTCTGTAACAGTTGTCATGGTGACAAGTTTCCTCCAGAAAACATGGACTTAATTGAAAAATAAAATCAATAAGCTTCTCGATCAGATTACATCAAAATTAAGTTTATTGAGAGTAATTAGTATTATTATTAAAAATGGTGATGAAATTTTCGATTAATGACAAGTAAATTTAATAATAATAATTCTTAGTTAATTGAGATACATGATTCTGTAAATTGCTTCTAATAAACAATCAATGTAACAACTTAACTGAAATATTCCTGCTAAATTTGACACTGTTTGCGTGGAAAATTATTAAGATTTATTATCAATAACTTCACCAAATAGTTTTTTTGCTGCAAAATCAACCAATGTAACTTAAGCTTATTGCAAATAATTTGTAACAAGTTTAACCAAAACTGCCAAGAGGAAAAATTTTACTTCTCTATAGGCAGGTTAATCGCACTCTGACTGAATCGAATAGGAGATTTAATTGTGCAAGCATACGGTAATAGCAACATAAAGTATGATTGGTGGGCTGGTAACGCTCGTTTTGCTAATCTATCTGGTTTATTTATTTCTGCCCACGCCGCCCAAGCAGCTTTGACTGTCTTTTGGGCAGGTGCCTTTACTTTATTTGAAATTTCTAAATACGACCCCAGTTTACCCATGGGGCAACAAGGACTAATTCTACTGCCACATTTAGCTACTTTAGGATTTGGTGTCGGCAAAGGTGGTGAAGTTATAGATACCTATCCTTTTTTTGTCGTTGGTGCAGTACATCTAATTTCCTCGGCGGTTCTTGGTGCAGGTGCGCTATTCCATACCTTTAAAGGCGAAAGCGACTTAAAAGAAACTACTGGCAATGCTCGTAAGTTTCACTTTGACTGGAACGATCCCAAACAGCTAGGTTTGATTTTAGGACATCACTTACTGTTCCTCGGCATTGGTGCTTTACTACTAGTCGGCAAAGCCATGTTTTGGGGTGGATTATACGATTCAACTATTCAAGATGTGCGTCTAGTGACTGCACCTACCCTCGATCCTTTGACGATCTATGGCTATCAAACTCATTTTGCTTCAGTAAATAGTCTTGAAGATTTGGTTGGTGGTCATATCTATGTCGGTCTTTTGTTAATTGGTGGCGGTATCTGGCATATTATTACTCCTCCTCTGGATTGGGCAAAGAAACTCTTAATTTTCTCTGGTGAAGCGATTCTTTCCTATTCTTTGGGCGGTATTGCTTTAGCTGGATTTGTAGCTGCTTATTTCTGTGCAGTTAACACTTTGGCTTATCCCGTGGAATTCTATGGACAAGTTTTAGAAGTCAAATTAGGTGTAGTACCTTACTTTGCCGATACAGTAGATTTACCTGTGGGTACTCATACTGCTCGTGCTTGGTTGGCAAATACCCATTTCTTTTTAGCATTTTTCTTCCTTCAAGGTCATTTATGGCACGCCCTCAGAGCGATCGGTTTTGATTTCAGAAAGGTAATTACAGCTTTAGATAACGCTGGCAACCCTCAAGCAGGTTCGGCTGTAGTTAGTAAAGCAAAGCCAGCGCAAGCTGCTGCTGAATAGGGATTAGGGGCTAGGGATTAGGGTCTAGGGTGTAGGGGAATAAGTAGCAAGTAGCAAGTAAAAAACTTCTGCATAAAAGCCTTCTGCCTTCTGCCTCCTCCGTTCCCTCTGCTTCTCAGCTTCTCTAACTACTCATCAAACAAGGAGGTATCTAAATGACCGCAGTAATGCAAAGAGAAAGTCAAAGCCAAGTTGGTTGGTTGGCGGGTAATGCTCGCTTAATTAATTTATCTGGGCAATTATTGGGCGCTCATATCGCTCATGCTGGATTGATTATGTTTTGGGCGGGTTCGACTACTTTATTGGAAGTAACTAAACTGGCAGTTGATCGCCCGCTTTCAGAACAAGGATTATTAGTAATTCCCAATTTGGCAAGGTTGGGTTGGGGTATCGGTCAAAATGGTTTGGTAGTAGATACCTATCCCTATTTTGTTATTGGTATTTTACACTTGGTTGCTTCTGCTGTTTTGGGTGCAGGAGGATTGTTTCATGTCTTTAGAGCGCCAGCCGTCCTCAAAGATGGACAAGGAAGAGTGAAAAAATTCCATTATGATTGGGACGATCCGAAAAAGTTAAGTTTTATCTTAGGGCATCATTTAATTTTTTTAGGCGTAGCAGCTTTACTGTTTGTGGCTAAAGCTACAATTTGGGGTGGCATTTACGATCCTGAAATCAATAATGTACGAACGATCGTTCATCCAACTTTAAGTCCATTTACTATTTTTGGCTACATATTTGGTTTTGCTAATGGTCAATGGAATCCTCTGGGAATGGCTGCTGTCAATAATTTAGAAGATGTTATAGGAGGTCATATTTGGATTGGGGTAATGTGTATCGGTGGTGGAATTTGGCACATTATTTCTGAGCCGTTTAGTTGGATTAAAAATTCTTTTACCTGGAACGGACATGGAATTCTTTCCTACAGTCTTGCTGGTGTAGCGCTGATGGCATTTACTTCTGGCTACTTTGTCGCTTTTAACGACCTGGTTTTTCCCACTGCCTTTTACAGTGCCGATCGCTCTCAATTTGTTGGGGTTCAGTTTGCTTTGTGTCTGACTTTTCTGGGCGGTCATGTGTGGCACGCTTTAAAAGCTCGTTCCCAAGAAGAAGTTTTGAGCGAAAAAGATCGGTTTTCTGCGGTGATGGCTGGTTTTTTAGGATTGGCAATTTTGATTATTGGCTTAGTTTTGCTGAGTTTTAAGCAAGCCAATTACTAATCTTATAAGTACATAGACAGAATCGCGTTCTCATTAATTAGACAACTTAGCTTTCTGTTCCCTGACTTCTGCAAGAAGTCTAAATGCTAGGGTGGGCAATGCCCACCCTAATGGCTCTTGGATTAGAATAGACAAAAATTTAGCCTAAAATCTTATTAGCAATCTCAGCTAAAACTGGCATTACTGATAGACGGTTGCCTTTTTTGACAACTAAAAGTTCGCGATCGCTAAATTCTTGTTTTAGTTTTTCCAGAGGAATAATATTTTTAAATTCTTGTTTGAATTCTACTTTAACAGTATGCCAACGAGGAGCGTTTTCTGTCGATTTAGGATCGTAATAATCGCTATTTGGATCGAATTGAGTAGGATCGACAAAATTACTTTCAACTATCTCCATTAAGCCGACAATGCCAGGAATATTAGTATTGGAATGATAGAAAAAAGCTAAATCTCCTGGTTGCATTTGTTTGAGAAAATTGCGTGCTTGATAGTTACGAACTCCATCCCAAATAGTTTGTTGCTCTCGTTTTAAATCTTTAATGCTATATACATTTGGTTCGGATTTCATTAACCAGTAATTCATAAGCTGGTCAACATCTAATATACAGGTGGAGAAAAGGCAGAAGGCTTCCATGCAGAAGGCAGGTACGGGCTTTCTTGCCATTCGCCCGTACAGAAGTCAGAAGTTTTTTTTACTTGCTACTTGCTACTTGCTACTTGCCCCCTGCTCCCTGTTAAGAAAATCAAACAATCATGACCCAAAAAGGGGGCAGGGAAGTGTAGCTTACGCTATACTTCCCTGCGGGGTAAGGGAGTAGGGGACTCTTGGATTATTATATCAGAATCTTTGCTCATATTCAAAAATTGCTCTGCTGTCATTATCAAAATTGCTCGAACCGCGCAAACTAAAATTATTGTTCAAGCGATAGCGCACGCCGTATTGAGCAGGAATCTCGGTATTTAAAATCTTGAGAACGGAAACAGATAAACTTTTCGTTACATCAATTCCTACCTCAGCAGCTAATCCTAAAATCGTTTCTCTTTCTTTGCGATCGTCGATTAATTGGGTGGGAAATAAGCGAAATTCACTCAAGCCAAAAGCATCGCTAATAGCGCTATTAAAAGTGCCAAAAAAGGCAGAACCAGCTAAATTTGCCAAGCCTAGTGTACTATCTCCCCGACCGAGAGTATTGACAAAACTACCACCTAAGAGAGAGATTATTTCTGTTTTAGTACGAGGAGGACTGCTACTGAGTTCGATATTATTAGTTACTTGAGAAGCAAATCCTTTAACTTTGGCTTGAACGCGAACGGTTTGCAAGCTACCAAGTCTGGAAATTGGAACGTCATTAATTTCTGTTAAGGAAGTATCTTCAGAAAAAGCACTACGGGATGTTTCTAAGGCAGAGCCTACCAAGTTAACATCTAAATAGGGGTCGAGTCCTTTATTTTTGCTAAATTTGGCGCTATTTTTTTCGTCGCTAGCTAAATTGAGTTGAGTAGTAAAAATATTAACTTGACCGCGTTTGAGTTTGATTGTTCCTTCAGGTAGAGGACGATTAAAAGTACCTTTGAGCTTAAGATTACCTTGAGCCAGGAAATTTAAGATTGGTGGTTTGATAATTTGAATATTTCTGTCTAAATTGATATTGAGTTGATTAAATTCAGTAGCAGCAGCTAAACTTCGATCTGGGTTGTCTTCGATTCTCTCGCTATTGTCTGTTTTAGTTGTTTCGGTTGTTTCTCCTAATAAAATTGAACCATCAAATAGATTTAAATTTCCTGCAATATCTGGTTCTATAGCACTGCCAGTAAGCTTCAGTTCTCCTTGAACACCACCTTGATATAATCCTTTTAAGTTGACGGCAATATCATTGAAATTGACGGTTAAAATATCTTCTGGTGCAATGACTATGGGCTTATCTAATGCCAAACTCCCCTTGGCTGAAATTTGACCGCCACCGAAGTTACCCTGAAGATGATCTACGGTCATGCCGTTCAGGTTAAAACGAATATTGCCATTAACTTGAGTTAGTGGTGCTTTAGGGAGAGTACGAGCTTCGAGCGTGGCATTTTCAATGACAGCTTTACCGTCAGCACTTAAATTCTTAGGCCGGTTGTGCTGGCGATCGAACTCACCTTCGATATCTAGATTGACATTTCCTTGACCCTTGAGCCAGCGAACCTCGCCTCTGCTTAAAACATTTAACAATTGTAAACCTTCATTTTTAATATTTAGGTTAAGGTTTAGGCGATCGCTATCTGGTTCGACAGCAGCAAAGTTGAATTTGTAGGGTATACTGCCAGTGATAGTTAGGGGTTCAGCATTTTTGGCAACAACGCTACTAGCAAAGAACTCGAAACGGGAATGATTGTAGCTAAAACTTCCTTGTGTTGATTGGATTGAAGTTTGATTGATCGTCCCATCTGCAACTGTTATTTCTCCTTTAGCTTGGGGATTTTCTTTACTCCCTGCGATCGTCGTTGTACCATTGATACGACCACCCAAACCGATTTCTGGTGGTAATTTGACGAATTTTTGCAGCAATTCTACAGGAACATCATCTAACCTCAATTGACCTGATTGTGTTTCACCGCCAAAGCTTCCAGAAAAGGTCACTAAACTGCGATCGGATTTAATTTTAATTGGTAGTAGGGTGAGAATACCATTGATGAAACTGCCTTCTGTTACAAATTCATTGGCAGTTAATTTACCCCATTGCCAATTATTTCCTAGGAATTTAAAGTTAGCTTTAACTCCCGTTATGGGGGAACCTTCGATATCAACCATTCCATTAAAGTTAGCATTTAGGTCGCTTAAATCTGGCAGGAGAGAATCATCTTGACGTTTTTTTCGATCGATTTGCAACAGGGCATCAATTTCTGAGAATCGTCGTAATTGATTGATAATCGATGTTTGTGGTACTCCTGTAGCAAATAAGGGACAGGACGGGGCATTTGAATTCTCGATCTTCCCTTGACAGTTGGTCCCTCCAACAGCGAACGGAGAAAAAGCAGATTGTTTGGGCTGATATAAATCGATCGCCGTACTATATTGGCGATCGCCGAAAGGATTATCAAAATCTGATAACTCAAAAATTTGAAAAGCTTCTAAAACATCTTGCACTCTTCCTTCGACAATTCTCGCTTCTGCATGATATTTGGGTCCTTGCTTAGTTTGCCACAATTCACCATTAACCTGATACTCGCTTTCCCTTAGCTGCAATTTTCCATTTTGCAGGGAAAAATAACCATCTCGATATTCAAAGCCACCCTGAAACAGATTTCCCTTAATTCTGCCAAAAACGGGGCGATTAATCAGCAAGTTATCGCTATTAAGGGCTAAGGTTTTGAAATTAAAAGTTAAATTACTAGATAATTCTCCTGCGATTGGTTGTGCAGCTAGGGTTTCTGGTATACCCAGTTGATTTTGAACCGCAAAATCTTTTACCCAGGCGATCGGTAAGTTACGGGTATTTACTCTCATTAAGTCACCGCCGCGAGTACCACTCAATTCTGTTTGTTCTCTGCGGACGAAAAAAGAAACGGGTTGATTCTTGGCATCAAGTCCAAGTTGCAGTTTGTCTTGATCGCCTTTGAGATGTAAGTCAATACTTTTGTTAGGAACAATGACAATCTTACCTTTAAGCATAGGTTCAAAGGCAACTTCTTGGACACTAAAGTTGTTGAGAATGAGATCTCCTTCTACACTGGGTACTTTTAGCGTTCCCGCCAATACTCCTCTAAAATCGACATCACCAGTATATTGAGTTTTAGCAACAACTTGAGGCAGATTGAGAGGTAGTTTATGCAGATCTATTCCTCTCGCCTGTCGAACATTTAATTGCCAATTGTTAATGGCGACTAATTTATCGGGAATATCTGTAAAAAAGCTAGGATCGACATCAAAAAAACCATCGGCTAAAAAGCCGATCGCTGTTGTTTCTTTTACCTCCAACCGTTTGCCATTCCAATAAATTTTGGCATTCAAGGGGCGATCGATGACATTAATTCCTTCACTAAAACTAACCGTACCATTGGCAGCGATCGCGGTTGGTCTAAAATTATCTAAGTTACCAGTCACATTTAACCTGCCACCCATCAATCCTTTGATGTCAGCTAGTTTCAAGAGACGCAGGTGATCGGGAATAACGATCGCGCTATATTTTCCGTTAGTAATTTTGATATCACTAGCCCTAATTAATCCATCCAAAGCGGCGATTTGTGCCGAACCCTTACCACTAATACCATCTAGTGCTAAATTTTCGGTAGTACCGTTGAGAGAGAAATTACCGCTAAAAGGATTGCTTAATTCGACGGGAACGTCTGAAAAGATCTTTCTCAATCTTAATCCTTGAGCTTGCAGATTGCTGCGCCAGCGACCGTTATTTAGTTGTAAATTATTAGTAGTGACCGTGCCATCAGCAATTCTTACTGTAGCGGGACCGTTTGCTTGAATGGTATCTAAACTCAGAGAATTATTGTCACCAGCTAACTTAAATTGTCCAGCCAAAAATCCTTGACCGATCGTTTCCGCCGCTTCTCGATCCAATGGCAAACTATCCAGTCGAACATTATTGGTTTTCATGTTTGCTTGCCAACTTCCTCGATCGTACTGAATCTTGTCGATCGCCACTGTACCGCCACCCAAAGGAAAGTTAAGTACACCGTCAATGGCGCGGAGGGTACTCAAACTATCGGTTTTCCCTGAGAATTTGGCATTCCCAGCAACTAAACCAACATTGACTGGCAAGGTATTGTTATAACTACGCGCCAAGGCATTGCCTGGTACGTTGTTGGCACGAACGTTAAAAAATAGATCGTTATTCCCTTTTAAGGCGATCGTGCCATTTCCTGCCACTGTTCCCCCAACTAAGGGATTTCCTGTAAATTGTTTGACAGTCAGCAGATTGCCTAAGAGTCGTAATCTCGCATTAATATTGACAAATTCGACGCGATCGATACGAGTGGGTTTAGTGGTGAGAAGATCGAAATCAACTTGAGGTTGATTCAAAATACCAGTCATGGCGATCGCCGATTTAATTTCTCCCGCGATCAGGATGGAGGGTTTGTCTAGCTTGAGAGTACTAATTACTCGATTAATTTCAGTTGGGTTGGCTTGAATGGCTAGATCGTAATATCCTTTTCCCTTTGTTTCTAGTTCTCCGTTAATCGCACCCCTAACATCACCAAAGGAAGTATTGACATCTTTAAAGCCAATTTTCGTATCTTCAAACTCTAGCTTACCATTGCTATTTAAGAAAGGTTGGACTAACTCGGCAATACGTGCATTAACTTGTTTGAGGGTAGCCGTACCATTAATTAGTGGTTCTGAATTGTCTGGCAATTTAATTTTTAAGTCACCATCTAAAGTTCCCGCACTAAATTTTAAAGGTATTGCCAGTAAATTAGCAATTTCTTTGGCTTGTAAATCATCACCTTGCAAAGCTAATTCAATTAGGTCAGTTTTAGGGAATCCTTCCCCTTTTATTTGCAGCTTGCCACCTTCAATTAACTTGCCATTGAGGTGAAATGCAATAACATCAGTATTATTTCTTTTCAGAAAAGAAGCAACTAGCGAATTAAGTCTAGCTTTGACAGGAGGATTGAGAGTTTCTGAGAGTAATTCCCCTTCAGAGTCATTGCGCGATCGCGCTACTAGTTCTAGATCCGCATCCTGAAGCTGAATCGTTTTGACATCAACCTCAATAAAGTCCCTGTTGTTGTCTCCTGAAGAAGAATCGATTTTAGTAGATACCCAAGCTTTACGTCGATCCTGTTCTATATATAAACTAGGTTTTTTCAGTAAAACATCTAAATTGAGGTGACGCTGAAAAATTAATTCTGCTAGAGAAAAAGAAACATCTACACCTGTTGTAGTAACTCGATCTGGATCTTTGGCAGTGGCAGGAATCTCACTAGCACCAAAACTAATTTTATTAAGAGATAATCCCTCAAATTTACCGATTTTAATGGGACGATTAAGATAATCAGTTAATTCCGTTTCCACCAAAGGTATAAGTTTATTTTCCAGAAAAAACCATCCATAAATTAATCCTCCACCAATACCAGCTAAAGAAGCGACTGTCATTCCCAATAAAATACGTCGCCACCATCGCGGCTTTGATAGCGACTCCGATTCTTGCCGATCGCTAGAATTCATGGCTTTATTGTCGGAATTGGGGGTTTTAGTCATGACAACGCCTCGTAATCCAGTTAGCGATTCAGCCAACTAGGCAACCAAGTATAGACAGATAATATAATAATTTGATTCCTCAAAAATTGGCAGGTTAATTGATAAAATCAAGTCGGCATTTAAATATATAGTTTTAACGAATGCTAACAATCTTAATATTTTTAATAATTAATTTTTTGAATAAGATAGTTTCATAATATGATAGCAATTGTGAAAATTACAGTAAGAGTAAAACCAAATTCTAAACAACAAAAAATTATCCAATCTGATGATGGAACTTGGAGAATTAACTTAAAATCCCCACCAATTGAAGGTAAAGCAAATCAAGAATTAATAGCATTACTAGCAAAGCATTTTAAGGTATCTAAATCCCAAATATCGATAAAATCTGGTTTATCTTCCCCAAATAAGCTAGTTGAAATAGTCGAATAACTGTTCATAGTTCATGGTTCATAGTTTATTGAAGCGTGGCTAATAGTTGATTGATTTCTCCCCTGCACCCCTAAACCCTACACCTCTACACCCTACACCCCTACTAATCCCTAGCCCCTAATCCCTAGTCCCTACTGAAACTTGTTACAGAATTTAAAGTTATCTGGTCTTTTGTATAAGTAGAATCTTTTGATGCGGTAAACTAGCCCTTAATTCACTAGAATTCCGACAACTAGGAGAACACTCAGTTAAGGAGTTTATATTCAATGTCTCATAGCGTCAAAATTTACGATACTTGTATTGGTTGCACTCAGTGCGTTCGCGCTTGCCCTCTAGATGTGTTAGAAATGGTACCCTGGGATGGCTGTAAAGCTGGACAGATTGCCTCTTCTCCCCGTACTGAGGACTGCGTTGGTTGCAAGAGATGCGAAACCGCTTGTCCTACAGACTTTTTAAGCATTCGCGTCTATTTAGGTGCTGAAACCACCCGTAGTATGGGTCTTGCTTACTAAAGACAAACTTGATATCAAACAAGTGGCAATTATAAGCGCACGTTAAATATAAACAAAACAGGGTGTTGCTATACTCTTTAGTCCTATTTTCTGAGAATATGACAGGTAATTAGCAGCACTCTTTGCTATTTTGCTCTTAGTACATTTAGCTAGGCGATCGCCATGCCTATTAACCTAAAAACTGTCAAAATCTTGTTTCTTGCCTTTGTTCTTTGTCTCTTACCATTACCAACCAAGGTGTTGCATCCCTGCGGGATGATTTAAAGAGGAATACTATCAAAATGAAGATAGTGAAGTAAAAGTTTGATTGATAAGCGAAGCATTTCTTCAGATTTGGAGTAGCATAATGTTTTGCGCTTCAAGCGAGCTAGATAATGCCTGAGTCGAGTATTTTCTCCCTCCACTCTGGTCATGTAAGTTTTGAGAATTAAATGGTCACAATCATTGATAAAAGAAGGATAAACTGTCCATCCATCAGTAACATATAAAAACGACTGCCAACCTCGAACAAGCTTCC
>CAZJTL010000103.1:14770-17404 GCA_964548905.1 uncultured bacterium | reverse complement strand
TTATAAAGCGAGTTTAGGCTTTGTTTGGGGTTGATTTTTGTTTAAGTACCGTTAACTACGGACAATGGCTGGGTCAAGAAGCCTTTGAAGAAATCCTGAAAGTGCCTGGTTTTGAGAAGGGAAAAGGATATTGGGTGGGTTTGGCTGAAAATGAATTTCATCTTTATGATGTTGTTTTCGCAGAACCCGCCGATTGATTCTCAATGATATTTAATGGCAAATTCAGCTTGTATTAAGGTTATGACAATTTAATGTTAGTTAGATAAATCGGGATGCGATCGAGTCCATTTAATTAGCAATAGTAACCTTATAGACTTTATCCTTGTATTTTTCCTTCTACCTTCTACCTTCTGCCTTCTGCCTTCTGCCTTTTTACGCTTTGCCTAGAGTCCAGAGCCTAGAGCCCAGAGCCTAGAGCCTAGAGCCTAGAGCCTATATACCTTCTGCCTTCCCCCATCGATAACATTGCTATTCAACAGAACATGATACGCCGATGAAAACTGAAACTCACTCAAGCTTAGAAACTAGCCTCGAACAAAAAGCGTGGGAGGAATTAGAAGCAATGCACGTCTAATCGAAACTGTAGGCGATTTTATTCGTTTGTTAATTATCAAACAGCAAATGGGTAGTTACGCCACCATTTCCGTCAACACACTGCCATCAGCATCACAACAACGACTAGGAGGACGACAAGCATCTAATTTGTACTAAGTTGGTAAGTATTTAATTTGTTGGTTGAGAAAAGGCAGAAGTAGGTCGGCAGAAGGTAAATAAGTTTTAAGTCTGGTAGGGGCTTTCTTGCCATTCGCCCGTACAGAAGTCTTAAGTCTTAAGTACAAAAACTAATCCCTAATCCATCAATTTAATATATTCTTTCAGCTCGAATACGTCTAATTAGCAGTAATAAACTTTTTATCCTTAATTCTTTTCTTCTGTCTTCCTACTTTGTAATCAGTACTTCTGCCTTCTGCCCTCGTACTTCTGCCTTCTCTCACCAATAACATAACAATTCAACAGGATGTGAAAAAACCATGACTCCAGAAGAAACTAGACTACAAGCCGATCGCGATCGCACCGCTTATTGGAAACGATGGGGACCATATTTAAGCGAACGACAGTGGGGAACAGTCCGAGAAGATTATAGCCCTGAAGGTGCTGCTTGGGATTATTTTCCTCACGAACAAGCGCGATCGCGTGCCTATCGTTGGGGTGAAGATGGGATTGCGGGAATTTCTGACAACCATCAAAGACTTTGTTTCGCGATCGCGCTTTGGAATGGCGAAGATCCTATCCTCAAAGAAAGAATTTTCGGTCTGACGGGTACAGAAGGCAATCACGGAGAAGATGTTAAGGAATACTATTTTTACCTCGATAGTACTCCCACTCATTCTTACATGAAATATCTCTACAAATATCCACAACAGGCTTTTCCCTATACAAAATTGGTAGAAGAAAACCGATATAGAGATAAATACAGTCCAGAATACGAATTAGTAGATACAGGTGTCTTTGAAGATAATCGCTACTTTGATGTCTTTGTCGAGTATGCCAAAAATACACCAGAAGATATACTCATTCAAATAACTGCGATTAATCGAGGAACAGAGACGAAAACCCTACATTTACTGCCCCATCTTTGGTTTCGCAATACTTGGTCTTGGAATAGTCAGACAGAAAAACCCTTTCTCAAAGTCGTTCAATCCAATCCCAATCTCAGCGTCATTGAAGCCTCTCATCCCACTCTTGGCGATCGGTGGCTTTACTGTCAAGATGTAGGGGCGAATCACCATCAGGATGTAGGGGCGAATGGCCATTCGCCCCTACTGTTCACAGAAAATGAAACCAATTACCTGCAAATTTTTGGTGTACTCAATCACTCTGCTTATGTCAAAGATGGCATTAATGACTATATTGTGCAGGGAAATAAACAAGCAATCAATCCCCACAACATAGGGACTAAATTTGCTGCCAATTATGTTTTAACGATCGCCCCTCAAGAAACTAAAACCATCCGTCTTCGTCTCAGTGATAATAGCAATCTAACCGAAGCTTTCGGCGCTGAATTCGATCGCCAACTCCAACAACGCATTTCAGAAGCAGACGAATTTTATCAACGCATCACGCCTTTTCCTCTCTCAGAAGACGATCGCAATATTCAAAGACAAGCTTTTGCGGGAATGTTATGGACAAAGCAATACTATCATTACGTAGTCGAGCAATGGCTTAAAGGCGATCCAGATGTAATTCCACCGCCAGAAGAACGCAAGTGGGGTAGAAATCACGAATGGTTCCACCTCCATAGCGAAGATATTATTTCCATGCCCGATAAATGGGAGTATCCTTGGTTTGCTGCTTGGGATTTGGCTTTTCATTTAATTCCCCTAGCAGAGATCGACCCCGATTTTGCCAAATATCAGCTAGAAAGATTGACTAGAGAATGGTACATGCTGCCTAACGGTCAACTTCCCGCCTATGAATGGGCGTTTAGCGATGTCAATCCACCCGTTCAAGCTTGGGCGGCGATGCGGATTTATCAGATCGAACGGAAAATGTACGGACGCGCCGATCGCAATTTCCTCCAAAGAGTCTTTCATAAACTCCTCCTCAATTTTACCTGGTGGGTAAATCGTAAAG
>CAZJTL010000103.1:0-14760 GCA_964548905.1 uncultured bacterium | reverse complement strand
CGCAAAGATATTGAAGGTAAGAACGTCTTTCAAGGCGGTTTTTTGGGTTTAGATAACATAGGAGTATTCGATCGCAGTGCCGAGTTACCTACTGGTGGCTATATCAATCAGGCAGATGGTACTAGCTGGATGGGTATGTACTGTCTCAATATGCTGGCGATCGCTATAGAATTAGGCAAAGAAGATTCTTCTTACGAAGATATTGCTAGTAAATTCTTCGAGCATTTTCTCTACATCGCCGACGCGATCGATGGCATTGGTGAAAACGAAATTCCTCTTTGGGATCAAGAAGACGGTTTTTATTACGATGCGCTGCGTTTGCCTGATGGTCGTCAATTTCCCCTCAAAGTGCGATCGATTGTTGGACTAGTGCCTTTGTTTGCCGTCACCACTCTCGAACCAGAGATGTTAGAACGGTTTCCCAATTTTCAAAGACGGATGACTTGGTTTATTCGCAATCGTCCCGATCTCAAACAAAATGTGGCTTGCATGGAAACACCAGGAGTAGGTGCCAGAAGATTGCTAGCGATCGCCTATCGTGCCAAACTGAAAAAAATCCTTGAAAAAATGCTCGATGAAAATGAATTTTTAAGCCCTTACGGCATTCGAGCGCTATCTAAATTCCATCAAAACAACCCTTATATTTTTAGCTGTCACGGACTCTACTATCGCGTCGATTACGAACCAGCCGAATCAACTACTGGTTTGTTTGGCGGTAACTCCAACTGGCGAGGGCCGATTTGGTTCCCGATGAATTATTTGATTATCGAGTCCCTACAAAAGTTCCATCACTACCTTGGCGACGACTTCAAAGTCGAATGTCCTACAGGTTCGGGTCAAATGATGAATCTATGGCAAGTTGCAGCAGAATTGTCGCGAAGATTAATCCGTATCTTTGAGCGAGATGAATCCGATCGAAGAGCAGTATACGGAGGTATGGAAATCTTTCAAACCAATCCCCATTGGCGCAATCTAATTTTATTCCACGAATACTTCCACGGCGACAACGGCGCGGGAATTGGTGCTTCTCATCAAACAGGATGGACAGGAATAGTTGCTAAATTGATTCAGCAATATGCGGCATATAGGGAGTAGGGGTTAGGGGTTAGGGATTAGGGATTAGAAAGGGTGTGGGGTGTAGGGGAAAACAAGCAGGGGAGAAGGGGAGAGAGGGAGACGAGGAGACGGAAAGCAAAACCTAGAGCCTAGAGCAAGCGAGCCTATAAATCTTCTGCCTTCCCTGTTCCCTGTTCCCTGTTAAGAGTTCCCTGTTCCCTTTTTCTCCAATGAACTATGAACTATGAACAATCAACTAAAAGAACACTTACCAGAATACTTGATGGAAGCAGCAGAATTGGGACTGTTTCTGATTGCTGCTGGATTGGTGGCTACTGCCTTTGAGCATCCAAGTTCACCGATTCATCAATTGCTGCCTAATGGCGATTTAAGGCGTGCTTTAACGGGAATGATAATGGGAACGGTGGCGATCGCTCTTACTTATTCTCCCTGGGGCAAGCGATCGGGCGCGCATATGAATCCAGCCGTTACTCTTACTTTCTTTCGTTTGGGCAAAGTTAAGCCTTGGGATGCTTTTTGCTACATTTTCTTTCAATTTTTGGGAGGATTAATGGGTATATTCATTGTTTCTCTGCTTTTAGAACAATTATTTACTAAACCTCCAATTAATTACATTGTTACCGTTCCAGGTTCTTTCGGTTGGATAGCAGCACTGATAGGAGAGTTAGTTGTTGCTTTTATTATGATGATGATGGTGCTAATTTTCAGCAACGATCGCAAGTTAAATCGATATACAGGTATATTTGCAGGTTTCTTGGTGACACTCTATATCATCTTTGAAGCGCCCATATCTGGCTTTGGGATGAATCCCGCTCGCAGCTTTGCTTCAGCACTACCCGCAGGAATTTGGACAGCTTTTTGGCTTTATGTCATTGCTCCGCCTTTAGGAATGCTGCTAGCAGCAGAAGTTTATCGATTATGGCAAGGCAAGCGATCGATTATGTGTGCCAAACTCCATCATGAAAATAACTATCGCTGTATCTTTTGCTGTGACTACAAAAGAACTGTGAATTTGAGCGATCGTCTGCCAAAGGGAGTAGGGAGCAGGGAGTAGGATGTCGATTATTTATTTTCTAATTGCCTTGTAAATATTTCAGCATAATAAGCACAGCAATTTTGAAAGAAATCACTTAAAGTCTCGATCTCTAAGTTGAATTTAACTGCAATTTCCTGCCAACTTTCTCCAGATAATTTAGCTAGAGCGATCGCTTGAAAATTTGCTTCTAAATTGTTTTGAATATAAATGTCTTTTAAAAAATTGTCGGGATCTTCGGTTAGATATTGGCAAATTTTTGTTGATAAATAACTTTGAGGGCGATCGACAGTAGTTTTTAGATCTAAATCGGCAATAGTGGGTATTGCCATAGTTTCAGACTGATTACTGGTATTTTCCTGCTTTACGGATACTTGCTCTAAAGATAAATAGACAGATTGCATCTGTTGTCAAAACCTCCTTAAAATAAGCCATTAGTTTAAATTTTTCGCACTTAAGACGGTATTGGACATCTAATTAGACGTTAATAAAATTATTATTTTTCTCTAAATTAAATTGTCGATCGAGAAAATGAGGAACTTGTGAAGAAAATCAATAAAGTTACTTAAGTTACTTTTTTTGATAGGCGCGATCGCGTAGAGTCGGCTTCGCCTCATCGCCATGTTAAAGCAAAATGGCAAGAAAGGAGCAAAATATAAGAGGATAGTGAGGATAGTAAGGAACAATCAAGAGGTTAATCAGTGGCTTTACAGCGAGTTCTCTCAGGAATTCAACCTACTGGCAATTTACATTTAGGTAATTATTTAGGGGCGATTCGTAACTGGGTCGAAATTCAGGATCGATACGATAATTTCTTCTGTGTCGTCGATCTACATGCGATTACAGTTCCGCACAATCCAAAAACCCTCGCAGACGATACCTACGCGATCGCTGCTTTGTATCTTGCTTGCGGGATCGATTTACAACATTCTACTATCTTCGTCCAATCTCATGTTTCCGCGCACAGTGAACTAACTTGGCTGCTCAATTGCGTTACTCCTCTTAACTGGTTAGAAAGAATGATTCAGTTCAAAGAAAAAGCTCTCAAACAAGGGGAGAATGTTAGTGTCGGTCTATTAGATTATCCCGTTCTAATGGCAGCCGATATTTTGCTTTATGATGCCGATCGAGTGCCTGTAGGAGAAGATCAAAAACAGCACATCGAACTAACTCGCGATATCGCTGCGAGAGTCAATGATAAATTTGGCGACAAAAAAACATCAGTTCTCAAAATCCCCGAACCTTTAATTCGTCAAGAAGGTGCTAGGGTAATGAGTCTAACCGATGGAACCCGCAAAATGTCCAAATCTGACGAGTCGGAAATGAGTCGGATTAATCTGTTAGATTCTCCCGCAGAAATTCAGAAAAAGATTAAGCGCTGCAAAACCGATCCAATTAAAGGTTTGGTTTTTGACGATCCCGAACGTCCAGAATGTAATAATTTACTAACTCTCTACACTCTACTTTCTGGCAAAACTAAAGCAGAAGTAGCATTAGAATGTCAGGATATGGGTTGGGGGCAATTCAAACCATTACTCACAGAAACTGCAATTAGCGCCCTCCAACCAATTCAGGATAAATACAAAGAAATAGTCACCGAAAAAGGCTATCTGGATTCCGTGTTGCGCGAAGGCGCTCACAAAGCAAAATCTGTAGCCGATCGAACCTTAGCTAGAGTAAAAAATGCACTAGGCTATATATCGCCTCTTTAGGGGCTAGGGGTTAGGGGTTAGGGGGTAGGGATTAGGGATTAGGGTGTAGGGAGACTGGGAGATGGGGAGACTGGGGGACTGGGGGACTGGGGAACGGGGAGAAAAGTAAGTAATAAGTAATAAGTAATGAGTAATGAGTTTTTTTACTTGCTACTTCCTACTTGCTACTTCCTACTTGCTACTTCCTACTTGCTACTTCCTACTTCCTACTTTTTTTCCTTCTGCCTTCTGCCTCCTGCATTCTGCCTCCTGCCTACCTGCTCCCTGCTCCCTGCTCCCTGTTTTTCAATGAACTATGAACTATGAACTATGAACCATTTATTCAATTTCGATCGAACTAGGGGAAGGTTCTGATGTAGAACTACTAGTTCCCAAAGGTTTTCTATATTCTGCATACAGGCGATCGCGCCAGGTAAAAAATGGTTCGTAGGCGCTATTATCTGCTATTCCAGGTATGCCCTTTCCTTTTAAAGGTTCGGGTAGATCGATGTAATCTCCTTCAGGAAATTTTAAGATAATACTCAGTCCAGCTACTGCTAAATCTGCCAAAGTTGGATAATCGGTAACTAAATAAGGACGATTTTCTAAAATCAAGCAAAGAGCTTCTAAATCTTGTTTGAGTCCTTGCTTGGCTTCCTTAATGGCATCAGCACCAAAGCCAACACCTGTTCCCAAAATATCCAAAACCTCACCAGGTATAGCACCAACTAAGTTTTTTAGCAAATCTGGAGTATTTTTAGGTAATACTGAAGTACGGAAATTTTGATTTTGATTTAACGCTCCAATAAAAGCTTTTCTGCCTTTGATGCCGATCGATTCGTCAGCCCATTCTTCGATTAACAAGCACTGCCCTTTCAACAAGGGATCTTCTGGAATAATCGGTTTTTCTGGAAATTTTCTCTCTAAATAAACAGCAATTTCTGTTGAATCCGAAATATAAAGATCGCCATCTTTTAAAACTGGTACTTGTTTGCTACCAGATAAGCGAAAAAGCTCTAATTGTCCAACGCCTGGAGTTACTTCAATTTTCTTGTATTCCAGACCCTTATAGTCTAATATCAGGCGAACTTTTTCCGAATACTGAGAAAGTTCAAAATTGTATAGCTCCAGCACTTGATCTCCTTTGAGTTTAGTAACGCCTCACCTAATTACTGTAGCGTAAACTCGAAATCAGAAGTAGTGGCTAGGGGTTAGGGATTAGGGATTAGGGACTAGGGGTGTAGGGAAAGTAGCAAGTAGCAAGTAGTAAGTCGCAAGTAAAAACTTCTGACTTCTGACTTCTGACTTCTGCATAAAAGCCTTCTGCATAAAAGCCTTCTTGCAATGAACCATGAACCATGAACTATGAACCATCATCTATTATTCTAATTAACTCGATCGGTAAGCCGTCAGTATCGGCGATAAATGCAACTTCGTAGAGGCGATCGCCAATTTGTTGTTGAGTCGGTTCTAACAAAATCTTCAGAGAAACTTCAGATTCTACAAATTTAGTTTTCAATTCTTTTAACCAAGCAGGTAAACTTTTTGTTAATTTGCCGATCTCAAAAGAAAGATGATAGTACCCTACATAATGCTCATCTCCAAAAGCATCGGGTGCTGGTTTGGGTTCGGGAATCTGAATTAACTCGATTCTGCCTCCCAAACCTTCCATCCAGCAAGCTAGAGTGTAACCTGTGGTAAAACGCTCTTTAACGCTAAATCCTAAGAGTTCGTAAAAGGCGATCGCCCGATGAATATTCCCAGTACGGATTGAAGCATGATGCATCATTCAAATAAACGAAAATATGGGTATCTAAGAGGAACTCCAGGTTCTTTCTCTAAATTAAAGTTAATTACTTCCCAACAGGGATCGTCTGCTGATTCTGGACTAAATACCACAGGCAAACCATATAAGCGAGGAGCTTTGAAATCTGAGCTATCTCGCCAGGGGTTGCTTCTTTCTAAATAAGCACTGACTAAATCTTTATAGCGACTGGCAATAATCACCTTAGTCGCCCTATAGCCTTCAGTATAAAGGCGATCGAGCGCTTCGTGAATTTCAAAACGAATACCGTCGGGATGAGTGTGTTGTCTATACCATTCTCCCTCCCATCGCCGCCAGCGTCTTCCCGAAGGAAGATGAATTAATTCGCTTGTCTCTGGATTTGCTTCAAAAGCACCATGACGCGAACATAAATAAGTATCTGTCAGTGTCAGTGCTGGAATTACCTGGCGACAGTGAGGACATTGAATCTCTGCACCGAATATAGGATATTGTAAACCTGGATTCATCATTGAGTCTTTTCCTTCCATTATGCGCCAGAGTACTCTGTCAAACTCTTATGGATTAATAATTTTAAAGTCTTATCTTATTTATGGAGTATTTTAACGTATGGAGAAACAACAATTCTCTGTTAATTCCTATTGGCAAGCCCCAAATGTCGAGCAAGCTGCTTTTATTGCTCCTAATGCGGTAGTAATTGGCAATGTCTCTATAGCAGAGGGAGTCAGTATTTGGTACACATCCGTTGTTCGCGGCGATGTGGAAAGGATTGAAATTGGTAAATTTACTAATATTCAAGATGGAGCAATTTTACACGGCGATCCTGGTAAGCCTACCATCTTAGAAGATTATGTCACCGTTGGTCATCGTGCTACCATCCATTCAGCTCATATCGAACGAGGCTGTCTCATCGGGATTGGAGCAGTAGTCCTCGATGGTGTTAGAGTTGGTGCAGGTAGTATTATCGGTGCTGGTTGTATCGTTACCAAAGATGTTCCACCGCGATCGCTGATGGTTGGTATTCCCGCCAAAAAAGCTAGAGATATTTCTGACGCTGAAGTAGAGGAGTTATTAGAACACGCCAGAAAATATCAGAAACTAGCATTGGTTCATGCTGGTAAAGGAACAGATTTAGGGTTTAGGGATTAGGGGTTAGGGGAGTAGAGGGTGCAGGGGAGAAAAGTAGCAAGTAGCAAGTAGCAAGTAGCAAGTTTTTTATCTGTTCCCCGTTCCCTGTTCCCTGTTCCCTGTTCCCTTTTTTAAGCAATGAACAATGAACTATGAACAAACAACAAACATTAACTTTTATTAAGCAAATTCCCACCTTTATAGCTAACAATGATGAACTCGCCCTAGATTTAAGATATAAATATAAAAATGAGAAATATTTAACATAACTTTAAGCAGTACAAGAGGAGAGATACATATGGACTGGCGACTTTTAATCGTCCTTTTACCCTTGATGGTAGCGGCAGGTTGGGCTTTGTTTAATGTTGGCGTAATTGCTCTAAGACAAGCACAACAATTTATCAACAAACAAAGCTAAGTAGTTATTTAGGTCAATTTTCTTTCATCGCACCTCAGAAAACAGAAGACAGACAACTCAAGTTCTGGATACTTCTGTTTTTTGGGGCAGTTAACAAAATTTATCGGCAGATTGAAGAGCTTCATAGTATAAAAATTATAAGTGTTTAGAGCCAGTAAGAGCTAGCCTAAACTAACGTCGGCGATCGCAACAATTTAAACGATTTCAGTACAATTAAGCCTTATATTGTGCCTAAAGCTGACTTTTTTCCGAAAAATCGATCTAAACTATGTTTAAAACAGTATTGTTCCCAATCGATCGCAGTAGAGAAGCTAGAGAAGCTGTAGAGACAGTCGCCGATATCGTTAAAACTTACAACAGCCGTTTGGTTTTGCTTTCTGTTGTAGAAACAGATCCGGAACCATCAGAAAGTGAAGAAGATCCAATGGCTTCAACAGAAGCGGTTGCTCAATTGCTAGAAGGCGCTCACGCCCTCTTTGCTCAGCAAGGTATTCAAGCAGAAACGATTGAAAGAGAAGGAATGGCTTCTTTCACAATTTGCGATGTAGCAGACGAAATCGATGCCAATCTAATCGTAATGGGATGTAGAGGGTTGGGTTTAACACAAGAAGGCGCAAATGAAAGCGTTACCAATCGAGTGATCAATCTTTCACCTTGTCCGGTGTTAATTGTCCCATGAGCGAAGACAAAAAATAAAATATTTGATTTTGCTAGGAAAATGGAAAACGGGTGTGGAGGGACTCGAACCCCCGACCCACTGCTTAGAAGGCAGTTGCTCTATCCGGCTGAGCTACACACCCAATTCTATGTTTGAGTTTCTTTGAGACACTAACACAGGAATAGAATTATAGCATAATATTCTATTTTTTCACAAATTCCTATTGCCTTTTTGGCAATGAACTATGAACCATCAACAACGAACCATTATCAATCTTTAATCACTAAATTATCAGTATGAACGACTGTTTCTGAGCCATCATAACCTAGAATCGAAGCAATTTTTTCAGAATGATGCCCTTTAATTTTTTCAATCTCTACACTACTGTAGTTTACTAGTCCTCTGGCGATTTCTTTTCCTTGTGGATCGTATAACTCGACGGCATCAGCAGCAGCAAAGTCTCCCTCAATAGCAATAATACCAGCAGGTAGCAAGGATTTACCACCCTGACAAATTGCGGCTGCTGCACCTCTATCTAAATATAATTTGCCCATTGGGATTAATCCGTAAGCAATCCACCGTTTACGAGCGTTATCACTACAAGGTTGCGCTTCAAACTGCGTACCTAATCTTTCTCCTTGGATAATTTTGATGATATTTTCGGGAGTGTTTCCTTGAGTGATTACCGTTCTTACGCCTGAGTCTGTAGCAATCCTGGCTGCGGATAATTTGGTTGCCATTCCACCAGTACCCCATCCCGAAACACTCGAACTGGCTTCTACTTGTAATTGGCTGAATTCTGTATAGTTAACTAGCTCGATCGGCTTGGCATCAGGAACAACTCTAGGATCGGCTGAATATAGTTTATCGACATCCGTAAGCAAAAATAACCAATTAGCTTTAATCAAACTGGCGACTAAAGCAGAGAGAGTATCATTGTCGCCAAACTTGAGTTCGTCGATCGCCACGGTATCATTTTCGTTGACGATCGGAATGACTCCTAATTCTAAAAGTGCTTGAAAAGTATTGTAGGCATTAACATAAGAACTGCGTTCCATTAGTTCGCGGCGTGTAAGTAATACCTGGGCGATCGGCTGCTGCAAACTGCTAAACAAGTCATCGTAAATCCTCATCAATCTTCCTTGTCCGACAGCAGCAACAGCTTGTTTAACAGCCATTTTACGGGGTCTTTCGCTCAAGTTTAAACGAGCGCAACCTACTCCCACTGCACCAGAAGAAACCAATACCACTCGATGACCGCAATTACGTAAAGAAGTAAGGGTTTCTACTAGAGAGGCGATCGTAGAAAGAGCTATTTTTCCTGTTGAACGTTTGCGATCGGATTCGTCAGTTGACTGTCTGGTTAGGCTAGATGTCCCTATTTTAACTACCAAAGTTTGGTACATAAATTTTGTTTTTCGTTGCTAGGCAATTTAGATTATTAATACTTTTTAATCTTTTACCGTTAAAAATTTTTGTCTGTTGCGATCGATTAAGCTATCAATTTCTAAACAACGCAAGAGCGCCAAGCACCGTATATTAAGAGCTTGACGCATTGTTTTTTATTTTTGTTTATGTTTAAGGTCTTTATATCTGCTGACCTCATTTGAATATACATATAGAATCTCAGACATTTTTTACATTTCTTGATTTCATAATATTTTCTTTAGATTTATCTATTTTACGATCTATCATGTTTTGTGAAGTTACGATGCGTAACGGATAGAGATACACCTAATGCTTGAGATATCCAAACTTCAAAAGTACGAATCGGATAGGAACGAGCAACAATAGCTGGTTCAACCATAGGTTCGACGAGAATAGTAAACATACCCAAACGATTTCCAGCCAAAACATCAGTAAACAGGCGATCGCCAACCATAGCAATTCTCTCGATCGGCAAATCCATCGCAAAGGCAGCTTGTTTGAGCTTGCGTCGAGACGGTTTACCAGCACCGATTATGTAAGGTAAATCTAGCGATCGAGCAATTCCTCCAATTCTACTATCGCTAATATTATTGCTAACCAACCAAATATCTGAGATTGTCCTAATTTTTTCGATCCATTGTTTTAATTCCTGAGAAACTTCTTTATGTCTTAGAGGAACTAGTGTTTCGTCAACATCTAAAACCATTCCTTCAATCTGATATCTTGTCAAGATTTCTGGAGTTAAATTAACGATCGTGTTTCCCAGAATCAGATCGGGTTGTAATATTGCTGCCTTGGACATGGTTGATTTTTGCTTGTTGATTATCTATTTATTTGATATTAGCTGCTAATGGTTAGTCTTAGACTAATAAGATCGACAAGTATATCTCTATCTTTGTCTTGCCATTCATAGGCACCCTAGCTCTAGAAAGATTTTACTGGAGGATTGAATCCAAGTGTAAAATCTGGTTTTGCTCTTATTTTTATTAAATAAATTTAATTTTTGATTCTTATAATGTTTATTAATTGATAACAAATCTTTTACACGGAATTGTTTTATTTGTAAGTTTAAATATTATTAATAAATTTTATCCAATTAAATCGATCCATCCCCTAATCTATTGGCTTATTATCGGCTGCTGTGGAGTAATAGTAATCTTATTTGCTAGCATTTCTTATCATTTTATCGATTATCGCTTTCTGCAAATGAAAAAAGAAGTTGTCAAAAGTGCTTAAGCTGTGATTCTTCGATCGCAAATCCTACTGACAAAAATAGTTATAAATACCTAAGCAATCGCTGAGAATTTTTCCTTCTAGCTTGAAAAAGTTTTTCCTCTACAACCTATCTAATCCCTACCCCCTAATCCCTAATCCCTAATTCCTAATCCCTGCTCTAACTACTCAATCTTGATTAGTTGAATTTTCTAGCCAATGTTATCAATTGCTAACATCTTATTAAGTTGTGTATCCTAAAAAGAAGCGTATTCTGCTAATAAAGTTATATTGTTAAAATTAGTAAAGAATCTGAAAAATTATAGAAAGAAGTTAACCATGGGTCGCGTTGGAGTTTTATTACTAAATCTAGGTGGGCCAGACGAAATAGAGGACGTGCGCCCCTTTTTATTCAATTTATTTGCCGATCCAGAAATTATTCGTTTGCCCTTTCCTTGGCTGCAAAAGCCCTTAGCTTGGCTTATTTCTACGCTGAGAGCCAAAAAATCCCAAGAAAATTATTTACAAATTGGTGGTGGTTCTCCATTAAGAAAAATAACAGAAGCTCAGGGTAAAGCTTTACAAGCAAAGTTAGCTGAGATTGGACAAAATGCATCTGTATATATAGGTATGCGGTACTGGCATCCTTTTACTGAAGAAGCGATCGCCAAAATTAAAAACGATCGTATAGAAAAATTAGTTATTCTGCCCCTTTATCCTCAATTTTCGATTAGCACTAGTGGTTCTAGTTTTCGAGTTTTGGAGGAAATGTGGAAAAAAGATACAGATTTGCAAAACATCAAATATACTCTCGTACCTTCTTGGTACGATTGTCCTGGCTATCTAAAGGCTATGGCGGATTTGATTGCTCAAGAACTAAATAAATTTGAACATCCAGACCAAGCTCATATCTTCTTTAGCGCTCATGGTGTACCTCAAAGCTATGTCGAGGAAGCTGGAGATCCATATCAAAGGGAAATAGAGGAATGTACTAGCTTGATTATGCAAACCCTCAATCGACTCAATTCTTACACCCTAGCTTATCAAAGCCGAGTTGGACCAGTCGAGTGGTTGAAACCCTATACAGAAGATGCTCTCAACGAATTAGGAGAGCAAGGAATTAAAGATTTACTAGTCGTACCGATTAGCTTTGTTTCCGAGCATATCGAAACCTTACAAGAAATAGATATCGAATATAAAGAAGTTGCTCACGAAGCAGGAATAAAAAACTTCCAGCGCGTCCCCGCCTTAAATACCCATCCTATTTTTATTGATTCTCTGACTAGTCTTGTTCAAGAATCTCTCGATCGCACTCCTTGCACTTTTGCAGAAGTCATTCATCCTAAGAAGAATATGAAGATGTATCCCCAAGAACGTTGGCAATGGGGAATGACTACAGCAGCAGAAGTTTGGAACGGTCGTTTGGCAATGCTTGGCTTTATTGCCCTAGTGATTGAGTTGATTAGTGGTAATGGGCCATTGCACTTTGTTGGTTTATTGTAGGGAGTTATCAGCACTTCAGCAATCAGTTATCAGTTATCAGTTTTCGGTTTTTTACCTCCTGCTGTGAGCCTCCTGCCTTCTGAGAGACTGACGGCTGACGGCTGACGGCTGATAGCTATTAGCTATGAACAATTAACCATATCAATGTTAGTTCGATCGCGATTTTGGGGAACTATATAAATAGCAATTCCCCAAACAGCTTGTCAGTCAACCAGATGCTAAATCAAAAACTGGAGCAGACAATTGAAGAGCAAACTATTCAATTAGAAAGCATCAAAAAACAACTGGCTGATGAAATTAGTCAACGCCAGCAATTAGAACATTCCTATCTACAACTACAACAACAACTAGAAAAATTACAAGTACAAAACCAACAACTAAAGCTAGAATTATCATCCTTGGGAGAAAGAGAAGAGCGCTTTCGTCAAATTGCCGAAAATGTTCGCGAAGTTTTCTTCATGATTTCTGCTCAAACAGATGAAATTCTCTATATCAGTCCTGCTTATGAGAAAGTTTGGGGAAGAAGTTGCGAAAGTCTCTATGAAAATCCTGAGTCTTGGCTAGGTGCTATTCATCCAGAAGATTCTCTACAAGCACTCGCCACCCTAGAAACTCAGTTTAGGACAGGGGATGAATTTCATGAAGAATATCGGATTGTTCGTCCAGATGGTACGATTCGCTGGATTTGGGTGAGAGCATTTCCGATTACTGATGCCTTGGGAGAAGTCAATCGTTTTGTGGGAATTGCCGAAGATATTACCGATCGCAAGCAAGCAGAAGAAGCAATGCGAAAAAGTGAAGAACAATTTCGTCTCACTTTTGAAATGGCACCAATCGGCATGGCGATTACAACTCTTGACGGTAAATTAGAAAGAGTTAATCAGTCTCTTTGTGATGCCCTTGGCTATACCAAAGAAGAGCTATTACAGCTTACCTTTGCCCAAATTGGGCATCCTGAATACGTAGAATTGGGCGTAGCTTTAGAAAAAAAGCTTTTGCAGGGACAAGAATCTAATTTTCAGATCGAACAGCGTTACCTGGCTAAAGATGGCAAAATAGTTGATGCCCTACTCAAAGTAGTGGTTGTCCGCGATGAATATGGCAATGCTTTGCATTTTAACAATCAAATTGTCGATATTACCGAACGCAAAAAAATGGAGAGGCAATTGCTTCACGATGCTCTCCATGACGCTTTGACAGGGTTGCCCAATCGCGCTCTGTTTATGGATCGCTTGACTCAACAATTGAAAAAAAGCAAACAGCAAGAAAATTATCAATTTGCCGTTCTCTTCCTCGATCTCGATCGCTTTAAAGTAGTCAACGATAGTGTCGGTCATTTAGTTGGCGATCGCCTGTTAGTAGAATTTGCTCGCCGCTTAGAAAGTTGCGTTCGTCCTACCGATACAGTTGCCCGTTTGGGTGGAGATGAATTTACCATCCTGCTAGAGAATATCAAAGACGTAGCAGAAACAACGATAGTAGCAGAAAGAATCTCGGAAGTACTAACCATACCTTTTAATCTTCAAGGTTACGAATTATTCGCCACTACTAGTATCGGTATTGCTCTAAGTTTCAACGATTACGAAAACCCTGAAGATATTTTACGCGATGCCGATCTAACTATGTATTCTGCCAAAGAACAAGGCAAAGCACGTTACGAAGTCTTTGATAAATCGATGCACGAACGCGCCCTCAATCGCTTGCAACTGGAAACCGATTTGAGAAGGGGAATAGAAAGACATGAATTTCTCATTTACTATCAGCCGATTACTTCCTTGGTGACTGGACAATTATCGGGTTTTGAGGCTTTAGTGCGCTGGCAACATCCAGAACGAGGTTTAATTTCACCAGGAGATTTTATTCCCGTTGCTGAAGAAACAGGTTTAATTTTACCGATGGGAAATTGGTTATTACAAGAATCTTGTCAACAATTAAAAACCTGGCAATTAAAATATCCACTCGATTCACCTTTAAAAATTAGCGTTAATTTGTCAGCAAAACAGCTAATCGATCCTCGCCTAATTGAAGAAATCGATCGCATTCTTCAAGAAACTGGTTTAGAAGGAAAATTTTTGAAATTAGAGATTACGGAAAGCATTTTGATGGATAATATCGAAACTGCCACAAAAATGCTTTTAGATTTAAGAAATAGAAAAATTCAATTAAGTATTGATGATTTTGGCACAGGATACTCTTCTTTGAGCTATTTACACCGTTTTCCTGTCAATACCTTAAAAATCGATCGCTCTTTTATTAACGAAATGGAGTCCAAAGAAGAAAATTCAGCCATAGTTAGGGCGATCGTCACTTTGGCACACATGCTCAATATGGACGTGGTAGCTGAAGGCATTGAAAATTCATCACAATTAGCACAACTGAAGCTACTCAAATGTGAACTCGGACAGGGTTATTTATTTGCAAAGCCTTTAACAAAAGAAGAAGCAGAAGTTTTGATTGCCAAAGGAAGACATTGGTAAACTCTCTTCGGGAGAGGAACAAGATTCAACTTCCTGTGCAGAAATCCAAGAAGATTTTGTTGCTTCGTCAAGTTCTCATTCTCAAAGCTAGTACTTTAGTCATGGGTTTTTTGGGAGTTTAGATCCATGCGATCGATCGCCTTTGGGGAATAGGATGGGGAAAATCAGAGTTATGCCATGAAAAATAAACTGTTTAAATCCTTATCTAGCAAATTGTATTTAAATCGTCCTTTAGCTTGGTCGCAACTCGCCCACCAAAAAACTAGACTTGCGGTTGCTATGGGTGGGATTGCCTTCGCTAATAGACCTCTTGCAAAAGTCAGAACAAAATAAGAGAAAATAATTCAAGACC
>CAZJTL010000102.1:0-17452 GCA_964548905.1 uncultured bacterium | reverse complement strand
TTCGATGTAGATTGAGAATTTTAAATCCATAGTCAATTACTTCAGAAGCAGCCTCGGTGCAATATCTTTTTCCCCAAAAAGGAACGCCGATCCAGTAACCCATTTCCGCACGATTATGTCGAAGATTTAAATTTAATCCGATCGCGCCAGAAAGTTTGTTTGTTTCTTGTTCGACGATCGCAAAATTAATCATTTCATTTCTTTCAAAAGCTTTTTGAGTTGATTCGATCCATTTTTGAGCCATACCATCTTCATAGGGATGGGGAATATTTAGTGTAGTTGAAGCAATTTCTTTTGCACCTGCCAATCTTCTAACATTATCTGCATCTGTAAGTTGAAAAAGTCGCATTGTTAATCTTTTAGTTTGAAGAGTAGGACGTTTACTCATAATTCTTGCTCGATCGATTATTGTTGTTATGAAGATAAATTAATCTGATAATTGCATTCTTTTTAAATTTTTTCTAGCAAGATTAAACAATAATAATCCTATTACTATCAAAACTAATACACCAAACCAAATCCCTGCCCATCCCGTTCCTCTAACATAGGCATCGCGACTAATTTCAATGTAATATCTGGCTGGAACGATATTAGAAATTAAGGAAAGAGGAAAAGGAATATTACTCAGAGGATAAATTAAACCAGATAACAACAAAGCTGTTAAAAAACCAACCAACGCTACTCCTTGAATGGCAGAAGTTTGATCGGCTACGCGAGTACCAATTAATAAGCCAAAAGAAACAGCATCGGCTAAAAAAATAACCGTACCTATGAATAAGGGAGTTGGATCTCCAGCAAAACTCAACTGCCAAATTAAAGCACCAGAAACCATCATAAAAATAGCTTGAATGACTCCAATTGCAAGATAGGCTAAGAGTTTACCCAAAAGCATTTCTGTAGCGCTAAGAGTTGAAGCATATACTTGTAAGACTGTACCATCAACTTTTTCACGAACCATCGCGATCGCGCTTAATAAAGAAGGAAAGATCCATAAAAGTAATCCATACAATCCAGGGACAATAAACAGAGATTCTTTTCGACCTGGATTAAACCAAAGACGCAAGCGAGTGACAATTTTATTGTCGGTTGTTTGTAGTTTGGAAACTCGTAAAAAATTTGAAGTAGTTGCTTGAATACTATTTTTAATTACCCTGGCATTATTAACATCAGAACCATCGACAAGGACTTGTAAATCGGTGTTTAAATCCGCTTTAATTTTACGACTAAAATCGGGTGGAATAATCACAGATACTTTAGCCAAGCCTCGATCGATAACTGCTTGAGGATTATTCAGAATAGAATCGGGTAAATTCTCAGTAGAAATATAAACAAATTGATTGGTAGCAAATAAACGTTCGATATAAGCACGACTGGTATTAGTCAGATCGAAATCCCGAACGTATAAAGGAATATTTTTAGCTTCCAAACGAATTGCAAAACCAAAGATAATTAAGGCGATAAAAGGCAGCAAAAAAGCTAGCGCAACAGTCAGGCGATCGCGTCTAAATTGTGCTAATTCTTTGATGCATTGTGAAATTATTCTTTTCATAGTTCTATTTTCCATTTTCAGATGTACGTTGAACGATACCAATAAAAGAATCTTCAAGAGAAAAGGGGATCGATCGCCAGGAATGAACTTGAATATTTGAATTTTCTAAAATAGAACGAACTTGAGGAATTTCTGATTCAGGATTATCTAAAACAATATGCAAGCGATCGCCGAAAATAGATACACGCCAAGAAGCTAATTCTGTTTTCAATAAATTAGAAGCATCTTGAGTGCGATCGATCGCCATCTCTATTAATTGTCCTGGTTGCATGGCTTTAATTTCGCTTGGCGAACCTTGTGTCACCATTTCTCCTGCAACCATAAATCCCATACGGTTGCATTGTTCGGCTTCTTCTAAATAATGAGTCGTAACTAAAATTGCCGTACCCGATCGCGCAAAATCATTAATTAAACGCCAAAACTGACGACGCGCCAAGGGATCTACACCTGAAGTCGGTTCGTCGAGAAAGAGAATTTCTGGTTCGTGCATTACCGCCGCGCCAAAAGCGACTCTTTGCTTCCACCCTCCTGGTAATTGTCCTGTTAGCATATTTTCTTTACCTACCAAACCACATGTAGCTAATACCCAATCAATTTTTTGACGGCGTGATCGCGCTGGTACTCCATAAACTCCACAGTAAAATTCAAGATTTTGCAGGATGCTGAGATCGTCATACAAAGTGAATTTTTGACTCATGTAACCGATGCGTCGTCGTAATTCACCACTGCGTAAATTATTAGTTTCTCCTGCTAGAGAAATGCTTCCTGCCGTTGGTTCTAACAAACCGCATAATATTTTAATCGTGGTTGTTTTTCCCGCCCCATTTGCCCCTAACAACCCATATATTTCACCATAGCGAATTTCTAGATCGACATTTTTAACCGCCTGAAAATTGCCAAAATCTTTTCTTAGAGAATTTGCAGCGATCGCAATATCTTGGTAGTTGGCAATTGATAATTGGTTATCGGTATTTTCACCTCTACTCCTCAGCCCCTCCGCCCCTCCGCCCCTCCGCCCCTCCGCCCCTCCGCTTTTTAGGCGTGGAAAAGGAATCGATTCTGGTTCATCTCCCAATTCGCGCAAACGAGTAACAAATACATTTTCTAGAGTGGGAGCGGTAACTTGAATATCTTTGAGGTCTAATTTTTGCCGAGCGAAAATCTTTCTAACTTCTGCTTCTGCGCGATCGGCATGTTTAACTAAAATATCCAAGCGATCGCCAAAGGTTTGTACATCGATAATGTCTGTAATGTTTGTCTTTGTTGCTTGTTGTGATGATATTTCATTTCTTTGTTGCCCAGACACGACATATCGCGTCTCTACAAGAGTTTTTTCTGCGGTTTCTAAATCTTTGGTTCGTACTTCCAATCGCTGCAAACCAAGACTGTCTCGCAATTGTGCTAATGTTCCGACTTGCTGAATTTCGCCTTCATGCATTAAGGCAATACGATTGCATCTTTCTGCTTCATCGAGATAGGGAGTCGCCACGACAATAGTTACTCCCTCAGCAGCGATCGCAGCTAAAACATCCCAAAATTCTCGACGCGAGACTGGATCGACACCCGTTGTCGGTTCGTCTAACAAGAGAATTTTTGGTCGTGAAATCAAGGCACAGCAAAGGGCTAATTTTTGCTTCATTCCTCCCGAAAGACGACCTGCCAAGCGATCGCTGAATCGATCTAAATCCATCAATTTCAAGTATTTAGCGCGACGTTCTTGATAAAGCTTTGCGGAAATTTGACGCAATCCAGCCGTATAGCGTAGATTTTCATCAATACTTAGGTCGAGATATAGAGAGAATTTTTGAGTTAGATACCCAGTATAAAGACGTGCATCGCGAGGCTTTTTATCTAAGACGCGCACCTCTCCCGATGTCGCTTCCATTACTCCTCCTAAGATGTGAAAAGTCGTGGTTTTTCCCGCCCCATCCGCCCCAATCAAACCAAAAATTTCTCCTGGGGCGATCGTCAGATCGATTCCTTTGACAGCGACTAATTTACCGTAGCACTTAGATAAATTTCTAATTTGAATAACTTCATCTTTCATTGGTCTATCAGTATTTTTAGGAAAATAAAAGGCTATTTTCTACAACTTCAACCACCCAAATAGCTGTCCTATAGTTATTTGCAATTCGCTTACAAAATCGGGAACTGGTAAAATTTCTGGTTCTTCTCTTAATAATTGCGGTTGTTTCCCCGATGGATAAATCAACACGGATCGATCGCTAGGATCGATTAACCAACACAACTGACTACCATTGTTGAGACAGTGTAAAATCTTCTCAGTTACTTTATTCTGATTTTGTTCTGGAGAAAGAATTTCAATTGTCCAATTTGGATAAGAGTTAAACACATTGGCAATATCTCCATTTTCATCGAGAGGAATTCTCGCCCAGGTAAACACAGTTACATCAGGTACAATTGAACGTCCAGCAAAATTACACCGCAACTCTGGAAACGCTAAAGCAATTCGTCGATCTTCAACTAAATTATTTATAACTGAAACTAATTTTCCTTGTAACTTGCTGTGTTTTCCTTGAGGCATGGGTTTTTGAATACTTTCACCGTTGATGTATTCACAAGCGGGTTTAGTTTCTGGCAGTTTGAGAAACTCTTCTAAGGTCAATTTTTTTTCTGGTGACTGAATCATCAGCGATCGCCCTCCTAATAAGACTCTACTAGTCTGTCCAGATTGATTTGATGGATAAAGATTGGGTATAGGGATTTAGGGGCTTAGGGGTTTAGGGAAATTGTAGATTATCCAACTTAAAAATAAGCAATGCCAATCGATAGAGATTGTTTAAATCTTGTTCGGAAACAAAAATTTGATATTTTCCAACAATATCTTTACATAGCAGTATTAATTAGCTTGTTCTACAATGTACATACATACTGTACAGCATTCTTAACCTTCAACTTGAGAGCAATCTATGTTTTCAATTCAAACTACCTATACTAATGCCAGACAAAATTTAGCTCAATTATTCGAGCGGATAGCCCAAGATAATGCAATTGCTTTAGTTACTAGAAAAGGTCATTCTGACATCGCGATTTTACGTGCTGATGAATTATCTTCAATGCTGGAAACTATACATTTATTACGATCGCCAGCTAATGCCCAAAAATTAAATGAAGCAATCGAGCGATCGATAGCTA
This sequence comes from uncultured bacterium, assembly GCA_964548905.1. Lineage (GTDB taxonomy): Bacteria > Cyanobacteriota > Cyanobacteriia > Cyanobacteriales > Xenococcaceae > CAZJTL01. Next base: position 12,747 of record CAZJTL010000102.1, on the reverse strand, counting down.
GAGATACCCAATCCATTGTCTCTTCTGAGTCAATTGAGGACTTATGTGAGGATTTAGGTATTGACAGAGATACAAAATAGAGCGATTGTTTTCGATACACAATTTCGAGAAGATTTACGCTGGTGGTTTTCAAAAGATAAAAAGATAGCTAATCGTATTCTCGATTTAGTAGAAGCAACAACGATCGATCCGTTTACAGGAATTGGTAAACCAGAATGTCTTAAATATCGCGAATCAAATACTTGGTCGAGAAGAATCACTCAAGAACATCGTCTAGTTTATCGAGTTACCAAAGATCGCATCGATTTTTTACAAGCAAAATATCATTATTAGCGATCGCCATTTTGAAGATTTGCTTGAGATGTATCGGTAACGATTTCTGCATCGGCTGGCATTCCTGGTTTTGCCAAACCATCGGGGCGATCGATGCCGATTTTTACTCCAAATACTTGTTTGACTCGATCTTCTTTAAAATAAATGTTTTCAGGTGTAAAAGAAGCTTCTGTATCGATCGCGTTAATTTTAGCGCTCAAAGGTTTCTCTGGAGCAGAATCTAGGTATACTTTTGCTTGTTGACCTACTTTTATTTTACCGATTTCTCCTTCAGGAATAAAACCACGCATATATACTTCATCGGGATTAATTACCGTCAACAAATTTCTTCCTGTCGTCACCACCGCACCTGGTTCGATGCTGCGAGTTATTACTACACCATCGATCGGACTGATAATATTTAAATCTGTAATTTGGCTTTGAATTTCTTGTCGGGCTGCCCTAGCATTATTAACATCTGCTTGAGCTGCTGCTAATTTAGCGCGCGCTTGGATTAACTGAGTACGCAGCGAAGCTATTTGAGCTTGGCGAATATTTGGATTGAGAGTACTCGTTTGTGCTTGTTGTAATTGTCCTTGGGCAGCATTCACTAATTTGCTAAAGGATGTCACCGAACCTTGACGTGCTGCAACAATAGCAATGGCTGTTTCATAATCAGTTTGCGCTCGATCGAATTGTTGTTGGTTGACAGCGCCATCTTTGACTAATTTGGCATAGCGATCGCGGTTAATTTTAGCTAATTTTGACTCAGCTTTTGCCTGTTCTAAATTTGCTTGTGCTTCATTGAGTTGAGCAACAGATGAAGCCAGATTAGCTTCTGCTTGTTCTACCCTTCCTTTTGCATCTCCCTGCGCTTGTTGCAAGTTAAGTTGATTTTCTTGAATCTGACTTTCTAAAACATTGATTTGTAGTCGTGCTTGTTCTTCTTGTTGCTGTGTGGCTATTATACGAGCATCTGCACCTTTAAGCTGTGCCTGAATTTGTTCGTCGTCCATGCGGACGATAACTTGTCCTTTTTTGACGAGATCGCCCTCTCTAACTGCAATATAATTTACCCGTCCCGCAAATTTAGCGCCGATATTAGTTTCGTAACCTTCAATTCGACCACTAACTTCTAAGGGCTGTACCCCAGAAGGAGTAGTTAAATACCACGTCGTTACTGCTATTCCTGCTACCAGTAAAGCGATCGGCAAGAGCAGCTTGAATGGCAATTTACCTTTAGATTTAAGAACTTTTGACGTAGGGATAGTTATTTCTTGACGAGGAGCGGTCGATCGCTGCAACATAAAATACCTCCGAATCAAAAATTATTTATGGAACTAAACCGTTTGGTTCAATTATAACAAAATAAAACTAAACCGTATAGTATACTTCAACTCAAATCATCAGACTTCTGTATCTGTCCGATCGATATGGTTTTAAAAAAGCTCTTCAATAGATTTCATCGGGAAATAGAGCTTCATTGGTTCGACCTTAAACTGTTGAAAGCCATACTTTAAATAAAAATTTAGTGCTGTTGCATCTTTTGCTTCTGCTATCACAGCTAAAGATGCAACTTGTGTAGAAGCATCTAGCGCCCGATGAAGAGCATCAATCAACATCAGTTCACCATATCGCTTACCTGTTTGTCTGCGATCGACAGCAAGGCGACCCAAAAGCGTAGCAGGTAGTTGGGGATAACGAGGTAAGCGTTTGGCAAAAGCTCGATCCAAAGCTGAAATATCGACAGTGTAAGTCGAGAGGGTATAGTAAGCCAAAACATTCAATTCTGGCTCGTCAATCAAAACAAATACAGTTGAAACTCGTTTTTTGAGATCTTGAGATGCTTGCTTACGTATATAGTTATCCAAACTATCCTTTCCACAGCAGAAATCAGAGCGGTCATGCTTGCGACTATCGAGGGATTCGATTTTTATAACCATTAAACTGACATTACTTTTTTATATCTTTTCGCTGCTGCCTTCATTGCATCATTAGGCTTCGGAGGATTGAGGAGAGCATCAACAAAAGCTTCGCTATCTTCAATATTAAGCTTAAGGTGTTGATGTCGTTCGATAACTCGGTAAGCCTCCGCTTGAACACTTGCGATTACAAAATCGGTTAGGGTACGTCCCTCTAAATCGGCTGCTTTCTGCAAAAGAGCTTTAACTTCTGGACTGATACGAGTTTCAAGTCGCGCCATCGATTTTCGATCGCTAGAACTAGCCATAGTGAGTTTGGTAATTTAAGTAAATTAAATATGAATTACTAAATTTAGTATATACGGCAATTTGCCGTATAACAAATTAGAAGATTTAGGCGTTGCTGAATGTGTAATGATTTTGATTGAATTGTTCGCGAGAAATATCGATCGCAGATGTTATAAATGTGGGATTTCATTACGTAATCAGCAACGCCACCTATTCTTTTTTTGAGAATTGGTATGATGATTTTTTTAGTCTAAACTACAGTTTTAACCAACTTACTCAACTGATGCCAAAAACTCTCAACGTAAGTAAATAAAACTGGGACGACTAGTAAAGTTAACAGGGTTGAGGTGGCAAAACCTCCTATAACGGCGATCGCCATTGGGCTGCGGGTTTGTCCGTCTGCGCCTAATTCTAGGGCGATCGGTAGCATTCCTGCAATGGTGGATACTGAAGTCATCATAATTGGGCGCAAACGGGAGACACCAGCCTCAATCACGGCTTTAAAACTGGGTTTGCCTTGTTCGATCGCTACTAGGGAAAAATCGACCAGTAAAATCGCATTTTTGGTAACTAATCCCATGAGCAAGACTATGCCAATGAGGGCAAATAATCCTAGTTCCTTTTGTGCGACTAGCAAACCCAATAAAGTACCACCGATAGAAAAAGGCAAGGATACTAAGATTGCCAGAGGATAAAGAAAATTGTTGTAGAGCAGTACTAAGATGACGTAAATGGATAGAACTGACAACCCTAAAGCACTACCAAAACGACTGAAGATATCGCGCATAATTTTAGCATCTCCAGAAGGTTCTTCGGTAACGTCTGGAGGCAATGATTTGAACGCTGGTAAGGCTCTTACTTTAGCTAAGGCATCTCCCAAGGAAACACCTTGTAAATTGGCTTCTAGGGCAACCTGACGGTTACGGTTGAAACGTTTAATTTCGGCTGCACCATTGCTAAGACGCAGATCGGCGACGGACATGAGGGGAATTAGTTCGTCATTTCTACCTGGTATTTTCAGATTTTTAATCGTTTCTAAGTCTTGTCGATATTTGGGATCGAGTTTTACTCGAATGGGAATTTGGCGATCGGATAAGTTAAATTTGGCAAGGTTAGAATCGTTATCGCCAATCAAGGCTAAGGAAGCAGTACGGGCGATCGCATCGACAGAAACGCCTAAATCTCCTGCGCGAGGGATATTGGGTTGAATCGTAATTTCTGGTTTAACCAAGCTATCACTAGAATTCACTTCCACTAAACCAGGTATCGATCGCATTTGCGTAAAAAGCTGATTTGAACTTCTTTCTAAGGATTCTGGATTATCGCTTCGCAATACTATCGATAGATCTCTACTACCACCACCTCCTCCTTGGGTGCGAAAACTAATTTTTGCCCCTGGAATTTGGCGAAATTGCTGGCGCATTTGCTGCTGAAATTCTTTCTGAGAAATCTCTCTTTTTTCTCTTGGTAATAAATTGGCGTAGATAGTCGCAGTATTAATACCATTGCTACTGGTATTATTTCCTGCTGCTGCTGAATTGCCGACTGTAGTCAGTACGCTGGTGACGTTCGGATTTTGTCTTAAGAGGCGATCGATCTGTTGGGTGACAGCTTCTGTTTCTTTTAGTTGAGAACCTGGAGGTAATTCTACAGCGATCGTACTTAACCCTGTATCGCCACGACTAAATAAACCTTGGGGAATAAAAGGAATCAGTTGTAAGCTGGCAATAAAAAAAGCTACAGCGATAATGATAGTAGTAACACGATGCCTTAGCGTCCAATTAATTAAATTGCGATAAGGTTGCCTATTTTTGAAAAATGAGAATAGAGGAGAATGGTTGTTGCTATCTACTTGATGGGGTTTGAGTATGTAAGCACAAACCATTGGCGTTACGGTTGCTGCTACCAAACTGGAAAAGAAGGTAGAAGCAGCGACAGTGACACCAAAAGGCTGAAAAAACTGTCCAGGTACACCACCCATAAAAGCAACAGGTAAAAAGACAGCCATAATCGTTGCTGCACTAGCTAAGACGGCTAACCCTAACTCTCTCGAACCATCCATAGCAGCTTGCAGGGGCTTTTTTCCCATCTGTAAGTGGCGATCGACATCTTCAATCATGCAAACCGCATCATCGATTAAATTACCTAGGGCTAAGGTTAAAGCTAACAAAGTCATCCCATTCAAGGTATAGTTTAAGGCTTTCATTACCCAGAATGTAGGGAAAATCGATAGAGGTAGGGCGATCGCTGCAATTACTGTCATGCGCCAATTCCATAAAAATAAGCCCACGGTAATTACTGTCATCAACGAACCCAAAGTTAGGTTATCAATAATCCCTTGATAGGAATCGCGGATAGCATCAGCACGAGTAAAAATTAGTTTGAATTCCAGATCTTTAGGCAGAGTTTTGCTTAATTTGGCTACTTCTTGGCGCACTCCTTCTTCAACTGCAACTAAATTACTGCCATTACTACGCAATACTGAAAAAGCAACTACAGGTTTACCATTGAGATAAGCTGACTGCCTCAAATCGCCGTAGCGATCGCTTACTTGTCCGAGATCTGTGAGAGTTACAGTATCGCCATTGGCAAGAAAGATAGCATAATTAGCTAAGTCAGTGACGGTTTTGGCGCTACCAAGGGTTCTCACATTTTGTTCGCTACCACCTACTTCCGATCGCCCGCCTGGTAAATTGATATTAAATTGACGAATCTGTTCGTTGACTTCTGTGGCGGTAATACCGTAAGCTTGCAAGCGATTGGGATCTAAATCGATGCGTATTTCTCTGTCTACACCTCCTAGGCGTTCCAGTTGAGCAACTCCTTGGACGCTTTGTAATTTAGGAATAATCGTGCGATCGACTAGATTACTTAACTCTTCCACCGATCGCTGCGGTGAAGACACTGCATAAGTCATAATCGCACCGCTAGCAAACTGCAAGCGTTTGACGATCGGTTCTTCTACATCTTGAGGTAAGTCCTGACGAATTTGGGATACAGCGTTACGAACATCACTAGTAGCGCGATCGCTATCGGTTCCTAGCACAAACTCGATCGTCGTCACCGAACTACCATCAGTCACATTTGAAGTAATCTTGTCGATATTTCCCAAACCAGCAACAGCATCTTCAATTTTTCTGGTTACTTGAGATTCCAATTCTGCTGGCCCTGACCCTCTTTGGGTTACGCTAATATTTACCGCAGGAACATCGATATTGGGATTGTCATTAATTCCCAGTCCGAGAAAGGCAAAACAACCAACGATCGCCATAGTCAGAAAAATGACAATGGTGGGAATGGGGTTTTTAATTGACCAAGAAGAGACGTGAAAAGACAAGGTAAGGTGATGAAAATTTTTGCTACTCAAGAGATTGTAACATTATATTAAGCTATGGAAAGCGAATAATGTCTTCATCCCCCAAATATTCTCCATTTTGAACCTCAATCATTACCAAGGGAATTACCCCAGGATTTTCCACTCGATGAGGGGTATTCATAGGAACATAGGTTGACTGATTTTTCATCAGCAAAGTTTCTTTGCCATTACAAATCACTTTAGCTGTACCTGCAACTACTACCCAATGTTCGCTGCGATGGTAGTGCATTTGTGTACTAATGTGATGACCTGGCTTGACGACAATACAATTTATGCAGTATCTTTCTTTTTGTTCGAGTATTCTGACTGTTCCCCAGGGTGGAGTACGAGTCATTTCGGTCTCTAAATTTAAGTCTTTAGTCTCTGTTGATGTAGCCTGTGTTTCTTTCATAATTAGTAAGCGGGCAGCGCGGAAACTGCCATCATTTATTTATGTGGCAGAGGAGCGCGACTCGGCGGATAAATCCGCCGAGAAACATGGTAAAATACATATACTTAGCGACTCGCTAAGACTTCTAAATTGAGGGTGAAACTCCCCGTAATTGGACGTTGTAGTTAAAAGGCAAGTTAGGGAAAACCTAATTTCGGCGTAAAGCGCTCTACTTCTAGCCTTTACGATCCAAGCTTTTAGAAAGAGCGAAACCAAACTGGTAAACATAGCTAAGGAAACCTCTGTAAAAAGTATACTCAGACCCAAAAGGGCGAGAGAGTAGCGGGCTTTTGGCTAGCCCTTTAAGGATTTTTATCTCTTAAGAATCTGCCCCGTTTCTAACGGGCAGAGTGTCAAAACTAAACATCTTCACTATCGATTATTTTTTCACTAATACCATAATTTGATCGCTCAATGAAGAATTAATTGTCACAAAATTGAGTTATCGAAACTGGACTATGCTCAGTTATTCTGTCTGATAAACAAAAAAGTTTTGACAAAAGCCCAAAGTATAAAAGTGATAATCGAGCATCGAGAAAGGCAAAGACAGCTCGGTTTGATAAACACTAAACAAAAGAAAATTTTGTCTTGTAGTTTGTTTGGCAATTGTTTCTTGTAATTGAGGTCTTGCTACATCAAGCATGGCATGACATTGACCCTCTAAAACATTACTAAGTCCTGGTGATAACTGGCTGCAAACATTTTCTTTAACATAATTGTCAATTTGCTGGGTCGCATATTTTTCGTAAGCTTTTTGTTCTGGATTGGTGATAACCATAAGGATTCCTACTCCAACTAGAACAACTTCCCCTAGCGCAAAAGTCCAAGACATAACACTCATTAGATTCGATCGCGGCTCCTGTTGTCTCTTGCTTTGGTTGAACTAAGACAAAAATCGAGATAAAACTAGATTAATTGTTACCAAACATGTTATATTATCTATTTGGATGGCGAGCGTAGCCAAGTGGTTAAGGCAGTGGATTGTGGTTCCACCATTCGGGGGTTCGAGTCCCCTCGTTCGCCCTACTATCTAATAGTACTACAGCAAAGATAAAAACCTTCTCACCAAGCACTAAAGTTTATACATTCTCTCAGAATTTCCTCAGTAAACAACCAAATATCATAAAAATATCGCTACAAGCAAGCTCTCAATAAGTACAATTGCTCTATTATTTAATTTTTAAATCAAAAAAAATTTATGAAATTTTTTTTGATTTTACGCGCAAGCATATTTCAGATTTTCTGTCAAGGATGTTATCTGTACAAATTATGAATTAGAAGTTACAGTTGCTCATAAAACGGGTTCGGATTTTCTGGCTACTAATGACGCTGGAATTATTACTCTTCCCAATAACAAAGGACATATAGCGATCGCTGTTTTTGTCAAAAATTCTGACAAATCAATGCCAGAACAAGAACAAGCAATTGCTGAAGTAGCGCGATCAGTCTACAGTTTTTTCGCATCTTAATTTTGCTTCAAGACACAAGCGATCGATTTATCGGTGTTTATCTGTGTTTATCTGTGTTTATCTGCGGATATTATTTCGACCTTTAAAATTTAGAGAACCTTTACGTTTTGTAAATATTGGTCAAACAGGCTTCACGGCAATTTCTAGTAAAAAGGTAAAATGATACACTTGTTTGATTTATGTTAACTAAAACTATGCAGCCATTCTGATGGTTTGTATCTATATTTTAATGCGCTAATGACCCTAAAAATTATTCTCACCCTAGGCGTTCTCCTCGTAGCTTTCATTGCCTTTATTGCTGAATGGCTACCAGTGGACATCACAGCGATTATCGTTGCCGTGGTTTTAATGTTGCTCGGCTTAGTAACTCCAGATGAAGGAATTTCTGGTTTTGGTAACAATGCCACTATTACAATTATGGCAATGTTTATTCTCAGTGCAGGTATTGCCCGCACGGGAGTAATTCAAATGGTTCGGGATTTGCTGTTGAAGTGGGGGGGAAAGAATGCATCTCAGCAAATTCTGGTTATGGGTGCGATCGTCGGTTCAATTACGGCTTTTATCAATAATACGGCTGTTGTTGCCCTATTTTTACCTTTAGTAGAAGATTGGTCGAAAAAAAGAGGGATTTCGGTTTCCAAATTACTCATTCCCTTATCTTACGTAACCGTATTAGGAGGAATGATTACCTTAATTGGCACTTCTACCAACATTGTTGCTAGTGGCGTTGCTAAAAAATTGGGTTATCAAGAATTTGGTTTATTTCAATTTACTTCAGTCGGTTTAATTACTTTTTGTGTTGGTTTAATCTATCTAGCTTTTGCTGCACCAAAGATTTTACCCGATCGCAAAAAGCTAGACAGCAATCTCATCGGACAGGATTATGGTTTAAAGGATTACGTTACAGAAGTAGTTATCAAGCCTCGTTCCGATTTAATCGGACAAACAATTCGTTCCAGTCAAATTCAGCGCAAACTCGATCTTGCTGTTTTAGAATTAATTCGCGATGGTAATCGTTTTCCCCAACCCTTAGCAGATAAAGTTCTAGCCGCAGGGGATATTCTCATCGTGCGTGGTAGTCGCGCAGATTTACTGAAAATTAAAGATACAAGAGGTATCGATATTCTTGCTGATGTCAAATTTAACGGAGATTTGGAAAAAGAATTAAATTCCTCAGAAGAAAAAATTGGCGAAGTTTTAATTTTATCTAACTCGCGTTTGATTGGTACTACCCTCAAAGATTTGCGTTTCCGTCAACGCTACAACGCTACTGTTTTAGCAATTCGTCGAGGAGAAGAATTACTCAAAGGACGTTTGGGTAGAATTCGCTTGCGTTTTGGCGATCTATTGTTAGTACAAGGACCAAAACAAAGTTTCTTGGGTTTACAAACAACGCGGGAATTGCTGGTAATGGAACAGCAAGATTTAGAAACTTTGCGTACTAATAAAGCTGCTATTGCTGTAGCGATCGGTTTGGCAGTTGTTATTGTAGCTGCATTCAATTGGCTGCCAATTTTAGTTAGTTCCTTGGCTGGTGTGGTTTTAATGATTTTGACTGGTTGTCTTAAACCTGGTGAAATTTATGGTGCGATTCGCTGGGATGTAATTTTTTTGTTAGCTGGTTTGTTTCCTCTTGGCGATGCCATGGATAAGTCGGGAACTACTCAATGGTTAGCCGATCATCTTTTAGACATAAGTGGACATCTTTCTGGCTATTGGTTGCTAACTTTCTTTTATTTAATTACTTCTATTCTCACCGAAATTCTCTCCAATAATGCGGCGGTAATTTTAATGATTCCGATCGCGGTTAAGGTAGCAGAATCTTTAAGTTACAATCCTCTAGCTTTCATGTTTGCAGTTACTTTTGCTGCTTCTAATAGCTACATGACTCCGATCGGTTATCAAACTAATACGATGGTATATGGGCCTGGTGGTTATAAATTCCTCGATTTCACTAAAGTAGGTGCGCCGTTAAACCTAATTTTGACTATCCTTACACCACTTTTGATTATTTGGATTTACGGGATTAAATAAATCTAACTCTAATAATTAGCATAATTAGCGATCGCCTCTTCAAATGTAATGTCCTGATTCCAAACAGCTATAGTATTTTTGACCCCTGATATTGCTCCACCAATTACGAAACCAGCCAACGCTGCATTAGCACCTGTAGCTACTGCTTCTTTAGCAACATATTTAGCTTCTGTTATTGCTGCATAAAATTCGGGATTTTCAGCAGCCCAAAGATTTTCTTGATAGGATGTTCCCTCAGACTCAACCCGCTTGTATTTCAATCGGTCGGTTACATTTTTAGCAGTATCAGCATAATCATCAGTATTTTGTTGAGAACGTTGATAAGCTAATTCTCTGACTTGTGAACCATTACCATTAGGAACTAACTTTTGCATTCCTTCATATTTTGAATCGCTCAAAGAATCAGTAAGATTGCTAACCTCGTTCATAGATTTCGCTTGAACTTCTCGAACAATTCGATCCCCATCCTTGATTTATGTCATTTTCGACAACTTGCTTTCCTTACAAATGCGATAAAAAACAGTCCAAGTATTCTCAGACTGTTTTTAGATTGTTTAATTAGCTTAATAAAAATGCCCCTTGGGGCTGAATTATTTAATCCTAGTCTCTGCTAGGTAGGAGCGCAATTAGACGCTTGGATTTAAATCGCAAGTAAGAGGACAAGATGCATATACAGAAGACTGAATAGGACTAGCTTCTCCGTGTAACCAGCTCAACCAGCTCACTTGCTGAGGATGAATACCTCTTAAAGTAAGAACTGCTGCTCCTACAATTACTGCTAGGATGTTGGCACCAATAATAGTACCAGCAACTAATAAAACAGCACTCATTGGTAAAACTGATTGCAAAATAATGGTTAATAATACACCACTAGTGACCATCAAAACAATCAGGGGAAATCCTACTACTAGCAGGCATACAGCTAAGGTAAAACTCCAGATTAAAAAACTTTTAACTATAGCAAGGGAATGGCTCTGACCCCAAGTATTTTTTTCAACTAACTGCATTGTTTTTCTCCAGGATTATTGACAACAACAAAAACTAAAGCGAAACTTGCTAGAACAATTATCTAGCGTCAATCCGAGATTAATTAATTAATAATAATTATAGGGATGATTAGGAAGGAAAAATTTTTTTTTGAAAAAAATTTACATTCTTTTGTGTAAAACAAACTCGATCGCACCTAAAAAATTCTTGATCCCTAATAGTTTAAATCAAGTAATTCCTGCAAATGAGGCACGATTAAGAATTTTCAGAACCAAGCTTAAATTGCTTTACTTTTCTTAAAAAGACCATTAATTCTTGGTAATAAAAATTAATAGGTAGAAATTAATAGGTAAAAATTCCTAGGTAATTATACTCAAGCAATTAATAAAACTGTTTGTTCTTTAATTAAAAGAATAAAGTTAAAAAAAAAGAAAAAAAAGTTACTAGATAACATTTATCTCGATCGCAGAATCTTGCTTGTTAAGATCGAAAATCGCTCGACGACCAAACCACAGTAAGTGTTATCGGTTTAGCAATTTTGGGAACAATAAAAATAAAGACAAATAAATGTAACAACACCTCAAAAATTACTAAGAATATGACACAAGCGAGAAGTTTACCAACACCACCACCACCACCACCATCTCCTAATCGTCAAACAGCAACACCAACACAGACAAATCCAGTCGCTACTCAGCCAGCTAAACCTACTTATACTAGGTCGCCTGGTCATCCCACCCTAGAGCATTTAATTCGTAAAGCCTATGAAGAAGGCTATTCAGACGTTCACTTAGGGGTTGGCGAAGTTCCACGGATGCGCGATCGCGGTGAAATCATTAGTACCGAATATCCAGAAACAGATCTGCCCACCTTTATGAGTTGGATTGCGGAAGTTCTAAGCGAACAAGACATTCAAAAATTCAAAAAAGAACTGGAATTTGACGGTGCAACACAATATGAATTCGCTCGCGTGCGGATCAATATCTTTGATACTCTCAAAGGCTATGCCCTAGTCATGCGTTTGATTCCGCTCAAAATTCTCACCATTGACCAACTTGGCTTACCTCCAGTATTTAGGAGTATCTCAGAAGCTCATAAAGGCTTAATTTTGGTGACTGGACCAACAGGATCGGGTAAGTCTACTACCATGGCAGCCATGGTTGATTACATTAATAAAACCTATCCCAAGCATATTATCTCGATCGAAGATCCGATCGAATTCGTACATAGAAGCCACAAATCTCTAGTCAAGCAAAGAGAAGTAGGAATTAATACCCTCAAATTTGATAACGCGCTCAAAGCTGCTTTGCGGGAAGACCCTGATATTATCCTAGTTGGGGAAATGCGGGACAAAGAAACCGTCAATACCGCTCTCAAAGCAGCGCAAACAGGTCACTTAGTCATGGGAACGCTGCACACCAACAGTGCCATTAAAACTATCGAACGGATTTTAACTCTCTACAGCGCCGAAGAACAAGATGCAATGCGAGTAGGGATTGCTGAATCTTTAGTGGCTGTAATCGCCCAAGGTTTATGTCGTACAACTGACGGCAAACGCGCCGCCTACCACGATATTTTAGTGAATACAGAAACAGTTAGGGATTATATTCGTCAAGGCAAAAATGACGAAATTCATGCCTTGATGATGGATGGAGAATACGACGGCATGATTACTACCAACCAGGCGCTATTTAATCTTTATCAAGAAGGCAGAATTAGCGAAGAAACAGCCCTAGAACTCTCGCCTACAGCTAATGAAATGGCAATGATGTTGCGAGGTAGAGTTTAACCTCAGTTCGGGTTAAGACAGTTTAAAGGGAGGGTAGCTATCAGCTATCAGCTATCAGCAGTAGGGGCAATCCCTTGTGGTTGCCCTTTCAGCTTTCAGTTGTTTCCCTCCTGCCTTACTCAATTCGCAATTCGCCCGTG
>CAZJTL010000101.1:0-17453 GCA_964548905.1 uncultured bacterium | reverse complement strand
GGCGGAGTGTCTCCGACTCCGCACTCGCTACTTGCTACTTTTTCCCTACACCCTATCCCCTATCCCCTATCCCCTATCATGACTATCCGTGGATTTCAGACAAATACTGTTCGAGGAAATGGTATCTTAAAAACTGACATCAGAAATGTTAGCGAATATACTTCGATTAATATTTTTGGTAGTTACGAACTTGAAATAGTTAGCCAACAAAAGCCCTTTCTACAAATTAGTGGCGATGAAAATATTTTACCTTTGATTAAAACTGAAGTTCAAGGGAAAGCTTTATCTATTTATGTCCAACCAAATACTAATATTGCTCCCAAAATTAAATTAAAAGTACAAACATCTAGCTATTATATCGAGCAAATTGCTAGTCAAGGTGTCAATAAATTAAAGATCGATCGCCTCAACAATCAAAATTTTAATCTATCTCAAAATGGCACGGGAAAAACAGAAATATTGGGCAAAACCAAGAGATTTTATCTCAATTTAAATGGAGCAGTTAAAGTTCATGCCATAAAATTTCACTCTCAACAAGCAACAGTTAAATTATTAGGAGCTGCTCATCTAGATACTTATACCACTGAAGACCTTAATGTCAAAATTATGGGCATAGGTAGCGTTAATTATTATGGTAATCCACGCCATATAAATAAGAGTGTTTTAGGATTGGGTTCTGTAAGACAAATGCTTTAGCTAATTGCTAATTGCTAATTGCTAATTGCTAATTGCTAATTGCTAATCAATCTGATAACTGCTTTAGTTCTTTTTACAACAGTTCACATATTAACTAGAATTGCTATAGCGTTTCTCAAATCAATGAGCTACAGTTTTTCCTATTGCAAGAATGCCTATTGCCTGTTGCCTTCCTCTACCGAGATGTATCTCACTTAACCGAGAACTGCTATATATCTGTGTTTATCCGCGTTCATCTGTGGATAACTCTTCTAAAATCGTAAACTTAACATGATTAATTGCTAAATCACCGATCGCAACTTGCTCTTTCTTTAAAAGAACTCCATTACTTTTAAGACATTCAAACGGGACACCTTTCGCCATTTCCGCATGATACCAAGCTAATCCCATAAAAAAGCGTGTCGGATAAGGACCACCTTCAAACATATCATCAGGATTAGATTCCATTGGCAACCAACCAAAACCAGGTAGATAAAATTCCATCCAGACGTGATTAAAATCGGGGATGAGGGGAATATTTCTGTGAAAGGGATGATTGGGACATTTATATCTACCCACAGTGCGACAAGCAATCCCATTGAGTCGAGTAAGTGCTAGCAATACACCTAAATATTCGCCACAAGAACCCACACCTCTTTTGAGGGCAATATCTGGAGTATCGATATGAGGTTTAATCCCGTAGGAAAGTCGATCGTAGACATAATTGCGAATACTGTACATCATCCGCAGTAAATTAGTTTCTCTACCGATCGCCTCAAATGAAGCACGACGAATAATGTCCGTATCCATCGCTAAGTTGTCATTATCTATCAAATAGCGATCGCGTTCTTCCTCAGTTAAGGCGGGAATATTTTCACAATCTTTAGGCGAAATATGATATTTGATACTCCAAACCTCTAAGAGTGCTTTCCAGCCAAAGATATGGCGATCGTGGGTGGTGAGAGCATCAAATTTAAATACCGCAATGCGTTGTCCATCCTGAATTTCTTCCGTAAATGGCAAACCGATCGCTTCGACTTGGCGAATTTTTTGACGTGGAGTTTCTGCGGGTAAAGCAATGCGCCATTCTAAATCGTGCAATTCAATTGCATCTAGAGGTGCGAGTTCCTCAATATAGGACATTTCTACCAGATAACCATTGGAAAGAGCGTAGCGTTGCTCTGGATCGTAGTGAAAATAGAGAGGATGGATAAAAGTGCGATCGCGATATTGAAGTTCGTAGTTGGGTTCGGCGTTGGGATTGTCTCTGATATAGGGTTCGACATTGGCATAAGCAACGTAAAGAATTGATTTGCCTGTCTCTGGATCGGGGTAGAAAGCTAGTCCAGTAGGCGATTCAAACGGAGTAAGAACACTAAAAATAGTTTTACCCGTCGCTCGATCCAAACAATAAACCGTCTGTTCTAGATTATCGGTTAGCCAAATTTCTTCTTCTCTAACAGTAATATTTTCCAGACCGATACCAGGAGCATAGAAACGAGTAATTAAAGATGCTCTCTCGCGATCGTAAACTAAGATGTGACCTGTTTTCTGACAAGTAACGTAAACAGTAGAGTCCCAGACAGCTACCCCATTAGCGGGATATGATAATCTGGCAAATAATTGGGGTTGCCAAGTTCGCTCTTGCCAAGAACAATAGTAGACACTTTCTTCAGTAGTAAACCAGAGTGTATCTCCCACAATCGCCAAACCTGTAGCACCGACAAAATCAGACCAACGATCGGGATTCAAAACCGTCGTATTATCATTTATTGGCTCGATTTGTAGTAAATATCCGTTTCTCGAATCGATTCCTAGTAAAAATTGCTCAGCAAAAGCAATCCCATGAATCGCACATGCGCCAAGCGGTCTAATCGTTTTGTCCTTGAGGTGTTGTTGATGTACTTTGGTTGTGAGCGTGGTGGGGATCGTCATTTAGATATGTAAAAATAAACTAGATTGAATAATTTATTGTTGCCATCTATTCAATAACTTATTGTTAAACTTCATACCTTCTTCAAATCAATTTGTACATACTTAATTCTTAGTACCAGCTAAAACAACATAATTATTTTTTTAGTTAATTAATCGTGGTTGCATCTAATCATACTGATTCTGATTCCCCTTCTTTTCCTAATTTGATTCAGCCTTGGCATACCTATTCTTGGGAGCAAACTTTAGAATATCTTAATACAGATCGCGATCGAGGCTTGAGTGCCGCAGAGGTTGAACAAAGGCTAAAACATTACGGAGCTAACGAGATTCAAGATACTGGCGGCCGTAGTTCTTGGCAGATTTTAATCGACCAATTTAAAAATATTATGCTACTGATGTTGATTGCAGTAGCAATTATTTCTGGAATTTTAGATTTCGTCGATCTGCGACAGCACGGAGCGCAAGGACAAATTCCCTTTAAAGATACGATCGCAATTCTCTCGATTGTGATTCTCAACGGAGTACTGGGGTACTTACAAGAAAGTCGCGCCGAAAAAGCTTTAGCGGCGCTTAAAGGGCTATCTTCTCCCAAAGTCCAAGTAATTAGAGATAGTCAGAGAATCGAAGTTGAAGCCAAGCAATTAGTACCAGGAGACATTATTCTCGTCGAAGCAGGGGTACAGCTAAGCGCCGACGGACAGTTATTAGAAGCATCCAACTTGCAAATTCGCGAATCTGCTCTCACTGGTGAAGCTCATGCGGTAAACAAACGCGATCGAGCAGCAGAATTAGCTGAAGATACTCCCTTGGGCGATCGCGTCAATATGGTGTTTACAGGGACAGAAGTAGTACAAGGAAGAGGAAAAGCTGTAGTCACTGGAACGGGAATGCAGACGGAATTGGGTAAAATTGCCGAAATGTTGCAATCAGTAGAAAGCGAACCCACTCCCCTGCAACAGAGAACAGATCAGTTAGGCAATGTTCTAGTTTCTAGTTCCTTAGTTTTGGTCGCGATCGTTGTTATTTTTGGCTTGGTAAAAGCAGGAAATTTCAGCCCCTTACAAGACTTAGTAGAAGTTTCTTTGAGTATGGCGGTAGCAGTAGTACCCGAAGGATTACCCGCCGTAATTACTGTTACGCTGGCGATCGGTACACAGCGCATGGTTAAGCGACAGGCTTTAATTCGCAAACTTCCCGCCGTAGAAACTCTCGGTTCGGTCAATACCATTTGTTCTGATAAAACGGGTACTCTCACTCAAAATAAAATGGTAGTACAAGAAATTGAAACCTTGAGAGGGAATTTTCAGGTGACAGGAGAAGGTTACGCACCCAAGGGAGAATTTTTAGACGTTGGACAACAACAGATCCAACCATCTTCACATCAAGATCTCGATCGCTTATTGACAGCTTGCGTAGTTTGTAACGATGCTTCCCTCAACAGCAATGGTGCGGGAGGAGACTGGATGATTATTGGCGATCCTACCGAGGGTGCATTATTAGCAGTAGCAGGAAAAGCAGGATTAGAGCAACACGTTCTCAACGATCGATATAATCGCATTGCCGAAATTCCTTTTTCCTCCGAACGCAAACGCATGTCGGTAATTGTTGAGAATTCTCAACACAATTTGATGTTTAGCAAAGGCTCACCAGAATTAATTTTAGAACGCTGTCAATCTTACCAATTGGGAGAAGATATCCTTAGTTTAACTGAATCAGAACGTCAAAAAATCCTGCAAACCAACAATAATATGGCAGGAAGAGGCTTGAGAGTGTTAGGTTTTGCTTACAAACCTCTGGAAGCTGGATCTACCAATGGTATTGATGAGAGCTACGAGCAAGGCTTGATTTGGTTGGGCTTGACTGCTATGCTTGATGCACCCAGACCAGAAGCAAAACTGGCTGTAGAAAAATGTCGGGAAGCTGGTATTCGTACTGTGATGATTACAGGCGATCATCAACTTACCGCACAGGCGATCGCCCAACAATTAAGTATTGCTCAAGCAGGCGACCATCTTCTGACAGGAAGACAATTAGAACATCTTTCCCAACCACAACTAGAACAAGAAGTAGAAAATACCAGTATCTATGCTCGTGTTTCTCCAGAACATAAACTCCGCATCGTCCAAGCACTACAAAAACGCGGTAAATTTGTCGCCATGACTGGGGATGGAGTCAACGATGCACCCGCACTCAAACAAGCAGATATCGGTATTGCTATGGGGATAGCTGGTACTGATGTCAGTAAAGAAGCCAGTGATATGATCCTCTTAGACGACAACTTTGCCACCATAGTCGCCGCTACTGAAGAAGGAAGAGTTGTTTATAGTAATATTCGTCGTTTTATTAAATATATCCTCGGTAGTAATGTGGGTGAAGTGATTGTCATTGGGGCTGCTCCCCTATTAGGATTGTCGGGTATTCCTTTAAGCCCCCTGCAAATTCTCTGGATGAACTTAGTTACAGATGGTTTACCCGCCCTTGCTTTGGCTGTCGAACCAGCAGAAGCAAATATTATGCAACATCCTCCCATGAGTCCCAAAGAGAGCATCTTTGCTGGTGGTTTAGGGGCTTACATTCTCAGGATTGGACTTATTTTTGCATTTATCACGATTATTTTGATGGAATGGGCTTACTTTCACGCTCAAGGGACAAACGATCCAGACAGTTGGAAAACTATGGTGTTTACCACCCTCTGTATCGCGCAAATGGGTCACGCCTTAGCCGTGCGATCGCACGATCGTCTTACCATAGAATTACATCCTTTCTCTAACCCCTATCTTCTTGCCGCAGTAGTAATGACTACGATTTTGCAACTAATGCTAATTTACGTAGAACCATTACGCAACTTCTTTGAAACTCATTTGTTGAGTATGGAACAACTGCTAGTCTGTCTTGGATTTAGTAGCTTGATGTTTATCTGGATAGAATTAGAGAAAATCTTGATTCGTTGGTATCAATCGAGAAAATAAGTAGGTAGGGAGCAGGGAGCAGGGAGCAGGGGGCGGAAGCATTATCGATGCCCAATGTCCAACTAGCAACAAAAAACTAACAACAAAAAACTAACAACAAAAAACAAACAACTAAATGATATGAGTTCACAATCAATTCCTTCTGGTCAATCCCGTACTTCTTTTTCCATGGATGATTTTGCTAAAGCCTTGGAACAGTACGATTATGAATTTGAGAAAGGACAAGTAGTACGGGGCAAAGTTTTTGAATATGACTCAGATGGAGCTTACGTCGATATTGGTGGTAAATCACCTGGATACATACCTGCCAGAGAAGCAAGTCTGCAAAGAGGCGAACTCTCAGAATTGCTTCCTGTGGGCGAAGAGTTGGAATTTTTGATCCTTCAAGGGCAAGATGCTGAAGGACAAGTAACCTTATCTCGCCGTCAATTGCAGTTGAAAGAAGCTTGGGCTAATATTACCGCTCTCTCTGAAGAAGGAAAATCTACTCAGATGCGAGTAACAGGGGTAAACAAAGGCGGAGTCACGGGAGAAGTTGAAGGATTACGGGCATTTATTCCGCGATCGCACCTAGAAAACCAAGGTAACATGGAAGCCCTTATCGGCGAACTATTAACCGCGACTTTTTTAGAAGTAGATCCAGAAAACAAAAAACTGATTCTATCTCAACGGGGTGCAATTCAAGCCAGAGCGATCGCCTCTCTCACAGAACACTCGCTCATGTCTGGTAAAGTCGTCAGCATTAAACCCTATGGAGTCTTTGTAGACTTAAGAGGAATTACAGGATTGTTGCACATTACTCAAATCAGCAACAATTCGATCGAATCTTTAACTCCTATTTTTAAAATCGGACAAGAACTAAAAGTAGTCATTTCCGAGATTGATGAATATAAAAATCGTCTTTCCTTATCTACTAAAGTCTTAGAAGAATATCCAGGCGAAATTTTAGAAAGATTCAATGAAGTGATGGCAACAGCCGAAGAGCGATGGAAAAAGGCTCAGGGGCAGGAGTAAAGGTTAGGGAATAAGTAGGAAGCAGGGAGTAGGAAGTAGGAAGTAAAAAAAACTTAAGACTTGAGACTTAAGACTTCAGATTTTAAAACCTTCTGCCTCCTGCCTCCTGCTTCCCTGCTGCCTGCTGCCCGCTCCCTGCTCCCTTTTTCTACAATGAACAATCAGCTATTCAATTAACTCTATTCTCTAAATACTTTTGTACCACACTCCAGCCTGTTAGGGAGACGAAGCAAAAACCAATTAAAAGCAAAATATTAGTGCCAATATGCAGCGATCGCGCCCAGGTATTTTGAGAGTTAATTTGCACTGCACTCCAAGCAGAAACAGCTACTAAAGCCACCACAGACAATCCAGCAATTAAATGTGAGGAATGACCGAGACTGCCATAATAACCGAGTGTACCGATAACCCCAATCCACAACAACACTAATACCAGGAATACCATAATCGTACCGATCGCCAGATGAACTGGTCTAAACCAAAGAGGGCGAGATAACCTAGATATCCGTCTCTGTAACATCCATCCGCCTGATATAGCCAGTAGTAGATAAGCGAAAATGGCTAATCCCATTGACCAAGCTGCAATTTTCCACAACCATAAAAAGGAGGGTAGATCCATGTTGTGCCAAAGTTAAATTTTATTGGGTTAATAAATTTTAATTAATGATCGAAATAGTAACATCTGATTATGATCAAACTCTACCACGACCCCATTTCGCCTAACTCCCGTCGCGTCTGGATAACCATGCTAGAAAAAGGACTGGAGTTTGAGTTAATTCACTTAAAACTCGATGGCGAACAATTTAAACCAGAATTTTTAGCAATCAATCCTTTTCACCACATTCCTGCTTTAGTCGATGATGATTTTAACCTGGTGGAATCTCTAGCTATTTTGGATTATTTAGAGGCAAAATATCCCACACCGAAAATGTTGCCTAGCAACCCTAAAGATTTGGCAATTGTCAAGATGGTGCAACTAGTAACAGCGAATGAGTTGCTACCTGGAATGATGCCTCTGACCTCAATTTTGTTCGGATTTCCCATCAAAGATGCCGAAAAAATCGAACAGGCAAAACAAAAAGTCTCAACCGTACTCAAGTTTTTTGAGAATTTGCTAGACGATCGCCCTTTCTTCGGTAGTGAAACTATCACTCTTGCCGAATCTGTCGCTGGAACTGTTATTCCCTGGTTGACAGGTTGTGGGATTAACTTAAGTGATTATCCTAAATTAAATGCTTGGTGCGATCGCTTGATGGCACGTCCAGCATGGCAAACAACCCAAGCAACTCCCGATGTGATCGAAAACTTAAAAGCTCGTATGGCAGCTATGATGGCTTAAGCTGTTGCCTTTAATTCCGATCTAATGCCTCAGAACCAGATACAATTTCGAGAATTTCTTCAGTAATAGAAGTTTGACGCTGATGTTGGAATTGAGCGTGGAGTGCAGTTAATTGCTCTTCGATATTTTGCTGGGCAACTTGCATCGATGCAAGGCGACTGACATTTTCACTCGCTAGAGACTCAGTGCAGGCACGATACACGGAAATAAATAAATGTTGGCGAATTAAGGCTGCAAACAAGCGCTCCCAATCCATAGTAAAAGTTGGTAAAGTGCGAGAAGACCAATTGCGCTGTTGTAAATCTTGCAACCAGCTTCGATCGATTGGCAACAGTTGTAAAGTGTGGGGAAGACAAAATGTATTGGAACGAAGTCGATGATGTAATAGCATAATTCGCTCGATCTGCTGCTGAGAACGCCAAGTTTCTATATACATTAATAATTCTTGAACCATAGGCGCAACGCCAGCAAGGGAACTGGGCATAGTCAAGCTAGTGGCGATCGCCACTCCTGCTTCTTCGAGAGGATAACTTACTCGTTCTCCTACTGCCAATGTGATTCGATTGTTCGAGGGAACAGAAACAAGTTCTGGTTGAGAAAGATAATAACGAACGATCTGCTCGTTAAACTGACCGCACATTCCTTGGTCGGAACCAAAGACAATTACACCCAGTTTGGTTTTGGCAGTAACTTCTGTCTCCATCGTCCAGCGCTCGAAGATTTGGCGATCGGAGTGTTCTCTTAATAATATTTGCAACCCCATTTCAATAGTGCGACTGTATTCGCTCAAAGACTCTACTGCTCGTTCGTGCGCTCGAATGCTTGCTGCTGCTAAAACTTTCATAGTTTTGACTACCGATCGCAGTTCTTGAGCTGTCTTAATTTGACGTTGGAGAGATTCAAAGGCTGGCATAATTATTCTCCCACATTTGTTTTCTTCTCTTCGATCGCGCGTTTAGCAGTATCAATGAGCATCTCCAAATCTTCCTCGTCGAGTTTTTCTCCAGATTGAATGCGCGAACATAACTCTGGTAACTTTTGTCTCAGTGCTTGACAAATCGCTGCTTCTGCTGCGGCGATCTGCTCGATCGCCAATCGATCGAATAATCCTTTACCTGCTGCCAATAAGACGGCAATTTGTTCTGCTACTGGCATGGGTTGATATCGATCTTGTTTGAAAACTTCCCTTACCCTACGACCTCGTTCGAGGATTTGACGAGTATTTTCATCCAAGCGCGTACCAAAGCGAGAGAAAATCTCTAATTCTTCAAATTGAGCATAGGATAGGCGTAAATCTCCTGCTACAGCACGATAGGCGGGCAGTTGAGTTTTGCCCCCCACTCGCGAGACGGATTTGCCTACATCTACTGCTGGTAAAACTCCTTTTTGAAATAGGTTGGGTGCTAAATAAATCTGTCCGTCAGTAATCGAGATGAGATTGGTAGGAATGTAGGCAGAAATATTTTGTGCTTCTGTTTCCACGATCGGCAAGGCACTGAGAGAACCACCGCCTAGTTTTGCATTCAAATGGGTAGCTCTTTCTAACAAACGAGAATGGATGTAGAAGATATCGCCTGGAAAGGCTTCTCGACCTGGAGGGCGGCGCAACAATAGAGACAGTTCTCGGTAGGCGCGGGCGTGAGAGGTCAGATCGTCGTAAACGATTAAGACATCTTGTCCCTGTTCCATGAAATATTCTGCCATAGTAGTGGCGGCGTAGGGAGCAATAAACTGCAATCCTGGTGGTTCTTCTCCTGCTGCTACCACCACTAAGCAATAGTCCATCGCTCCATATTTTTGCAAGTCGCCAATCAGTTTGGCAACCGCCGAACTGCGCTGTCCGATCGCGCAGTAGACGCAAATTACATTTTTATCTTTCTGATTGACAATCGTATCTAAAGCGATCGCTGTTTTTCCAGAAGCGCGATCGCCAAGTATTAATTCTCTCTGACCCCTGCCGATCGGAATTAGGGCATCAACTACCTTGATTCCTGTTTGCAGGGGGACGGTGACGGGATCGCGATCCATAATCCCTGGAGCTTTTCGTTCTGCTGGACGGCGCTGTGACTCTCTTACCCCAGAGCGATCGTCTAAAGGACGACCCATGGGATCTATGACTCTACCTAATAAAGTTTTACCTACAGGCACGTCCAAAACTCTTCCAGTACGACGCACCTCACAACCTGCTTTGAGATGTTCGCTTTTTTCCAGTAAGATAATGCCAACTTCTTCGGGATCGAGGTTGAAGACCATTCCCAATCCGTCTCCTGGAAAGATTACTACTTCTTCAGATCTTACTCCAGGTAAACCAGCAACGCGGGCAATTCCCTGACCGACGAATTTGACTACGCCGATTTCCTGGGATTTTAGTTCTGGTTTGTAGTTTTTGAGAGTGCGATCGATGGTAGTGAAGGTATCATCGAGTAGAGATTGTAGGATTTGGTTATCTTGATTCATATTGGTTCTCCAATAGTAACGCAGGGCTTTCCCAGTGTGAAATGACTTGCACTGCAACCCGTTGTTAGCAATCCGTCAGCCTTTGAGTGTGTTTCTTCCCCTATCACGCTTTTTGCCCTACGAAAACGGTAAGTGGATACTCTCTGTCACCTAAAAGATACTGGTCGTAAATGCCATTTAGGCTTGTTTTCTGCATGGTGAGATTAGCATCGTTGAACACAGTTTTTCCCACGTTGCCTGCGAGAACAGACCGAGTACTTGCCGATCTGTGTGTATGGTCAACTCGCCCTGTTGCCGAATCAAATACACTAGAGTGGCTTCATAGGTATTGGGATGAAAGGGGTTAGCTGGATAACGCCATCGATTGCCCTCAACCACTTCACCTCTCGCACTCACCGATCGCCTCTCGCTACTGTCCTCACTAACTATCTCCTGAGCGCTTTGAAACACCAAAGACAATTATTTATCAATGTTCTCTTTTTCCTTTGAAACTAATTTAATCGTATAAGCATCTATGAACATTACGATGCCAGCCCAGATAAGAAATAGTGGATTGAATACACTAAATTGAAAAACTATAGGAAATATTAATAAAGCTGCAATAATAAATAACTGCAAATTTACATCTCTACCCGATCGAGTTCCGCACTTATTACACTTAACAAATGACCAACGAGAAATTAGCCAAACTTTGAATGGCGATATCGGATTGTTACATTTGGGACACTTCATATCTCTCTCTATTTTTGAATGATTTTTATTTGACGATTCAAATCAGCGACTGCCTCAGACCTTGTGTTTCCTCTGTCGAGGACTTAACCTACAAGCGCAATGCAGATGTATGAAGCCAGCTAACTATTTATTATGCGGAAACTTTCTGGATATCATTCCAAGTCAAAATCGCCTAAAAAACTGCAAGGGACGGGTTAGTTATGTCTTTATATTTAATTTATAAACAGTCTCTAAGAATTACTAATTTCCTCGTCAAAAACAGTGGCTAAATTTTCTTCTAGCTTGGCTAAATAATTGTCCATACTCCAGGCGAGTTTGTAACCAGAAGCTCTTAATTCGATCCCACAAATTAGTTCTGGATCGTTCTCGAATTGAAGATTGACTGGACTTTGTAATTGCTCTCCTACAACTTGGATAATGTTTTGACGGGATGCTTCTGGAATGGCAAAGGCACTGTAAATAAAAATTGGTTCGGAATTATGGTTTGAAGCGATTATCCCTTGCTGAAATTTTTTAAGTTCATCTTGCGGCAAGTTTTTCAGGCGATCGAGAAAAATCTGAATCAGATGTTGCTCCAGATCCCGATCGGCTAAATCTTCTAGCGCTTGACGAAGAGTATCTTGAATCTGCTGCATCATTCGGTGGCGCAACTCTTGGAGAAATGAATCCTGCTGCTCGATCAGGGTTTCTTGCCAGTGCTGACGAGTTACTTCCACTTCCTCTCGTGCCTGTTGCATCAACTCTTGTTTCTGCTGTTCGACTTCTATTCGCGCTCGATCGAGCATCATTTCTTGCTGTTGTGCTAGTTGCTGTTGCATCTGTTGATAGCGATCGACTTCTTGCTGAGCTTCCTGTAATTTTTGTTGAGAAGTTTCAAAGCGATCGGCGATCGTCTTTTCCCGTTTTGCCATCGCCTGAATAATCGGATGGTAGAGAAAGCGTTGCAGCAGGAAGATTAAAATTAGAAAGTTGACGATCTGAGCGAAGAAGGTAAACCAATCGATCGCCACGAACCTAACCTCCCGCTTTAGTTATGACATAGTTCCAGAAAGGATTGGCAAAAATCAAAATCAAAGATACCACAAAACAATAAATGGCAACGGATTCGATAAAAGCTAAACCCACAAATAAGGTGCGCGTGATGGTGTTGGCTGCATCTGGTTGCTGTGCCAGGGCGCTCAAAGCTTGAGCAACTGCTCTACCTTCCCCCAAAGATGGCGCGATCGAACCGATCGCCAGAGTTAGCCCCGCCGTAAAAATGGAAATCGTTCCCACCAAAGTTATGCTATCCACAAATACTTTCCTCCCGCTTAATTTAAAACCCGCTTAATTTAAAAGAAGAATGCGACACGTTAAATTAATTTGATGTAGGGGCGAATGGCCATTCGCCCCTACTTAGATCTGTCGTGAAGACTATTTAAATTGGTATCGCTTTGTGCGTGAGTCGCTGAAGCAATAAACACAGTGGCAAGAATGGCAAAAATATATGCCTGAATCAAGCCAGTTAAAAGTCCCAACACCTGCATCAAAATTGGAAAAAACAAAGGAGCGATCGACAGTAAAATTCCTACCACCATTCCTTCGCTCATGACATTGCCAAACAAACGAACTGCCAAGGCTATGGTGCGCGATAGTTCGTCAATGATATGAAAGGGTAGCATTAAAGGGTTGGGCTGAAGATATTGCTTGAAATAGGCTAATAATCCCTGTTGTTTGATGCCGTAAACAGGAACGGCAAAGAAAGTACAGATAGCTAGCGCTGCTGTGGTGGAAAGAGAACCTGTTGGTGGATGGTAGCCAGGAATAATCGCCAGGAGATTGGAGACAGCAATAAAAATAAATAGAGTACCGATGAAAGGTAAATAAGGAGTTGCATTTTGCTGACTAGCTTGTTGAATTTGCTCTTGCACACCTATCACCAAAATTTCCAATAAATTTTGCCAGCGCGACAAGCGTGTTGATGTTGATAGCTTGCGCGTTACCAACCAGGAGCCAACTACTAACAGTAACATTACCACCCAAGTAAAGATGAGGGTGGCATTGAGAACTAAGGTTCCCGATCGCCAAAAAACGATCGTGTCAGGACTAATGTGCATTGTCGGTTGTTAGTTATGAGGAGATAGAACTTGTACCATGCGATTTCGCACCCAAAAGAAGGCTGTTAAGCAGATCGACAGATGAATTACCAAGTTATTCTGTCCCCATCTCATCACTAGAAAAAAACCGACTAAACTAATCGTTATGCGTCCCCAAAAACTTAACAGGGAGAGCAATACAGGGTTTTGGGTTTTGGACAGTTGGCGAACAGTCAGCCAAAGTCCCCCAAAATAGAGTAGTCCTAGTCCAATTCCCATCAGTAAGGTTAGAGGTAGAAACACTAAGTCAATCATAAGTTTGTTTCCTCACGCTCCTGTTCCTTTGTTGGAGGAGGTTGCCAGCGATCGATCTGATTTTGTTCTCTAGTAACCCAGTTCCATGCATTCAAACAGCCCATAATTAACCCTCCAAACATCAGCATCAAAGTCCAAGAAAAACGACTGGGAAAGGTGCGATCGATCCAGCCGCCCAAAACCAAACCTAACAAAGTGGGAACGACGATCGACCAACCTACTAACCCCAGTAAACCCAAACCAAACCAGAGCGATCGATCTTTTTCCCGTCTAGCTAAGAGCTTGCGGTCTTCTTTTGTCCCTACTTGGCGACTGAATTTCGCTCTAATCTTGCGATGGCTATCCATGTTTGCCCAATTCGGTAAATTGCCTAATCAAATTGGCTTCCAACTTGGCGACAGCAGCACGGGTTAGTTTTTCTCTTTCGTCTAAAACTCGAAACTCTCTTTCAACCGTTTGCTGCAATTTTCCCAGTTCGGAACCCTCGACTGCTTGTTTGGTTGAAACTAGTACCTCTAACCCACATTTTACCAAGATGCCCTCATCCACGGCTAAAAATCTTTCGCGTTCGTCCGTACAGACAAAAGAGAGAATTCCTGGGACTAGAGTACTAACAAAATCGATGTGATGGGGGAGGAGGCAAAAACAGCCGTTCTCTGCTTCGGCAGTTACTTTGGTTACTTCCTCTTGCAAAAGAATTTTGGTTGGTAATAAAACCTTTAATTTCATCATTTTTAAGTACATGGGCAGAATTAATTACACACCTTGTATTTCTGTTGCCTCTTGCCTCTTGCCTCTTGCCTTTCTCCATCGATGAATTTAATCAAAGTCCAACTACTTATTTTTGCGCCTCTTCAATCGTACCAATCATATATAGTGAATTTTCTGGATAGTCGGAATATTCGTCTTTAAGAATGCGATCGCACCCATCCAACGCTGCTTCTAGTTCTACTATTTTTCCTGATAATCCAGTAAATTGTTCGGTTGAGAAAAAAGGTTGAGTCAAAAACTTTTCTAGCCGTCTGGCGCGGTAGACAATCTGGCGATCGACTGGGGCAAGTTCTTCCAATCCCAACATGGCAATAATATCTTTTAATTCTTCATAATTGGCTAAGGTTTGACGAATCTCTTGGGCGATGCGATAGTGGCGATCGCCGACAATATGGGGCATCAGCATTTTTGATCCCGACTGGAGCAGATCTACGGCTGGATAGAATCCCTCGCTGGCTCGTTTGCGAGAAAGCACGATCGAGGCTGAGAGATGGGAAAAGGTGTGAACTGCGGCTGGATCGGTAAAATCGTCTGCTGGCACGTAGACAGCTTGAATTGAAGTAATCGCTCCCGTTGCTGTATTGCAGATGCGCTCTTCTAATTCGGCTAATTCTGTGGCTAGGGTGGGTTGATAGCCGACGCGGGAGGGTAATTGTCCCATCAGTCCAGAAACTTCTGCCCCAGCCTGAATAAAGCGGAAGATATTGTCTATCAGCAGCAATACGTCTTGTTTGGCATCATCTCGAAAGTATTCTGCCATTGTCAGGGCAGCATGACCCACCCTAAATCTAGCACCAGGCGGTTCGTCCATTTGTCCGAAAACCATGACAGTATTGGGCAAAACCCCTGTTGCTTGCATCTCTTGGTAAAGTTCTTGCGCTTCTCGACATCGTTCGCCAATACCGCAAAAAAGGCTAATTCCCCGATGCTGTTTCACCATATTGTGAATCATTTCCGTAATTAGCACTGTCTTACCTACCCCTGCCCCGCCAAGTAATCCAGCTTTGCCACCCCTCTCTAAGGGAGTGAGGATATCGATCGCCTTGATTCCTGTCTTGAGGATTTCTGAAGTAGTAGCTCGTTTTGCCAAAGATACGGGACTGGCATGAATAGAACGCCACTCACCCCCATTGACTTCTGCTTTACCATCGATCGCCACGCCAAAGAGATTAAACATTCTGCCGAGCAAACGTCCTCCCACTGGGACTTGCAAAGGATGCCCCGTATCGATAACTGGATCGCCACGGGATAATCCTGCGGTAGCTGTCAGAGCAATCGTTCTTACTACTTCAGAACTGAGGTGAGATACTACTTCGAGCGCTACTTGACTATCTTTTCCTGCTTGCAGTTGGCTTTGAAGTTCTGGTAGTCTTTGCGGAAAGCGAACATCGATCGTGCTTCCTCTGATAGAAACTACAGTGCCTCGATCAATATTTTCGATCATGTTCAAGACTCAGAAACGGTCAATTTTTCTTGTAATCTCGATCTGCGAGAGTATCCTTGCATCCATTGCCAAGCAACAAGGTTCAGCAGCAGACCAATTATAAATAGAATTACCATTAAAGTAATCTGCGACCAGACGATTGGTTTGACCATTAAATCGAGAATGACATGGAGAAGATTCAAGACGCTGTAAACAACAGTTAAACCAAAATGAAACACCCGATAGCGTTTTGAGTTAGTAAAAGCCGTAGCGACGATCGCGAACATGGGTATGGCAAAAAAGGCTAACATACCCCATAAAATACCAGCTATCTCAGTAATATTGGTTGTTGCTGAATTGTTGAGTATAGCAATATTAATACCATGAAAAAGCGGCATCAATCCTAACTCTGTGTGAAAGAGCGTACCTAATAGAAAAACTGTCCAGAGTATGATAATTTTTTCTTGGAGTGTTTTCATTGCTTTATTTCCCTATTTTTTAGTACAGAAGGCGCTTAAAGTCTTTAGCTTCAGTTGCTAGCCCCGATTATGCTTTTTTCGTTATCGTGGAGTCTGTATTGAGGCATTCTCAGATCGACAGAGACGACTGGAATGCTGAGTGTAAAATTATTTAAATTAGTTTTGAGAATTTCCTGTTGGCGATCGCCCAATTCCTTTATCTTCATTGATTGCAGATTATGCTCTTCGACTATTTGTAACCAGCCAAAAAAGCCCAAACAACTAATTAATAGCGTAGCTAAAATATCAACAAATCGATTTTGTTCCAGCATCATCCGACCCCTCCAAAGTTTAAATTTAATTGCCGTCTTAGTATTTATTAATTTGTTCGGATATAGCGTTTCTTAAATCAATGAAATACAATTTTTCTTGCCTGAGTGCTTCTTGCCTTTTGCCTATTTCGATCGATGTGTATCTCACTCAATCGAGAATTGCTATCTGCAAGCTTGCCATCACTAAATCAATACTTCAAAAATCTATCTCCTCAATCAGAATAGATAAAAAATATGAGGAAAATGTGTGCTAGTTAATTGTCACTAAATTAAATTCAACGATGTTAAGCAAAAAAAAAATATCTGTTGATAAGATAACGATCGGGAAATTACTTAAGTTTCAAACCTAAAGTCTGATGATCGATAGCCAAGAAGGAAGATTTAAAGCTTACGGAGGATTGGATTTATACTACCAACACTGGCAGCCAAAAAATGAAGTGCAGGCGATTGTAGCGATCGTACATGGACTTGGGGGACATAGCGATAATTATGATAACTTGGTGCGTTATTTGATCCCTAAAAACTATGCTGTATATGGCTTTGATTTGCGAGGACATGGACGATCGCCTGGAGAGACAGGTTATATCAATACTTGGACTGAGTATCGAGAAGACCTGGGAATTTTTCTAGAATTGATTAGAGGACAACAACCAACTTGCCCACTTTTTCTATTCGGTCATAGCGTGGGAGCAGCGATCGCGATCGAGTACTTAGCGATCTGGAATGCTGATTAGAGCGACATTTACGCCTTAAGACCGAATAATTACCAAAGCCCCTTCGGGGCAGGGAGCTTTCTAGCGGGCAACAGGCAGCAGCTAAGGGCGATCGACCGCTCTTTCCATGCTGCACTCTCCCTCCTGGCACGAAAACTAGTGGGTCTAAAGCCCTCACTTTTAAGTGGTAATACTAATTCTCTATGAAGTTGCACTTAATAAAGCTTTGGTAATGTAGTCCCATC
>CAZJTL010000100.1:0-18080 GCA_964548905.1 uncultured bacterium | reverse complement strand
TATAAGAATTTTTCTTATTCTAATTCAATTTACGGAAAGTGACAGAAGAGGGTTAGGTAGGGTGGAATTAGTTTAAGCATAAGAAGAGTCCACAGATAAACGCGGATAAACGCAGATGATTTTGAGGATTAATAGAGAAGTACCAAAGTTAATAGTCAACTCTTAAAAGTTAACTACAGGCGTTTAAGTACCGAAGATATTTTGTTTTGCTTTTTGGAATTCTGCTTCTGAGAGATATCCTTTTTCTTTCCATTCGATTAACTCTTTGAGTGTCATTGGATCTTTAGTTATTGGTTGAGGAGGATTGGGATAATCTGGATCGACTTCGACTTCAACGACTGATATGGGATTAGTTTGCTTGGAGTAATTATTTGGAGTAGTTTCGATCGCGATCGAATTATTATTAGTTACTTGGGAGGAAGTTGTATCGGGTAAACTTGGTTGCGATTGCACTCCCTGCAAGCTTTGCGATCGCGAAGTTGATTCTATATATTGTTGATATTTCTGTTGATAATCTTCTTGCATTCTTCTCCAGAAGCGATTGATAATTCCTTCTTTGGCACTACTACTAATAGTCGCTCTCGTTCCCACTACAATTGTTTTGTATGGATAGTTAGGGTCGTCTTCTGGTAAGTTGTCTACTTTATTTACGAATTCTCTTAGTTTGGGTAAATAGTATTGTTCCCAACGATTGAGATTGTTTTGTATGTCGGCGATCGCTTTATATAACATTTCTTTTAGTGCTTTCGCCATGTCTTGTCTGTTTGCTAGTTGTTCTAATGCTTCGTTCCAAACTGGACTTAAGGAAGTGATTTCATATGCGTCTCGCAAGCGATCGTAGTATTGAAATTCAAACATACGATTGTTGGAATTATATGCAAGCAAATCGAATGCCAGACAGGGATAGAAAATATCTTGTAATTCTTTCATTTCTCTGGCATCGGGAGGAATAATATCTGTAAAGATGGTGCGATAGTCGTTATGGAGATAAGCATTACCGTAATTTTGTAAGCGAAGGTAATGTTGTCTCATTGGTTCTAATCCATTAACTAATCTGAGAGGAAAAGCAGCATATTCGGAAACAAAAATAATTTCATCTTCTGCTTGAATTGGTTTAAATACGCTATCGGTAATTCCTAAATCTTTGGTGAGGATAGTTTTAAATAGACTTACTTCTTTGCGATCGCTATCTTTAAATCCAATTACATCTAGACTCTTTCCTGAATCATCATAGAAATATGGATCGCTAATATTTAGAGGTAATAATGGTTTTGCTTCTTGAAGAATTTGTTCTAAACGAATAGATCGATCGCTACTGGAATAGTTTTCTAGGAATCGTTTGACAGCGGATTGCGCGTTACTCGAACTTCTCGATCCAAATAAGCGATCGACAATTGAATCTATTTCTTGTTGTAGTTGTTGTTCGTCGATTAATTCTTGACTCAAACAACTAGTTAAAGTGTCTCCAAATCCAATTTGTTGAGTAATTTTGATACTGACTGCTGCTAGTTGAGAACGTCGATCGCGATCGGGTAATAAGTTTTGATAGCAATTTTCGGTATCTGCTTCTGCAAAGATTGCTTCCCCACTCATTTCATCAACGTTTAGTTGTTTGAGTTCGCTTTCGTTTTTTTCATAAAGAATCTGAGTATTTTGAAGCAGGTTATAAAAATTACTGGCAACTATGGTTAAACTATGAACGTGTTGCTGTAAAAATTGAATAATTTGAATTGCTTCTTGAGCGATCGCAAAGTCAAAGTTATGTTTGATCAGATTAGAAAACTGTCCGATGATTCCTTTGGCTTCTTCTTGAACTTTACTATTCTTGTTGTTGCCAAAGAAAGGTAATCCAGATTTGGAATCAATATCGTTGATTATTTGTTCTGCGTCTTTCCATTTTCTCTCCAAGTCTTCCAAACGATGCATCTGTCCGATACTGTTAACTTTTTCTTCTAAGTTTCTTTGTGATTTATTTAGTTCGGTAAGTAAAGCCTCCAACCAAGCGCGAGAATTTGTCAGAGAAAAATCTGTTTGGTTTGGATTGAGTAAGTCGCCAAGAAAGCGATCGATATCTTGTTTGAGTTGTTCTGTAAGTCGCAAACGAACTTGTTTTAAATTCGTCAACCAAACTCCACGAGTACTTTCTGTTTCTCCTGGTTGAACTTTACGAAATTGTTCCCGTAAATCTCTTCCCAACTGCTGAATAATATTACGGCGATCGTCTTGATTTTTGCATTCTGAAATAGTATTTTCTAATTTATTTTTCCAATTACTTAGAGAATTACTAAAATTCTTGTTTCCATCTGTAGTTGCTTCTTGTAATTTCCCTATAAATCCATCCTTACGTCCTTGTTCTGGATACCAGTTGCGTAAAAATCTTTCTAATAAAACTTGAGGATCTGGACTTTGACCTTCTCCATGCATCCAGAATTTGATTAATTTAATTTTGATGCGATTAAAAGAAACTTGGACGGCAACATCGCGAGGAAAATAAATCTGTGCCAAACCAAAAGTTAAATAACGTTGTACATTAGGACGAGGATGTTCGTCCAAACTAATCATGTGCTGTAAAAAATTATCTCTTTGTGCTGTAATTATTGGTGCTAACTCGCCAGCAAAATCTAAAGTAATTTTCTGAGCAATAATATTCGATAACTTACTTTTTTCAAGAATTTTATAATCTCCCGCCGTGCGATCGGAAACTAAATAAACATATTCAAAAGGTGGACGTTGTTCTTGTACGTATTCTAAGTTTTGTGGGTCGTAACAAGCTTCAAATTTATTCCCAGAAGTAGCATAGTAATTCAATTCTTTTAACGCTGCATAAGTATTGGCATTCATACTTGGAGTATTGCCATATAATTCTGGACTCATGACAAAATATCCAAAAATTTGTGCGCCTTTATCTCCATACGCACCACGCAAACAATAGGCTACATCTAAAAAGATGCCGCTTCCCGTTCCACCACACAAAGAACCAACCACAAAAATACTCAATTCGCGATCGACAATTAACCCTTTTTTAATCAAACTAGCTTCGTGTCCTCTAGTTCTTTTTTCAGCAGTATCGATCGCCGCTTTAATTTTTCGATAGTTATGAAAGAAAGCCAATCTTCCTACAGGTCTTATTCCCTTTGCACCTTCATCGATCGCTTTTAAATCTTTTAATAAATGTGGTGGAAACCAGCGACTAATATGGTCGTAAACTCCTGGTTGTCCTTCATAATTAACCGAACGTCTCTTTAATTCTTCAACAAAGTTATTTACTTCTATTCTGGTCATTGTTGCGGAAACTTTTTCGGCATCACGGAAATTTAAATCGACTCCATGATAAATATTTCCCGTCCTCAAACCCGATACGCCAGAAGCTGCTTTATCTGTGTCTATATGAACGAAACTAACATTCGGTAATTCGGATAAATCTCCATAGCGATCGACAATTAATCTTCTAATTCGCATCAAGACATCGCGACCCGTACCGCCTAAACCTAGGCAAATTGTTCGTTTGATTTTTTGCGTTTGAATGTCGTTATTGTTGATTGAGTTCATGGTTTTGTCTATCGTCTTTGCGCGAAATCATTTAAAAATCTGAATAAAAACCTCAAAATCTTTATGATTTTTATCTGGACAATTAATCCTGAAGCTACTATTTTTAATTTCTTCTTGCTTTCTAAGCTCCATACTTTTATAAAAAATAGGCTCTATATTCGTGGGTTGCAAATAAACCTTATTTCTCTCACGTTTTAAATAAGCTCTTGCTTCCAAACCAGGGCAATAAATAGAATTTATAGAATCATCCCCAATCGAAATTTGTTCTCGATTTTTTAAATAACAAATCTGTTCTTCACGGCTATCATCCGATTCAAAAGTTATCTTTAGCTTCCATTTTTTATTGATACTAATTAAATACTTGACCCAAAACGCCCCACCTAGTATTATTAATGTCAAGAGTAGAATGGGAAACCATAACTGTTTGACTAAATAAGGCGTAACCAAACAAGTCTCTTTTCCTCCTGGCGCTGGTGTACAGAATTCTTGAACCGTTGCAGGAAGATCGACAACAGTAAGTTGATATGGTTTATTATTCTGGGTTCTAATTTCTTGTGTTCGTGCTTTGTAAGGTAAAGCTTGCAACCAACCCTGTCTTTGTTTACTTTCAGATGAATCTTTGAGGCGAAAAGGACTATCGGCAGGTGTTTCCTTCCAGCGATCGCTATTGATTCCCGCCTCAGTAAATAAAGGTGCGTCGGTAAGCCAAACGATTGATTGAGGTTTAACAGCTTGATTTTCTGTCAAACGACATTGATTTATTTGTGCTAATCCGCGATATACAAATAATTCAGCATTTTGAATGTCTGTCTGACGTAAAGTAGCAGAAGATTGTAGGGGTACAGTCTGCAAAATCTTTTGAATATCTTCCGACTTACCCTTATATTCAACAGCGAACAAAGAAGATAAAGAATCTAATTTTGGAGAAAGAGGATTTACCTTATTAGCAAAAGGAACGATATAGACTCGATCGCCCGATCGCAAAGTATCTTTGATAATCTGTCCGAGGCGAATTCTACCTTCATCATTCAAACCAACACTATCAGTAAGATCGATCGCTAAAATAACATCTCTTCCACCATAAAGAGTTGCATCTAGCTTCAATCCTGCCTTTTGCCAAAAGTTAAGAGGCTGTCCTGGGACAACTGTAGAACAGTTATTAGCCAAAATAATTTCCAGAAAAATGAGGAATAAATAAAGCTCGATCGCTTGTTTTAAGTATTCCCAATTTTTCCAAAAATTCTATCTTTAAAACCTCCTGCCTTCTTTAAAGAACGCCTGCGGTTTCTGCTTTCTCACCTTCTAATTGCTGCTGCTGCAATGCGGCATAAAGACGATTGAGCGCACTAACATAAGCACGTGCAGAAGCAACAATAATATCAGTATTAGCCGCACGACCAGAATAAACTTTTTCTTCGTGGCGCAAGCGAATTGTTACTTCCCCGATCGCGTCGATACCAGCAGTAACCGATTGCACTGAAAATTCAATTAATTCATTGGGTACGTTCACCACTCGATTAATTGCTTTGTAGATAGCATCTACAGGACCAGTACCGATCGCCGCGTCGGTTAATTCTTCTCCTGCTGGATTTCTCAAGGTTACTGTTGCTGTCGGACGAGAGCGATCGCCACAAGAAACTTGTACTAATTCTAAACGAAATAGTTCGGGAGGCTGTTTGATTTCGTCGTTGACGATCGCCTCAATATCCCAATCGCTAATTTCTTTCTTCTTGTCGGCAATTTCTTTAAAGCGAACAAAAGCTTTATTTAATTCGCTATCTGATGGCTCAAATCCTAATTCTCTGAGACGAGTGCGGAAAGCATTGCGACCTGAATGTTTGCCTAAAACGATCTGATTATTAGTCAAACCGATCGACTCGGCATCCATAATTTCGTAGGTAAGTTTGTGTTTTAGCACTCCATCTTGATGAATACCCGACTCATGAGCAAAAGCATTAGCACCGACGATCGCTTTATTCGGCTGTACCATCATTCCTGTCAGATTAGACACCAAACGGGAGGTTCGGTAAATTTGGGTGGTATCAATCCTAGTTAAAGGTTCAGTCGAGTCAACTGGTCTACCCAAGAAAGGATTAAAATACTGACGGCGGACTTGTAGAGCCATGACCAATTCTTCTAAAGCAGCATTACCAGCACGTTCACCGATGCCGTTAATGGTACATTCTAGCTGTCTCGCTCCATTTTTAACTGCTTCGAGGAAGTTAGCTACAGCTAAACCGAGGTCGTTATGTCCGTGAACAGAAATAATTGCTCGATCGATATTGGGAACGTTTTCCTTAATACCGCGAATTAAATCGCCAAACTCGCTGGGAGTAATATATCCAACTGTATCGGGAATATTAACCGTAGTTGCACCAGCCGCGATCGCTGCTTCTAATACTTGATATAGAAATTCTGGATCGCTTCTGCCTGCGTCTTCTGGAGAGAATTCGACATCATTGACAAAAGATTTAGCATAAGCCACCATTTCTGGTACTATTTGCAATACTTCCGCTCTAGTTTTGCGTAATTTATATTCTAAATGAATATCGGAAGTTGCTAAAAAAGTATGAATTCTCGATGAGAAAGCAGGTTTGAGTGCTTCTGCTGCCGTTTTGATGTCTTGT
Organism: uncultured bacterium; assembly: GCA_964548905.1. Lineage (GTDB taxonomy): Bacteria > Cyanobacteriota > Cyanobacteriia > Cyanobacteriales > Xenococcaceae > CAZJTL01. The sequence goes on along the minus strand of CAZJTL010000100.1, from coordinate 11,904 downwards.
TGGGTTGCTCTGGCTAAACCGCAGATAGTCGGCCCCCCTTCAGTGCCAACAGCTTCGGCAACTTTCTGCACTGCTTCAAAGTCACCCGAACTAGCATAGGGAAATCCAGCTTCAATAACATCAACACCAAGTTTGGCAAGAGAACGAGCGATCGTCAGTTTCTCCTCTACATTCAAGGTTGCTCCTGGAGATTGCTCACCATCTCGAAGAGTAGTGTCAAAAATGATAATGCGGTCTGATGAATTATTCATGACACAATTAAAATTGATTAATTTAGCGTCTTAGTTTAGAAATTATTCTAACTTTACTATTACTTGCGTTTTATTGTAGCTTTTTTGGTTGAGTTTTAATTATTTATAGATCGGTTTTTTCAATATAATTACGGACATCATTTAGATCTATATATCTGTCCGTAGCATTTCTTAGTTCTCTGGCAATCATTCCTTCTGTTGAAACTACGGTTATGTGAGTATTTTTAGACCTTAATAATTCGATCGCTCGTTCAAAATCACCATCTCCACTAAATAGAATCACGCGATCGTATTGGTCTACTGTATTAAACATATCTACGACAATTTCAATATCTAGATTTGCTTTTTGCGAATAACGACCCGAACTATCGTCATAATATTCCTTAAGAATTTTAGTTCTAACCGTATAACCTAAACTAATTAATGCATCTCTAAATCCTCTTTGATCTTGTGAATCTTTTAATCCTGTATACCAAAAAGCATTAACCAGACTAACAGTTGGATCTTTAGTAAAATATTCTAAAACTCTCCTAGGATCGAAAAACCAACCGTTTTTTTGCTGCGCGTAGAACATATTATTACCGTCTACAAAAATAGAGAGACGGTCTCTCATACAATTATTAGGACAGTCCATAGAAAATAATACCTAGTAAATTTAGATAAGAAGTTTAGAGTAGTCATTAATTATATGCAATTAGTATAGCATTTATAGTTACTGAAAATTGGCAAATACTTAAGTATTTTTGGGTATTTTCAGGATTAAACAGAATAAAATTTAGCTAAACAAGCAAAAAAACGCTACTGGGTTTAATTTAGATCGCAGGTGAGCATCTAAGCTTAAAGATGGTAAATGATAGTCAATTTAGATTGAATATTAAATGGTAAAGGTAAAGGTTAGGGCAGTACTTTTTCTACTGAAATTTATTTAAACTTGCCTTGTCTAGAAAATGAGGGTTCGCCAAAAAATAAAAATATCTCGTCTTATATTTAATTAGGATGACCTACCGATAATCAATAAACTTTTTAAATGTCATTTTTATTATTTTTTATAATTGGTAAGCTAATATGTTTTGGATGTTTTTAGGTCTTTAATATCTAGTTTGTTGTTAGTTTTTGGTCAATTGTTGTTTGTTAATGGCTAATTGTTCATAGTTCATAGTTCATAGTTCATAGTTCATAGTTCATTGTTCATCGCTAATTGTATTTACTTTAGACTTTAGACTTTAGACTTTATTCTCCCCCCGCTCCCCCCGCCTCCCCTGCTCCTCTGCTAGAAAGCTCCCTGCTCCCTACTCCCTGCTCCCTGTTAAATAAGAACACCAATCGCTCCAACCACCAGGATAAAGTTTAGCGTCGGATAAGCCTACCAGTTCTAGAGAGAAAAGATTGACGCAAGCTGTTACTCCAGAACCGCAGTAGACGATTTTGTTTTGAGCTTGTGGTAGGCTTTGCCAAAGCTGTTGTTGTTCCTTAAGCGATCGCAGAAAACCTTTTTCGTCGGTGACATTTTTCCAAGGAGAATTAATCGCACCAGGAATATGTCCAGCGATCGGGTCGATTGGTTCGCGTTCGCCTCGATAGCGATCGCCTTCGCGAGAGTCAATTAAAACTGTATCAGGTAAGATAGCTAAATTTCTAACTGTTTCGATATCTACTATCCAATCTAAATGGGGTTGAGGTTGAAAGTAGCCAGATTGAGAGTTGTTTGGGAGTTCGCTAGTAACTGGATAATTGCCTTCAGTCCAAGCCTTCCAACCGCCATCGAGCAAAGCGACGGGTTGATGACCGAGATAGCGCAACAACCACCACAAACGCGCAGCAAAAGCAAAATGAGAGTCATCGTAAGCAACTACTAGAGTTTCATTTTGTTTAATGCCTATGGCTGCAAGTTTTTCCGCTAACATTTGTGTGTCTGGTAAAGGATGACGACCGCCATGTTGTTCGATCGGCGCAGAAAGATCTCGATCTAAATCTAGATAATAAGCCCCAGGAATATGACTCTGAAGATATTGCTGATATCCCCATGCTGGTTCGCCTAGAGAGAAACGACAATCAACAACTACGACTCGATCGCGAATCTGTTGTTCGGCTAACGAGCGAGCAGAAATAATTGATTTTAAAGATTTAGCTTCAGTCATTGACGAATGGATCTGTTTCTGGATTAAATAGCTTACTACTAATAGCAATCAATTCGGAACAGCCAGATAAAATGGCTACTAGACAATTTTCTTAATTTGAGCTTCAGTGTAGATGAACTTAATTACGATCTTTTCTGGCAGATAATTAATTTTTCGATAAGCAATCTTGATAAAATCTTTTCTATGCCTCAAATCTTGATTATTGATGATGATTATTCTACTCAACTATTGCTCAAAAGAACGTTAGCTTCTCAAGGTTATGAGATTACTTTAGCAAGTAATGGTGAAGAAGGTTTAGGCAAAGCGCTAGAGTTACGACCAGCTCTTGTAATTTGTGATTGGTTGATGCCCCGTATGAATGGGCTAGATGTATGTCGTCAGCTTAAAGCCATACCAGAGCTTTCGACCACTTTTTTTATTTTGCTGACTGCTTTAGATTCTGTAGAAGACCGAGTTAAAGGCTTAGATGCTGGTGCGGATGATTTTTTGTGTAAGCCGATTGAAATGTACGAACTCAAAGCTAGAGTCAGAGCAGGATTGAGATTGCATCAACTCAGCCGCGATCTTCAGCAACAAAAACGACTATTAGAAGCTGAATTAGCTGAAGCAGCAGAATATGTTAGTAATATTTTGCCACCACCTTTAAAAGATAAATCACTAGAAATAGACGTGCGTTTTTTGCCTTCACGTCAATTAGGTGGCGATTGTTTTGATTATTATTGGCTCGATTCTGAAAATTTGGCTATTTATTTATTAGATGTTTCTGGACATGGTTTAAGAGCGGCGCTTCCTTCTTTGTCGGTGATTAATGTATTGCGATCGCGTTTGCTCGATCGGGTTGATTATTACCAACCTAAAGAAGTTCTGCGGGGTTTAAATCGAACTTTCCAAATGAACGAACGCAACGATAAGTATTTTACAATTTGGTATGGAGTTTATAATATCAACAAACGAGAGATTATTTACGCTAGTGCCGGACATCCACCTGCGGTATTACTTTCTGTCGATAACCATAACAATATCATCGAGAAAAAATTGAAAACTCCTGGGGTGCCGATTGGCATGTTCCCCGATGTTAACTATATGAATGCTTCTTGTTCGATTACACCTCGATCGAGCTTATATGTATTTAGTGATGGAATTTATGAAATCGATCAATCTCGCAGCATGATTTGGGGATTGGATAAGTTTATCGAGCTACTCAAGGATTACAAAAGAACACCCCAGCGCAATTTAGATCGGCTTCTCGAACAAGTCCAAGCTTGCAACCCACAAGCTAACTTTGAAGACGATCTTTCGATCGTACAAATTGATTTTTATTAAATAAATATTTTCTATAGTAAAAAAATAATATTTTTATCTAAGTATTATTATGTATTTTTTCTTCTAGTTCTGTGCGATCGGCAATAATTGAAAAGACTTTATCCATACTAGTTAGTTCAAACAACATTTTGATCTGCTCGTTGAGAGAACAAACAAACAATTGAGCGCCAGCAGCGCGTACAGTTTTAAGAGACTGAGCTAAAGCGCCTAAACCAGAGCTATCCATAAATGTCACGTCAGCAAAGTCTATTAAAAGTATTTCCGTCCCACTTTCGACGCTCAGATCGATTTCTTGACGAAAGTGATGCGCTTGTGTTCCATCTAAAATGCCAGAAGGCTTAATAACTTTTACCATATTGTTCATGTACTACCGTATTTAATAAGATAATACTTCGTCAGTATAACAAAGCAAAAATCTAATCGTAAAACTCCTCATTTTGCTAAAAAATCAGCAAAAATACCATCCAAATCTTCTAAATCGCTAATTTTGACCCTACCAACCCTACACCCTACAACGGCGCTTAAAGATCTGAGGAGACCTCAGATCCCGCGCCTCCCCTACACCCTATGAAAGTAGTTGTCTTTGACGAGTTCGTTCGTAACGACGACGATAGAGTAATTCTAAATGTCCTCCATATTCTTGAATTTGAGCGATTTGGCGTTGATACATACTGCGAAAAGCATTGGCAAACATTAATACAAAAATTGCAACTATGAGTCCAGAGGCGGTAGAAACCAAAGCTTCGCTGATACCTGAAGTTACCCCTGCGGTTTTAGTACCACCTACATCGCCAATATTAAGAGAAGCAAAAGAGCGAATTAGACCTAAAACTGTACCTAAGAGTCCAAGTAAGGGAGAAAGACTAATAATTGTCTCAAAGACATTGTTAAAGCGCTTGAGCAAGGGTATTTCTGCTTGTGCTTCACTTTCTAATGCTAGTCGAAATTCTTCTGGAGTAGGCTCTTCTAACGCCACTGCTGCCATAAAAATTCTTGCCAATGGCAAATCTCGATTCTTTTTTAATTTATCTGCTACTAGATCGGGTTGGTGTTGATACAATCCTAAAACTTCTTTAACCAGTCGTCCCTGTCTTCGATTTAGTTTAGACCAGAAAACAATCCTTTCAATAATTAAGGTAACTGCCAAAACTGAAAAGGCAAGTAGCGGCAACATCACTACTCCGCCTGCTTCAAAAAGACGGCTGTTCAACATTGATTATTTCTCCCTAAAAAATTTTGCTGACATACTTCCAGCGCCAAACTAACGTTTAATTTGATTTACTATCACTACCAAAATACTCTCGATAGCCACAAATTTTATCTCCTCGCACATCAAAAGAAACTGCGATCCGATTTTTATAAATTTCTTCTCGCATCATTCCTTGATCGCGAAACTCAAACACAACCGTCGTCTCATTGCTGGTAACTCGCTCTAGACTAGTCAGTCTAATTGTTGTACCAAACACTTCTGAGACATATTGAAAAAAAGCTTTAGCCTTTTCCTTGCCAACATTTAAACCGTGATATGGTCCTACTGGAAACCAAAAATTAAAATCATCTGTGAGCAGATCTAACATGGGGTTCCATTCCCCTGTTGCCAAACCATGCTGTAACTTTTCAAATGCCTGATGAGCAACTTTTAACGTATTTTCTGAACTTGCTGCCATCGCCTTCCCTCAACTAGAAATAAATAATTACTAAAATCTGACCACTACTTTGCCACAATTTTGACCACTGAGTAGGTATTTAACAGCAGTAGGAATAGATTCTATCCCATGAAACTGAGTTGGATCGATCGCAACTTTGAGTTTGTCAGAATAGAAGAGGTTTAATAGGCGATCGCGTGCTTCGGCAACATATTCTTGATAGAGAGGCATCAGAAAACCGCGCACAGATGCAGCTTTCCAAAATATTTTCTGATAAATACGGGGTTGTGTGACTTCCTCCCAATTTTTGCCATATTCGGAAATAAAACCAACCACAACTAAACGTCCGCGAATTGCTAAGTTGTCAACACAAGCATCAAAAACTTGTTTGCCAATACAATCAAAAACTAAGTTAATGCCATGAGGATATTCACTTTTAAGAATTCGATCGAGATCTTCGGTACGGTAATTGATAATGCGATCGCAGCCTAATTTTTTCAGCAATTCTGCTTTTTGCTCAGATCCACAAGTACCAATCACATGATTGCCTGCTAATTTTGCCAATTGTAAGGCAATATGACCCGTTCCTCCCGCCGCCGCCGTCACTAAAACTACTTCATTACTTTTCATCTCTCCTACTCGTTCTAATGCTACTAAAGCCGATATTCCTGTAGGCATTAAGGTTAATACTTCTGGTGTTGCTTGACGAACTTTAACAGCAAGATTAGCAGCGATCGCTTGATATTCTCGATAACCTCCCCCTCGTAAAGTAGTTACTACAGCATCTCCAACTTGAAAATCTCGAACCTCTTCTCCCATAGCTACGACTTCACCGACAGCTTCTACACCCAAATCGAAAGGAGGATTTAAATTAACATAGGGAACCTTGCCTTGACAAAGTAAGGTATCAAAACCACTATTGATACCAGCAAATTGATTGCGAATTAGTATTTCGTTAACAGCAGGTTCGGGAATAGGAACTTCGACAATTTCAACCGCAGATTGAAAATCGCGATCGAATTGCTTGGCGATTAGCTTTTTGTAGGTTTTGGCATTCATCTAAACAATATTTCGGGGAAATTTTTCTAAATTATCGTAATATTTCCACAATTAAAAATTAATTTAAAATAATATCTCTAAGCAATCATCCTCAAAAACCATGACTCAAGCTTTACCTAAACTAGTAACCTTCGAGGAATTTGTCGATCGTCTCACTGAAAATTTCGGGATACACTATGAGTTGCATAATGGAGAAGTTGTTGAAATGCCCCAACCTGTAGGGGAACATGAAGAAATAAAGGGTTTCTTGGCAAAAAAAGTTACTGTTGAGTTTGACCGATTAAATCTTTCCTATTTCATGCCCAATCAAGCTATAGTTAAACCCCCTGAAAAAGATTCTGGTTATTTCCCAGATGTGCTATTAGTAAATCGTGAAAATTTGGCAAATGAACCATTATGGAAAAAACAATCTACCCTCAGTTTGGGTGGATCTATACCTTTGGTGATTGAAATTGTATCGACTAACTGGCGAGATGATTACTATTTAAAATATGCCGACTACGAAGAGATGGGGATCTCCGAATACTGGATTGTTGATTATGCAGCATTGGGTGGACGTAATTTTATTGGTAATCCCAAGCAACCTACTATCTCTGTCTGTAACTTGGTTGATGGAGAATATGAAATCACCAGGTTTCGAGATCGCGCTCGAATTGTGTCCCCAACCTTCCCCGATCTAAACCTGAGTGCAAACCAGATTTTTCAAGCTGGTGTAGTGTAAGCAATTTAATCCAAAGGTTGCGATCGCACAAGAATTGACGATCGCGATTAAATAGGAAGCATCAACCTAATTATTAAGTTAAAGCTTTATCCCACTCTAATTGATGAGCTAAACCATACTTAATAAAATCTTCTTCCTTAGCGCGATCGCTTTTGCCAAAAACACCTAAGCTGTAAGGATTATCCTGCATCCGTTCAGTGACTTGCTCTTGCTCAAACTGAATCACTTTTTCTCTCGCCCAATCTGGTTTAAAAAAGTCTACAACCAAAACGGTTCTGTCACGATCGGTGTAATTGTGAGGACAGTGAGGATAGCTGTGATCTAAAACCATAAATTGCCCTTCATGCCAATAATACTTATCGTGACAGATTTTCATGGCGATATCTCCTTCTGGTACGATTAATCCCAGATAACCACGATTCATATGAGGATTATAGTTAACATGAAGCTTAATATCCAAGCCTGGGTGAAATGTACCGAAATAGACATTTCTGAGGATATCATCTTCGCTCGAATTTACTTGTGCGATCGCTTTAGCTAAATTGGGGAAATATTTCTCTCTCAATGCCAGTGCTTTTGCTGAGGCTTCATCTGTGGTGCAATCGGGATATTCTATTTGGTGAATCTGAATATATTCTTCAATAAACTTACCTTGAAATAAGATCCCAAAAGCACTGTATTTTGATTTACCTTTAGTTTTAATCGTTTTACTTTTAGGGCCTAGAACATCGTAAGTGAATTTTAACTCTTCATCAGATGCATTCTGGGTAAAATAAGTAAACTCATCTCTAATTGCTTGCCAGTTATCTTGCAAGCGATGAAGAAAAGGAAATTGCTGTGGATCTAGATGATACTCGTTAAAAGTTTCCATTCTCTTTTTTCCTGTTGGCGATCGAATCAGAGAGCATTTATAGCAGTTCTCGGTTAAGTGAGATACACCGGGCGTGGAGGAAGGCAATAGGCACGCTTGCAATAGGCAATAGAAACAACTGTATCTGGTTGATTTGAGAAACGCTATATATAAATAAGTATAAAAAACATTTTGAACGGTGAACGCCCTTCGGGCGAGGATGTAGGGGGTAGGGTGTGGAGTGTAGCGGTTCTCTAAGGCATTGAACGAGGCAACAAAAACCTCGCCCAGTTAAATTACAATTTTTCTTGTGGTGGCGGTATAATCCCCATTTTATAAAGATTTCGATCGATTTCTTTGAGTAGTTGAAAATCTTCTGCTGGTAGGGGATAAGTACTAGCTGCAAACAAACCAGCATTGATAGCAGGATGTGCTTCTAAAAAAGAAAAAGCTTGACGAAACCGATCGGGAGTAGCGGCGATCGGTGCATCGAAATGACAGGGAATAATTTGCTGAAAATCCCAACTAGCAATTCGATCTGCCCAAGCGATCGTCTCTTTAGGTGCGCGGTTGAGAATCAGAGTTTGTAAAATAGGTGGAACAAACAAACGTCCGTTTCCTCTGAGGGAATCAAAAGTTCTTTGCCAATGTTCTTTCCATTTGAAGGGAAATAAGCCAAAATAAGCTTTTTTAGAGCGATCGCTAGCTTTTAAAGCGTTGAGAAATACTTCACCCCATTTAGGTACTTCTAAGACGCTCGATCGAAAATATAAGGCAAATAGACAAATACGTTGCCATCCTTGACGGCGATTAGTTTGATTATCTACTACTACATCGCTGGCATGATTCTTAGCGTGAAATAATAAAGGATAGGGTTCTAATTCAACGATCGCGGGTGGTTCTTGGGGAACAGATACAATTGAATCCGTAACTAAGAGAGTGCGCGATCGCTTGTGCAAAAAAGCGACTTCAGAAAAACAACCTAAGTTAAGATCGATCGTTTTCAGAATTGCATAGTCAAATTCACCAGCAAAAGGCGTATTTCTACTATCTTCTGGTAAAATTTGCGTGCGTTTTCCTGGCAAACCAAGCCAACTCAAAGGAAGATTGAGGGGAAAACTCCACTGATCGGGAGCAACAAAAACTTGAGCGTTAGCAAACTTTCTCGCAAAAGGACCAACGAAAACTTTATGCTCGATCCCAGAAATAGTTGGCAAAATAATATATTTCACATCTCCATGTTCGCTCACTAATTCTTGGACGAGTCGAATACATTCATTGGTAGGCGCGACGGGTGCATAGACGAGCAATCCTCCCTCTTCCAACTTTACGACAGTCATGCGAATGGGGACGACAACGTAGAAAATGCCTTGCAGTTGCTCGAAAGTCCAGAGAGTATCTTTAATAATTTCTCTACGAATCGTTCGCCTTCTGCTGTAAGGATAGATGGGAACAACCGACCAAAAAGACCAATAAAAGTCTTTTGAATTAGTATTTACTTGGTCGTATCCGCGATCGCCTGAGTCTTTTACCACGACTAAATCCTCTCCTCAACTGCCAAATTCAATCCTATCGATACTTTTTGCTCAGATGTTAGAATTTAGCAAATTGTTGCCTATTTAGAAGAAATAGCACAATAGTTAGATTGAGGGGTAGTTCGATCGCTAACATTAGGAGTGGGATAAGCCGTTAGGACGATTTGACCTTTTTCATTTACGATCATACCCCGTGCAGGAATAACGTCATCAGAAGAGAAAGTTTTTTTATTCTCATCTAAACTAAGAGCATCTCCCCGTCTCCTTTTCTCCTCATCTCCTCCGCCTCTCTGCTCCTCTGCTTCTCTGCTCCCTGCTCCCTGCTCCCTGCTCCCTGCATTCCTGATAGATAACTGCTATTAAGCGGTTTAGTCGGATCGGTAGGCATTCCACCGCGTCCAGTAATAGTAAAAGTATTAGTTAGCGCACCACTTCCATCGGTACCGCAAGCAGAAGCTATTGTTTCATCTGGTTCGATCGCACCTTGAAGGGATTGAGTTCTTTCTTTAGCAGGATCTAGTTGTTCGGTATTGAGGTTAACAGTACCACTTAACGTGGGATCGGCAGAAGTAGAGTTGATATCATTTTTATTGTTAGTTGTCAGAGTTTGTGGATCTACGTCTATAGACTGGATGCGTTCTCGATCGAAACCGTAAATTCTTTTAGCATTAATCGTAATTCGTCCGCCTTTTCCTAATTGAGCAGTAGCGATGATATCGTTATTTTGATTGGGGAAGGCAACGATAAATTTTGCATCAATATTGATATTCCCTCCGTTAGCATTTTCGCTTGCTAGAGCAGATATTTTGCTGTCTAATAGCTCTAAATTCCTAGCATTAACAGTAATAAACCCTCCTTCACCAGCACGAACATCTACAGAAGCACCATTACTGAGAAATACATCACTTCTAGTAATACCAACAGGGAAAGTTAAACTACCATTTTCGTTAATATTTATCGTTCCTTTTGCCGATAATCCCCCTAACTCAACTCTTCCTCCTGGTGCAGTAATTATTCCTCTTTCAAAATTAAGATTGCCACCAATTAAAGTAATATTTTTTCCTGTCAGGTGAGTTGAGAAAGTTTGCACTTCCAGCATTTGGGACAGAAAAATTACCAAAACTGTGAAAGAGATTGCCACCCGCCTTGTCGCCTCCATCGATGTCAAAATTGCTGCCATCAGTTGTGGTGATAGATGTCGCCGTCGTTCCATCTGCGGTGATGGGTGCTTCTTGTGCGATCGCCGATGCAGGTAACAAACACAAAGAGACAAGAGCAAATATTGCCCTCTGCAATTCTGCTTTGGAGGATCTCTAATTTTCTCTACGTAAAAGAATGGTGTTTTATGCCCTAGTTAAAATCTGTGCAGAGCGATCGAGAAAGCTAAAGACATTTTCTAATTCGATCGATTACCATCTAGGGAAAATTTACTCGATCTGGCGATCGCTAAGTTCGACAGTTTTTTTTGTTTTGTAGAAACTTAGTAGACTTGCCAGTTTAGTTAGAGCGATCGTGAAACTCAACAAAATCTTGCCAATGTTGGGTTTCGTTCCTCAACCCAACCTACAGTTTTCTCACATTATTTCTTAATAGTAAAAATCCTTACATTAGTAATATCTTAATGATAAATAAGTTAATTAAAATATCCACGGCTCAATCCCGTGGGTTTTTCGACTGCGGAGAATTTTTCATGAATAATCTCATAGTTAAGTTTACTGTTTTAGCTGCAACTTTTGTCTGTTTCAATTTAATAGTGGTACTACCTAAGATCGATGCACAAGATGTAGAGGGAATGCCTGAGACTGAAATGCCTGACACGGGAACACCCGACACGGGAACACCCAACACGGGAACACCCAACACGGGAACACCCGACACGGGAACAACTCAAGGGATAGCCCAAGAAGTTTTAAACGCCCATAATAAATATCGAGCGGAAGTAGGCGTTCCGAATTTACAATGGTCTAATACTTTGGCTGATGCTGCTCAACAATGGGCTAATCAATTGATTGCTCAGGGAGGTCAATTGCAACATGCTCAAAACACTAACATGGGAGAAAATCTTTGGGGTGGTACAGCAAATGGTTTTTCTTTGACTCAGATGGTAGATGCATGGGGTGGAGAGAAACAATATTTTATTGCTGGCAGTACTTTTCCCAATACAAGTACTACAGGTAATTGGGCTGATACAGGTCACTATACTCAAATCGTCTGGAGAAATACGACAGAAGTAGGTTGCGCTCTTGGTAATGGAAATGGTAAACAGGTTTTAGTTTGTCGGTATACTCCGCCAGGAAATTATCAAGGACAAAAAGTCTATTGACAACTATCAGCTATCAGCTATCAGCTATCAGCTATCAGCTATCAGCTATCAGCTATCA